>DATACC010000318.1:0-24704 GCA_036259255.1 Thermoanaerobaculia bacterium | reverse complement strand
GCCCTGGGCCTGGCCAGCCGGCCGCTGGTGCACCTGGTGTTCGGTGCCGGCCTCGGCGCCGCCGCCGAGCTGCTCACCGTCGTCGCGTGGGCGCTGCCGGGGGCGGTCGCCTCGATGCTGCTCGGCATCGTCATCGCCGCGTGGCGCGCCCAGCGGCGCAGCCTCGCCTGGCTCGCCGCCACCCTGGTGCTGGCGCTGACCCTCGAGCTCGCCTGGATCCCCGGCGCCGGCGCCGCCGGTGCCGCCCGGGCGGTGGTGCTCGCCCACGGCTTCGGCGCCGCCGGCAACCTGGTCATCGCGCTCACCGCCGGCAGGGGGGCCGCCTGATGCCGCAGGCGGGCGTGGTGATTGTCCACTACGGCGAGGCGGAGCCTACCCGCCGGGCGGTCGCCGCCGTCCTCGCCGACCCTTCGCCGCTGGCGCGGCGGGTGGTGGTGGTCGACAACGGAGGCGCCCTGCGCCCCGAGGACCTGCCCCCAGAGGTGCTCCACCTGCCCTGCCCCGACAACCCCGGTTTCGGCGGCGGCGCCAACCGCGGCGTGGCGGCGCTGTCGGCCCTCGGCGGCGACGACGGGATGTGGCTGATCCTCAATCACGACGTGGAGATCGCCCCCGGCTACCTCGCCGCGGAAGGCGTGGGCGCCGCGGCGGGACCGCTCCACCGCGACCGCCCCGGCGGCGCGCTGTGGTATGCCGGCGGGTCGCTGCGCCGGCTCACCGGCACCGTGATGCAGAGCCGTTCGCCCCGCGATGCCCGGTGCGAGCGCGACGTCGGCTTCCTGCCCGGCACCGCCCTGGCCGTGCGGCGGGCGGCGTGGCGCGAGGTTGGCGGGTTCGACCCGCGGATCTTCCTCTACCACGAGGATCTCGACCTCTGCCTGCGACTCGGTCGCGCCGGCTGGCGGTTGCGCTTCGTGCCGGGGATGGTCGCGGTCCACCACATCGGCGCGGCCACCGGTTCGGGAGAGCGCTCCGCCTTCTACCTCGAGCACCTCACGCGCACCCGGCTGGTGCCCCACCGTTCGCTCCCCTACCGGCTGTGGCTTGCGGTGCTCCACACCGGCTGGGTGGCGTGGCGCGCCGCGGAGCTGGCGCTCGTCGAAGGCCGCCGCGGCCGGGTCAAGGCGCGCGCCCTGCTGCGCGGTCACCGGTCGGCCCTCGCCGGCCTCTGGCCGCGGCGCTAGCCGTCGCCGTCGATCTGGAGCTTGCGGTAGCCCTGGTTCCAGTAGACGAGAGGGGGCGATTCCGGGCGCGGCACGGAGCTCGCCTGCACCTCGCCGACGTAGATCGTGTGGGTGCCGGCCGCATGGCTGCTGAAGATCCGGCAGTCGAGCCAAGCCAGGGCGTCGGCGAGGATCGGCGCGCCGGTGGCGGCGGTGGTCCACTCCCCCTCGTCGAAACGGTCCTCGTCCTTCACCCAGGCGAAGCGGTTCGACAGCTCGAGCTGGTCCTGGGCCAGGATGTTGACGGCGAACACCGCCCCGTCGCGCACCAGCAGCTCGGACGCCTTGTGCCGGTGGTCCACGATCACCGCCACCAGCGGCGGCTCGGGCGACACCGAGGAGAAGGCGGACACGGTGAGGCCGTGAATCTTCTCGCCCACCCGCAGCGTGACGATGGTCACGCCCGCGGGGAAGCAGCGCAGGGCGGCGCGGAACTGCTCCGAGGAGATCGGCATGGTGGCGCCAAGTCTACCCGCTGGTCCGGTTCCGGTGCAGGCAGCCGCACCGGCAGCCGCATGGCGCCTCCTGGCGCAGCACCGCGGCCCTGGCTGCCGGGAGAGGCCGGTGGCGGGATCTGGCCCGGGTGCGAGAAAACACCCCCCGTTTTCCGTGGACCAGGGTGATGCTGGCCCGAGCGACCGCCGCCACCCCCTGGGGGATCGACGCCCGCCCCGTGCAGGTGGAGGTCGACGTGCGCTTCGGTCTGCCGGGCGTGCAGATCGTGGGGCTACCCGACGCCGCGGTGCGGGAGAGCCGGGAGCGGGTGCAGGCGGCGATCCGCAACTGTGGCGTGGAGCTGCCGCACCGCGCCGTGGTGGTCAACCTCGCGCCGGCGGACCTGCGCAAGGCGGGCAACCACCTGGACCTCGCCATCGCCCTGGCGCTGCTGGTCGCCCACGAATTCCTGCAGCAGGAGGTGCTCGCCGGGCGACTGCTGGCCGGCGAGCTGGCCCTCGACGGCACGCTGCGGCCGGTGCGCGGAGCGCTGGCGATCGCCGATCTCGCCCGCCGCGAGGACGCTACCGAGCTGCTGCTGCCGCGGGCCAACGCCGGCGAGGCGGCGGCGCTCGAGGCGGTGCCGACGGTGGGGGTGGCGAGCCTCGCCGAGGCGCTGGCCCACCTGCGCGGCGAAGCAACACTGTCGCCGGCGGGGGTGGCGGAGCCGCCGGCGGCCGGCGGCGAGGCGATCCCGGACCTCGCCGACGTGCGCGGCCAAGAGACCGCCCGCCGGACCCTGGAGATCGCCGCCGCCGGGGGGCACAACCTGCTGTTCATCGGCCCGCCGGGCTGCGGCAAGACGATGCTCGCGCGCCGGCTGCCGGGCATCCTGCCGCCCCTCGGCCGCCACGAGGCGGTGGCGGTGACCAAGATCCACTCCCTGGTCGCCGAGACCCCGCCCTCGTCGCTGCTGCGCGAGCGCCCCTTCCGCAGCCCCCACCCGGGCACTTCGACGGCGGGGATGGTGGGCGGCGGCGCCGGCGTGCCGCGGCCGGGGGAGGCCAGCATGGCCCACTGCGGCGTGCTCTTCCTCGACGAGCTGCCCGAGTTCCGCCGCGACGCCCTCGAGTCGCTGCGCCAGCCCCTCGAGGAGGGCCGGGTGACCATTGTCCGGTCCCGGGCGGCGTTCACCTTCCCCGCCCGCTTCGCCCTGCTGGCGGCGATGAACCCCTGCCCCTGCGGCTTCCTCGGCGACCCGCGCCGCGAGTGCACCTGCCCGCCGCCGGCGGTCGAGCGCTACCGCGGACGGATCTCGGGCCCGCTGCTCGATCGCATCGATCTCCAGGTGGAGGTGGCGCCGGTCGGGCTGTCGGAGCTGTCGCGGGGACCGGGGGAGCCGACCGCCGCCGTCGCCGCCCGGGTGACCGAGGCTCGCGAGCGTCAGCGCCGGCGCTTCGGGGTGGCCGAACCGGCGAAGCGGCGGGTTCGCAGGCCCGCCCGCGGCGGGTTGCGCCTGCTCGAGGCTGGCGACGGAAACCCCAGGGGTACGGCCTCGATGGGCGCAGGCCCGATCTCCGCGGTCAACGCCACCCTCGGCCCGGAGGCGCTGGCCGAGCACTGTCCCCTCGATGCCGCCGGCCGCCGCCTCCTCGACACGGCCTACGAGCGCCTCGGCCTCTCCGCCCGCGCCGTCCACCGGGTGCTGAAGGTCGCCCGCACCATCGCCGACCTCGCCGCCGCCGACCAGATCGGCGCCGCCCACGTGGCGGAGGCGATCCAGTACCGGACGCTGGATCGGAAGGTGGAGCCGTGAGACGAAGCGACGGGCAGGTGAAAACCGTCGCTTCCGTCCGTCCTTCCGGCAACGGAATGGGTCCGGAGGAGAGATCGACGAACGGAGGCAGCATGGACGAGCTCACGCAGGAAGCACGACGTATCGTACGCAATCGACTCGGCAGTGCCTTGGAGGAGAAAGCCTCGGACGCTCTGGTGCTCCAACTCGCCAGCCAGATCTCGTCGCCCGCTCTCGCGGGCGTGGAGAGCGTGGCCCCCCTGGCGGGGAGCATCATCGAGCTTCGACGCGAACAGGAGATCCACGAGGAGGTGCGGGACGTCGAGGAGCACCTCCGCCACCGCTCCGGATTCCCGCAGATGCGTGAGCTCCTGGAGCAGTTCGAGGACCTTCCGGAGACCGGGGAGAGGCTGATCGGCGGTCTCGTGCGCCAGCAGGAGATCCGCCGCGCAAAGCAGAGGTTCTTCGCCACGAGCGCCCCCATTCGCCAGCGCCTGGAGGAGGTCGTCTCCCGCAGTCCGTCGCAGGAGCGCAGCGGCAACGAGCCCGTCACCGAGGCGTGCTGGCTCAACCAGACGGTGCGGGCGGTCGGGGCGGGTCCGGCCCTGGCGGAGATCGCCGGGGCGGAGGAGGTCGGCCGGCTGGATCTGCCCCGGCGGCTGAGCGCCGAGATCCACGCCACCGCCAGCGTCGTGGGCGCACCGGTTGGGCACGGTCGCGGAACCACCGGAGCCGGCCTGCTGGTGGCGGTGATCGACGGCGAGGTGGCGGTCGGTCATCCGGCGTTGCAGGGGCGCGTGGTGCAGCGCGGGAACTACACGCGGGAACCCTGGGGCTCACCGAATGGCCATGGCACCGCGGTGGCGGGCATCATCGCTTCCGGGGATGCGGGCCACCGGGGCATCGCGCCCGGGGTGACGATCTACAACTACAAGGTCCTGGCGACGCACAGTTGGCTGAATACCGACGACTTCGGCGGCGCCCTCGCCATCCAGCAGGCGCTGGAGGACGGCGTGCACATCGCGAACTGCTCTTGGGGCGCGGGGCCTGCGGGGGACGGGACCTCCCGGGAGGCACGGGCCTGCGACAACGCCTGGGCTCTCGGACTGACGTTGGTCAAGAGCGCCGGAAACCGCGGCCCGCATCCAGGGACCTTGACCACTCCTGCCGACGCCGAGGGGACCATCGTCGTGGGTGCCTGCAACCGGGCGGGGCGCGGGGTCGAGGACTACAGCAGCCGGGGGCCGACCGCCGACGGACGGGAGCGCCCCCACGTGGTGGCTCCTGGCGGTGACTCCAACCCATTTTCGGGGATCGTCTCCTGCGTCGGGTCGGGCGGCTTCGGCGACAGCGGCATCGGCACCAGCTTCGCGGCTCCCCACGTGACCGGGCTGCTCGCCCTCCTTCTCGAGGAGAACCCCAGTCTCGATCCGGACGGGTTGCGGCAGGCGCTGTTCGCTCTCTGCCGGCAGCAGGCCGGATTCGGCCCGAACGACCAGGGGCAGGGCCTCGCCGTCTTCGCTTGATCCCTGGGCGTGCTGCTGCTCAGTCGGCGGTCAGGGTCCGGGTCGTGTCGACGGCCCGGACCTCGTCGAGATCGGAGAGATCCCGCAGCGCCTGCGGCTTCAGGCGCACCTTGAGCGTCTGGTTGATCCAGGCCCGTTCCAGGACCCGGCCACCGGCCCGGTCGACCGAGACCTCCACGGGAGCGGCTCGCTCCTCGAAGCGGCTCCTGGCAGCGGCGATCGCTTCGGAACGCGAGCTGCCCGCGGGCACCGCCAGACGCTCGGCCGGACCCAGCTCGACCACCACCTCGACCAACTCGTCTTCGCCCGCCGTCGCCAGGAGAGCGGAAATCCCTGCCGAGAGCTTGGAGGCTTGCATCCGGAGGCTCCTCCTACCATCGTTCCCGGCAAGTATAGACCTCGGAGGACGTCCGGAAGCCTCCGGGGCGCCGGAGTGCGGCCGGGGCGATTTCGCGCCTGCTGTCCGTCTGGCGGACGATCGCGGCCCCCCAGCCGGCCGGCCCATCGTCTACAATCTGACGATGAGTGACCTGCCGATCGCGCTGACCTTCGACGACGTCACCCTGGTGCCGGGGCTTTCCGAGCTGCACCCCAACCAGGTGGATCTCACCTCCCGCGTCACGCGGGGCATCCGGCTCAACGTCCCGCTGCTGTCGGCCGCCATGGACACGGTGACCGAGGCGCGGCTCGCCATTGCGCTGGCCCAGCAGGGCGGCGCCGGCATCATCCACAAGAACCTGTCCGTCGAGGCCCAGGCCCAGGAGGTGGACAAGGTCAAGCGGTCCGAGTCGGGGATGATCGTCGACCCGGTGACCATCCAGCCCACCGCCCGCATCCGCGAGGCGCTCGATCTGATGGCGCGCTACAAGATCTCCGGCGTCCCGGTGACCGACGAGGCCGGCCACCTGGTGGGCATCCTCACCAACCGCGACCTGCGCTTCGAGGCCAACCTCCAGCGCCGCGTCGAGGAGCTGATGACCAAGCCGCCGCTGGTCACGGTGCCCGAGGGCACCACCCTGGAGCAGGCCAAGGCGAAGCTCCACGAGCACCGCATCGAGAAGCTCCTGGTGGTCGACCCGGAGGGCAACCTCAAGGGCCTGATCACCGTCAAGGACATCCAGAAGCAGCTCGAGTTCCCCAACGCCTGCAAGGACGCGCTGGGCCGCCTGCGGGTGGGCGCCGCCGTCGGCGCCTCCGGCGACTTCCTCGAACGCGCCGAGGCCCTGGTGCGTGCCAAGGTCGACCTGCTGGTGCTCGATTCGTCCCACGCCCACAGCCGCGGCGTGCTCGACGCCCTCACCCGCCTGCGCGAGCGCTTCCCCGACGCCCAGATCCTGGCCGGCAACGTCGCCACCGCCGAGGGCGCCCGGGCGCTGGCCGAGCGCGGCGCCGACGGCGTGAAGGTGGGCATCGGACCCGGCTCCATCTGCACCACCCGGGTGGTCACCGGCGCCGGCGTGCCGCAGGTCTCCGCCATCCGCGAGTGCGCCGCCGAGCTGTCGGCGGCCGACGTGCCGCTGGTGGCCGATGGCGGCGTGAAGTTCTCGGGCGATCTCACCAAGGCCATCGCCGCCGGCGCCAACTCGGTGATGATCGGCTCGCTGTTCGCCGGCACCGAGGAGAGCCCCGGCGAAACCATCCTCTACCAGGGCCGCACCTTCAAGGCCTACCGCGGCATGGGGTCGCTGGCCGCCATGGCCCGCGGCTCGGCCGACCGCTACTTCCAGGAGGGCAACGGCGCGCTGTCGAAGATGGTGCCGGAGGGCATCGAGGGCATGGTGCCGTACAAGGGCAGCGTCCACCAGATGCTCGGCCAGCTCACCGGCGGCCTGCGCAGCGGCATGGGGCTGGCCGGCTGCGCCTCCATCGACGAGCTGCGCACCCGCGCCCGCATGGTGCGGGTGACCACGGCGGGCCTCAAGGAGAGCCACGCCCACGACGTGGTGATCACCAAGGAGGCGCCCAACTACTGGGTCGAGCGGTAGGACGCGGCGGTAGGACGACGGCGAGGAGGTGTCGCCTCGGACCGCCCGGCCCAAGCCACCATCGGGCGACGCTGAGCTATCAGGTGGCGATCCTCTGCCCCTGCGCGGTGCTTTTGGTCGAGGAGCTCCCCGCCGTCCTCAGCCGCCCGCCATCTCCACCACGATCTTCCCCTCCACCCCGCCCCCGGCCAGGGCCGCATAGGCCTCGGCGACGCGCTCGAACGGCAGCACCGTGTCGACCACCGGGCGCAGGCGGCCGTCGGCGAGGCGGGGCAGGGCGAAGCGGGCGAAGCCATCGACGAGGGCGGCCTTCTCGGGGCGACTGCGGGCGCGCAGCACGGAGCCGACGAGGTGCAGGCGGCGGCTGAGGACGTCGCCCAGGTCGAGCTCGGCGCGGCGGCCGGCGAGCAGGCCCACCAGGACGCAGCGCCCGCGACGCTCCAGGGCGGCGAGGCAGCGCGGCAGGTGCTCGCCACCCACCAGGTCGAGGGCGAGGTCGGCACCGCGGCCGCCATTGGCCTCGCGTACCCGGGCCGGCAGGTCGGCGTCGAGCGGCAGGAGGGCGGCGGCGCCGAGGCCGGAGAGCGGCTCCAGGCGCTCCGGCGTGCGGCCGGCAGCGAGGACGCGGGCACCGAGCTGGGCGGCGAGCTGCACCACCAGGGTGCCCACGCCGCCGGTGGCGCCGGTCACCAGCACCGTCTCCCCGGAGCGCAGGCCACCCTCGGCCACCAGGTTGGTCCAGGCGGTGAGGCCCGCCTCCGGGATCGCGGCGCCTTCCACGAACGAGAGGTCCTCCGGCAGCGTCATGAGCTGCCCCGACGGGATCGCCACCCGCTCGCCGTGGCTGCCGCCGGCGGTGAGCGCCATCACCCGCTCGCCCGCGCGCCAGCCGGCGACCCCCTCCCCCACCGCTTCGATCACGCCGGCGCACTCGAGGCCCGGCACCGGGCTCTCGCCGGGCGGCGGCGGATAGTGGCCGCGGAGCTGCAGCAGGTCGGCGTGATTGAGGCCCGCGGCGCGCACCGCCACCAGCACCTCGCCGCGGCCGGGGCGCGGGGCGGGCAGCTCCGCGAGGCTCGGTGTGTCGCGGCTTTCGGGATCGACGGCAAGCATGCGCCGACTCTGTCATCGCAGCCGGCGACCGGCTCCCTTGCGCGGCTCCGGCCCGGACGCCGTGGAAGAATGCTGGTGTCGATGGACCCGGTCGAACCCACCGCCTCCGCCTGGCTGTTCCTCGCCATCGGAGCGCTGCTGCTGCTCGGCGTGCTGTTCGGCCGCATGTCCGGGCGCCTTGGCGTGCCGGCCTTCCTCCTCTTCCTCGGCGCCGGCATGCTGGCCGGGTCCGAGGGCCTGGGCGGCATCGCCTTCGACGACTACCGCCTGGCCTTCCGCCTCGGCACCCTGGCCCTGGTGCTGATCCTCTTCGACGGCGGCCTCAACACCCCGCTGCCCGAGGTGCGCCGCGCCTGGGCCCCGGCGACGGTACTGGCCACCGTGGGGGTCCTGGGCACTGCCGGTCTGATGGGGTTGCTCGTGCGGCTGCTCGGGTTCTCCTGGTCGCAGTCGCTCCTGCTCGGCGCCGTGGTCGCGTCCACCGACGCCGCCGCGGTGTTCTCCGTGCTGCGCTCCAGCGGCCTGCAGCTTCGCCGGCGGGTGGGGCTGACCCTGGAGCTCGAGTCGGGCCTCAACGACCCGATGGCGATCCTGCTCACCCTCGCCCTGACGGCGGCGGTGGCGTCCGGCGGCGGCATCGAGGGCAGCTGGTTCTTCCAGGTGCCGCTCCAGCTCGCCGTGGGAGGGGCCTTCGGCGTCGGCATCGGGCTGGCCGGCCGGACGCTGCTGCGCCGCCTGACCCTCAACGCCGGCGGCCTCTACGCCGCCCTCAGCATGGCCCTGGCCCTGCTCGCCTTCGCCCTGCCGACGCTGTTCTGGGGCAGCGGCTTCCTGGCCGTCTACGTGGCGGCGGCACTCATCGGCAACAGCCGTTTCCCGTACCGCGGCGGCCTGTTGCACTTCCACGACTCCATCGCCTGGCTGGCGCAGATCGGCATGTTCCTGCTCCTCGGGCTGCTGGTGTTTCCGTCGCAGCTCGTGCCGCAGGCCGGTCGGGGCCTGGTGCTCGGCCTGGTCCTCGCCCTCGTCGCCCGACCGCTGGTGGTGGCGCTGTGCCTGCTGCCGTTCCGCTATCCGTGGCGCGAGAGCCTGTTCCTCAGCCTGGTGGGCCTGCGCGGCGCGGTGCCCATCGTGCTCGCCACCTTCCCGGTGATGGCCGGCGTGCCGGGGGCGGAGAACCTGTTCCACCTGGTGTTCTTCGTCGTCGTGGTCAACGCCCTGGTGCCGGGCACCGCGGTGGCCTGGCTGGCCCGGCGGCTGCGGCTGGTGTCCGACCGCCCGCCGCCGCCCAAGGCGGTGCTCGAGATCACCTCCACCCAGTGGCTCGACGGCGAGGTGGTCTCCTACTTCATCCGTCCGGAGCTGCCGGTGTGCGGCGTACCGTTGGCGGACGTCCCGCTGCCCGGCACGGCGCGGGTGATGCTGATCCTGCGCGGCAACGAGCTGGTGGCGCCCCGCGGCGACACGGTGCTCGAGGAAGGGGACCACGTGTACCTGTTCTGCAAGCCCGAGGACGAAGCGTGGCTCCACCTGGCGTTCGGCCGCCAGGAGGAGCACTGAGGCTCCGCTGCGTCCTCAGGCGCTCGCCGCCAGCGGCTCCACCCGGTAGACCGGTGCCGGCTGGGCGGCGGGGTCGAGCTCCTCGTACTTGGCGTCGAGGCGCTCGAAGACGGCGGCGATGCCCTCCAGGCGCTCGTCGAGCAGCTCCCACCAGTGGTCGTGGCGGCCGGTCTCCACCTTGAGGCCCGAGATGCGCCAGGTGGGCCCATCGAGGCGGAAGGCCACCTCGCCGGTGGTCAGCTTGCCGGAAAGCACCTCGACACCGCGTTCGGTGTAGCGGATCAGGTCGGAGAGGATCGCCCCGACCAGCGTCACCCGCGCCTCCGGGGTGCGCAGCCGCACGCTGCCCGACTCCGGTTCGAAGGTGATCTCGCGATCGCCGACGAGCCCCGCCAGGAAGCGGCAGCCGAGCACCGAGGCGCCGGGCTCGCGCATCTCGACGAGGTCGCTCTCCGTCTGCGGCTCGCCGCGGTCGAGCCACGGCGTCTTCGGATCAGCGCTCACCCCCACCTTGCGCAGCAGCGTGAGCACCTGGCCCAGGGTGTTCTTGGCGGTGGAGCCGACGTAGAGCACGTGGCCGTCGAGCACGCACTCGACGATCGAGGTGCGGGGCGAGGTGTCCGGCAGGATCTCCTCCTCGGCCAGCTCGCGCAGGGCGCGGCGCTTCTTGGGGCCGACGAAGGGCACGCCGGTCGTCTCCAGCTCGACGGCGACGAGCTGGCGCACGCGCTCGCGCACGGCCGTGGGGTCGGGCCGGCGCTTGTCGACCCGCAGGCGGAAGGCGTAGCGATCGTGGCCCACCTGGTAGTCGGCTTCCGGCTCGAAGGGCAGCAGGCCCACCGACTCGCGCACCTCGGAGGCGGGGTCGATCTCGCGGAAGGCCACCTCGTCGAGGGGCGGCGGACCGGCCGGGCGGGCGGTGACGTTGTAGCGGGTGACGCTGACGGTGCCGGATAGCAGCGGCATGGGAGCTCCTCGCGGTTGGAACGGCCCGGGACTGCGGCTCGCGGGCCGGGAACGGATCCTTCGGGGGCGGGGATGTTACCAGCAGCCGGCGGCGCCGCGGCCCCTCAACCGGCCATCCGCCCGGTCAACCGGCCGAGGGCGGCGGCGAGGTCCGGCGCCGCGTCGAGGGCGGCACGCAGCGGGTCGTCCCGCCGCCCGGCGAGGCGCGCCGGCAGCGTGCGCAGGGTGAAGCGGGCGGGATCGAACTCGCCGTCGACCTCGCTCCACTCGAGAGGGGTCGACACCGGCGCGCCGGGCAGCGGTCGCACGCTGTAGGGCGCCACCAGCAGCTTGCCGTATCCGTTCTGCAGGTAGTCGACGTACACCTTGCCGCGGCGCCCCGCCGGCAAGCGGGCGATCGAGGCGATCTCCGGCAGCTCGGCCACCACCAGCCGCGCGAGCAGCTCGGCGAGCTGGCGGGCCCCTTCGTGGGGCAGCCGGCAGGCCAGCGGCAGCAGCACGTGGAGCCCGGTCGCACCGCTGGTCTTGACCCCCGCCGGCAGGCCGGCCTCGTCGCAGAGCCGGCGGATCGCCTTGGCCACCTCGACGACGGCGGCGAACGGCGCGTCCTTGGCATCGAGGTCGAGGATGCACCAGTCCGGCGTCGACAGCGATCCGACGCGGCTCGACCCCATGTGGAACGGAATGGTGCCGAGGTTCGCCAGATAGACGAGGGTCTCCTCGTCGTCACACACGAAGTAGCGGGTCTCGGCGGCGGAATCCTGCGACCACACCGCTTCGGTGCGCACCCACTCGGGCACCGCCTCCGGGGCGTTCTTCTGGAAGAAGCTCTTGCCGGTGATGCCGTCCGGGTAGCGATCGAGCACCAGCGGCCGGTCGCGCAGGTAGGGCAGCAGCCACGGGGCGACGGCGCGGTAGTGGTCGACCAGGTCGCCCTTGGTGTACCCGTCGTCGGGCCAGAAGACCTTGTCGCGGTTGGTGATGCGCACGGCACGCCGGCGCGGGCGCTCGGGCTTCGGAGTGGCCGCGCCGGCGGGCGAGGCCGGCGGCTCCTCCGCCCGGTCACCCCGCCCACCCGGCCCCCGCTCTTCGGCCGGCCCCGGCTCCTCGGCTGGCCCCGGCTCCTCGGTTGGCCGCTCGCGCGAGCAGTCCTCCGGTCGCTTGTCGGGACGAAGGCGCACGAACACCGGGTGGCGGAGCTGGCCGGCGGCGGTGTCCTCGGTGAAGCGCACCTCCACCACCAGGCGCGGCTCCACCCACACCACGCTCCGGGCCGCCGCGGCGGGCGGTTCCGACAGCGGCGGGTCGGGGCGCACGAGCCCGGCCAGCTCGGCGACGATCTGCCGCTCGTCGTCGCGCGTGAAGCCGGTGCCCACGCGACCGACGGAGATCAGCTTCCCTTCCTCGAGGCCGCCGAGATGGAGCCGCAAGCCGCTGCCGCCCCGTGCCGGCGTGTAGCCGACCACCACGAAGTCGCCGGTGCGCTCCGCCTTGAGCTTGCGCCACAGGTTGGTGCGGCCGCCGCGGTAGGAGGAGTCGGCGCGCTTGGCCACCAGGCCCTCGACTCCAGCCCGGCGCACCGCCGCGTAGAGCTCCTCGCCGCGCTCCTCCACGTGGTCGGCAAAGCGCACCGGTCCAGCCCCGGGCAGCACCCGGCGCAGCAGCTCCTTGCGGCGCGCCAGGGGCAGCGGCCGCAGGTCGTGGCCCTGGCAGGCGAGCAGATCGAAGGCGTAGTAGACCGCCGGCAGCTCGACGGTGGCGCGTTCGAGATCGGGGCGACGGGTGAGGCGGGCGCGGCGCTGGAGCAGGCTGAAGCTGGGCCGCGCCTCGGCGTCGAGCACCACCACCTCGCCGTCGAGCACCAGGCCGTCGTAGGGCAGCGAACCGAGGGCCCGCACCAGGTCGGGGAACGCGGCGGTGGCGTCGCGGCCGCTGCGGTACAGCAGGCGCACCGGGCGACGCGGGCCGGCGGCCACCGCCTCCCCTTCCCCGCCCCTGCCCGCCGCCGTGCCGATCCCGGACAGCAGGCGAAAGCCGTCGTACTTGAGCTCGAAGAGCCAGCCGGGGCGGCTGAACGGCCGGCCGCCGGACTCGGCGAGCATCGGCTGCACGGCGGCGACGGTGAGCGCGGCCTCGGGAGCCTCGCTCCGCGCCAGCTCGGCGGCGAGCTCCTCGGCGCGGCGGGGGCCGGCGGCCAGCTCCTCCACGGTGAGCCCGGAGAGCACCGAGCCGGGCTCGAGATCCGCCGCGTCCGCGCCGCTGGCGGCGCCATCGGGCTTCTTGATCAGCAGCCATTCGTTGGGATCGCCGTCGCGCCGGCCGCTCCGCACCAGGGTCCACAGGCCGCGCAGCTTGTGGCCCTGGAGCTCGAAGAGCTGCTTGCCCTTGGCCATCCCGGCCTCGGGGTCGAGATGCGGCACCCACACACCGCGGTCCCACACGATCATCGCGCCGGCACCGTAATTGCCGGCCGGGATCACGCCCTCGAACTCGGCGTACTCGATCGGATGGTCCTCGGTGGCGACGGCGAAGCGCTTCTCCGCCGGGTCGAGGGACGGCCCCTTCGGCACCGCCCAGGAGTGGAGGACGCCGCCCCACTCGAGGCGCAGGTCGTAGTGGCGGCGGCGGGCCTGGTGGAGCTGGACGACGAAGCGGCCAGGCTGGAGGGCATCGCCCTGCGAGCCGGCGATCCGCTCCACGCCGGAGGCCGCCGTTTGCGCGAACGGCTCCGGCGTCGACTCCGGCAGCCGCTTGCGGCGGTACGGCGCCAGGGCCTCGCCCTCTCTGCGTCTACGATCCCGAGGCATCGCGCCAGGTGCCCTCCTCGAAAGGAAATACGTGGTTCGAAACTCATGCTAGTATCCCCCGATCATGAGCGCACGGGCGATGGGTTCGGCAACGATCTCGTTCGGTCTGGTGGCGATCCCGGTGAAGCTGTACGGCACCGGGGAGAGCTCCTCGGGCATCCGCTTCAACATGCTGCACGCCGAATGCGGCACGCGGGTGCAGTCCCGCTACTACTGCCCCACCCACGACCGCTACGTGGAGCGCGACGAGATCGCCAAGGGCTACGAGTTCGCGCGCGACCAGTACGTGCTGTTCGGCCCGGAGGAGCTCAAGGCGCTGCAGCCGGAGCCGACCAACGCCATCGAGATCACCGAGTTCGTGCCGCTCGACGAGGTGGACCCGATCTTCTTCGAGAAGAGCACCTACCTGGGACCGGACAAGGGGGGTGCGAAGCCGTACCGCCTGCTGTCGAAGGCGATGCGCGACAGCAACCGCGCGGCGCTGGCCCGCTACGCCGCCCGCGGCAAGGACTACCTGGTGCTGCTGCGCCCCTACGACGAGGGGCTGCTGATGCAGACCCTGCGCTACGCCGACGAGATCCGCGCCTTCTCCGAGGTGCCCGTCGCCCCGGCCGAGGTGCAGCCCAGCGAGCTCGACCTCGCCCTGCGCCTGATCGAGCAGATCTCCGCCGAGCAGTTCCAGCCCGAGCAGTACCAGGACACCCAGCGCCAGCGCACGATGGAGCTGATCGAACGCAAGATCGAGGGTGAAAGCGTCGTCGCTCCTCCTGCCGAGGCACCGAAGGCCCAGATCATCGACCTGATGGCCGCTTTGAAGGCCAGCCTCGGCGAGCCCGAGACCGACAAGAAGCCGGCCCGCCGCTCTCCCCGCAAGCCCGCCGCCAAGCCGGCGAAGAAGGCCCGGAAGGCCTGAGCCTCCGGCAAGACGAGGCGCCGCCGGTGATGCTGGCCGACGGTTCCGTGGAAACGCCGCGCTGCCTCGGCGTGCCGTCGTCCCACCGCTGCGCGGTCCACGCCGGGCGGGGAGCGAGGTCGCGCTAGACTGTCCCGGTGACCACTCCTCCCACCCGGCCCGGGGTGCGGGCGGGGTACTCGACGCGGGACGTGGCGCGGTTGCTGGGGGTGCCGGCGCGGCGGGTGTACTGGTTCGCCGACGCCGGCTTCGTGGAGCCGCGCCGCGACGACGGCACGTTGCGCTTCTCGTTCCAGGACCTGGTGATCCTGCGTGCCGCCCAGGGGCTGCTCGCGGCCGAGATCCCGCCACACCGGGTGAAGAGCGCGCTGGCCCGGCTACGCCGCCAGCTCCCCGGCGGCCGGTCCCTGGCCGCGGTGCGCATCACCGCCGACGGCGGGCAGATCGTCGCCCGCGACGGCGCCGAGGTGTGGGAGCCGGAATCGGGCCAGCACCAGATCCCCTTCGCCGACTACGCCGAGTTCCAGCCCTTCGCGGTGGCCGAGCTGGCCGAGCGGGCCGCCCCGTTCGGCCGCCGGGCGCTCGCGGAGGCGGAGCGCCGCGGGGATCTCGACGCCGAGGAGTGGTACGAGCTGGGCTGGGAGCTGGAGGCCACCGCCCTCGAGGAGGCGCGGGCCGCCTACCGCCGCGCCCTGGCGACCGATCCGGCCCATCCGGACGCCCACCTCAACCTCGGGCGCCTGCTCCACGGCGAAGGCGATCTCGCCGCCGCCGAGACCCACTACCGGGCCGCCGAGTCCGCCCGCCCCGGCGACGCCACGGCCGCCTACAACCTGGGTGTCGTCCTCCAGGACCTCGACCGCCTCGACGAAGCCGTCGACGCCTACCGCCGCGCCGTCGCCGCCGACCCCACCCTCGCCGACGCCTGGTTCAACCTCGCCGGCCTCTACAGCCGCCTGGGCCAGCCGATGCTGGCGCTGCAGAGCCTGAAGGCGTACCGGGCGCTGGCCCCCCCGGGCTGAAGCGGCGACGCGTCCCCCAGCGCCCTGGCGACGAGGCCGACGACCCCCCGGGCAGGGCGGCGAGCCCGGCGCCTGGTATGGCGAGGGGACAGCGAGGCCGGCAGGAAGGCGCCGGACGAGAGGGGGCTCACGGAAGGGGAGAACACCCGAAAAGGGGGGCGAGGCCGGCCTCACGGGCCGGCCGGGTTCAGCCTCAGGTGAAGCCGGAGCCACCGCCGCAGCCGCCCGCCGTCAGGGCGGAGGCACCGGAGGCGGCGGCCGACGCGCCGGAGGCCGCGGCGAAGGTGGAGAGCTGGCGCGCCGGCCGCTCGGCACCGCAGCGGGGGCACAGGAGGTCTTCGCCCCCCTCGCCCATCCGCTGCAGCACCTCGAACCGGTGGCCGCACCCGTCGCATCGATACTCGTAGAGCGGCATGACGTCGGGTCGAGTCCGCGATCAGGCGCCGAGGACGTCGTCGACGCGGGCCTTGAGCGCCGGCTTCGGCAGCGCACCCACCACCCGGTCCACCTCGCGGCCGTCCTTGAAGAAGATCAGCGTCGGGATGCCCCGGATGCCGAGCTGCGAGGCCCGGGCCTGGTTCTCGTCGGTGTTCACCTTGGCCACCTTCAGGCGGCCCTCGTACTCGCCGGCCAGCTCCTCCACCACCGGGCCGACCATGCGGCACGGGCCGCACCAGGGGGCCCAGAAGTCCACCAGCACCGGCTTGTCGGACTGCAGGACCTCGGTCTCGAAGTTGGTGTCGCTGAGATCCATCGGCTTGGTCATCATCGCTCCTCGTGCTCGGAAAGTTTCAAAGGGTCTCGTCGGGTCAGATCGAAGCGGCCCCGGCCGAGCCGCGCCCGGGCTCCGCCCAGGCCGTCGCCTCGCGCCGCAGCTCCTCGGCCGTGCGGTCCGCCTGGCGCACCAGGGCGTCGCACACCAGCCGGCAGACGTCGAAGACCGAGGCGTCCTCCAGGCTGTAGCAGACGTTCATCCCCTCGCGCCGGCAGCGCACCAGCCCCTGGCTCCGGAGCACACCGAGGTGCTTGGAGACGTTGGCCTGGCTGCCGCCCACCCGCTCGGCCAGCGAGCCGACGCAGACCTCTCCGGCCTCCAGCTCGTGCAGGATCTTCAGCCGCATGGGATCGGAAAGCGCCTTCAGGCGCTCGCTGATCCGGACCAGCAGCTCGTCGGAGGGGCGTTCGTCCATCATCGCGAGCTTATAACCATCCGGTTGGATAGTGAATTCCACGCGAGACGCGCCGGGCTCAGAGCGCCATGGCGGCGAGCTCGTCGTCGAGGGCGGCGACGATCGCCTCCGGGTCGGGCACCAGCCCGGCGTCCGAGGCCACTCCCACGCGCACCCGGCCGTCGTAGGTGCAGATCGACAGCCCCAGCCCCACCCGGCCGGCCTGCGGGACCCAGAAGAACAGGTCGCGGATGCGCCGGCCGGCCACGTAGAGCGGCCGGTTGGGCCCGGGCACGCTGGTCAGCACGGCGGTGGTCTTGGTGGCGAAGAGACGGACCACGGCGCGCTGGGCGGCGAGCGGCAGGCGCCCCATGGTCCGCAGGATGAGGAAGGTCACCAGCGGCTCGGCCGAGTGCTTCAGCGCCCGCATGCGCCGGCGCAGCTCGCTCACCCGCTCGTGCGGCTCGGCGATGCCCAGCGGCAGCGGCAGGAAGACGAGGCCGAAGCGGTTGCCGAGGTTCGCCATCTCCGCCAGCGGCCGCAGGTTCACCGGCACGGCGGCGCGCACGTCCAGGCCGTCCGGCACCGGGCCGCGGGCCAGCAGGTAACGGCGCAGCGCTCCGGTGAGGGCGGCGGCGAGCACGTCGTTGAGGTTGCCGTCCATGCGCTCGGCCAGGGCGCGGATCTCCTCGAGCGGGATGGGGCGCGACCACACGGCCCGCTTCGCCACTCCCAGCGGTCCCTTGAAGCGGGTGCGCGGATCGCGCTTCCTGAGCGGCAGGCGGACCAGCGCGTTGGTCGAGCCGAGCAGCTTGACCAGGTGGCCGGTGGAGCGCAGGGCCTGGGCCGGGCGCAGGAGAAGCTTCATTCCCTCCGGCATCACCCGCTCGGTGGCGGCACGCACCGCCTCGAAGTCCTGCTCGGCCTGGGTGAAGAGCGCCGCGAAGGGATTGCTGTCGACCTCCAGCGGCGCCGCCAGGTCCTCCTGCGCCGAGGTGTCGGTGAGCGACAGCAGCACCAGCATGAGCGCGATGCCGTCGCCGATGGCGTGGTGCAGCCGCCCCACCAGGGCCGAGCCGCCCTCGTAGTCCTCGATCAGGTGGAACGACCAGGGCGGGTGGGCGAGGTCGAAGGGCTCGCCCATCCACCGCCCCACCGCCTCGCGCAGCCCCTGCTCGCCGCCGCCGCCGGTCAGGCGCTCGGCCCGGACGTGGCGCTCGAGGAAGAGCTCCGGCGTCTCCTGCCACTGGGGCCAGCCGCCGGCGCCGCGCACGATGCGCTGGCGGAAGCGCGGAATGGGCACCAGGCGCCGCCGTACCACCTCGCGCATCGAGGCCACGTCCAGCCGACGATCGAACACCAGCACGCCGTGGATCGACATCAGGTTGGCCGGCTCGTCCATGCGCAGCCAGGCCCGATCCACCGGCTTCATCGGCTCCCCCGGCCGGCCAGGGTCGGCGGCCTCGAGGTGGCCGAAGGAGTGGTCGTCCGACGCCGCGTCGGACGGATCGGACGAGGGGGTGGCGGTGCGGGAATCGGTGGCCATGGGAAGCGGCGCGCAGTCTAGCAGCAGGGTCCCCCGGGCACGCCCTCCCCCTCGCCGGTTAGGATCGCGGGAAAGGAGGGAGATTCGAATGCTCGAGACGACGATGGAGACGGTGGGGATTCGGCCGATTCGCCAGGTGGCCGAAGAGATGGGCCTCGACCCGAGCCACGTGGTGCCGTACGGGGAGGACAAGGCGAAGATCCGGCTGGCGGCCAAGGAGGCGGGGCAGCGCCGGGGGCGCCTGATCCTCGTTTCCGCCATCACCCCCACGGACGCGGGAGAGGGCAAGACGACCAGCTCGATCGGCCTCGCCCAGGGCCTGGCCCGCCTCGGAGAGAAGGCGTGCCTGGCGCTGCGCGAGCCGTCCCTCGGCCCCACCTTCGGGCGCAAGGGAGGCGCCACCGGCGGCGGGCTGTCGTCGCTGACGCCGGCCGAGGACATCAATCTCCACTTCACCGGCGACTTCCACGCCATCTCGAGCGCCCACAACCTGCTCTCGGCGATGATCGACAATCACCTGCACCACGGCAACGCCCTGGGCATCGACCCGCGGCGGGTGCTCTGGCGCCGGGTGATCGATCTCAACGACCGGGCGCTGCGCAACGTGGTGGTCGGGCTCGGCGGGCGCACCCAGGGGGTGCCGCGGGAGACCGGCTTCGACATCACCCCGGCCTCCGAGGTGATGGCCACCCTGTGCCTGGCCGAGGACGCCGAGGACCTGCGCCGCCGCCTCGGCCGGCTGCTGGTGGCGATGCGCCCCGACGGCTCGGTGGTCCACGCCGGCGAGCTCGACGCGGTGGGCGCGATGATGGTGCTCCTCAAGGACGCCCTGATGCCCAACCTGGTGCAGACCGTCGAGGGGGTGCCGGCGCTGGTCCATGGCGGCCCCTTCGCCAACATCGCCCACGGCTGCAACTCGGTGATCGCGACCAAGACGGCGCTCGCCCACGCCGACTGGGTGGTCACCGAGGCGGGCTTCGGCTTCGACCTCGGGGCCGAGAAGTTCTTCGACATCAAGTGCACCACGGCGGGTCTCGACACCGCGGCGGTGGTGCTGGTGGCCACGGTGCGGGCGCTGCGCCGCCACGGCGGCGCCGACTACCGCCTGCCCGACGCCGCGGCCGTGGAGCGGGGCCTGCCCAACCTGGTCAAGCACGTGGAGAACATCCGCGTCTTCGAGGAGGTGCCGGTGGTGGCGCTCAACCGCTTCGACGGCGACACCGAGGAGGAGATCGCCGTCGTGCGCCGCGCCTGCGAGGAGCTGGGGGTGCCGTTCGCCGTCTCCGACCACTTCGCCCGCGGCGGCGAGGGTGCCGAGGAGCTGGCGCGCACTGTCGTGGAGCACGCCGAGAAGCAGCCGAGCCCGTTCCGGCCGCTCTACGACTGGAGCGACCCGGTGGAGGCCAAGATGGAGGCCATCGCCACGCGCATCTACGGCGCCGCCGGCGTCACCTACACGCGGGAGGCGCAACGCGACCTCGCCGGAATCCGCGAGCTGGGCTACGAGAACCTGCCGCTGTGCGTCGCCAAGGCGCCCACCTCGCTGTCCGACAACCCGGCGCTCGCCGGGCGGCCGGAGGGCTTCCAGGTAACGGTGCGCGGCTTCGTCATCGCCGCCGGCGCCGGCTACCTGGTGCCGCTGCTAGGCGACATCCTGCGCATGCCCGGCCTGCCGAAGGCCCCCCAGGCCCACCACATCGACCTGGTGGAGGGCGAGGTGGTGGGGATGCGGTAGGGGGCGACCCGGCCCATCACCAGGGATGGCGCTCGCCGCTGACCGGCAGCACCGGGCGCGGCCAGCCCATCTCCTGGAGCTCCGCCGCCAGCGCCTTGCGCGCCGGGTCCTCCCCGTGGTTGAGGAAGATGCGGGCCGGCCGGCCCGGCAGGGCCTCGCACCAGCGCAGCAGCTCGCTGCGGTCGGCGTGGGCGGAGAGGCCCTGGAGGGAGTGGATCGCGGCCTTCACCCTCACCCGGTTGCCGTGGATGCCCACCGTGTCGGCGCCGTCGAGGAGCGCCCGGCCGCGGGTGCCGGAGGCCTGGTAGCCGGTGAAGACCACCGAGGTGGCGGGGTCGTCGAGGCGTCGCAGCAGGTGGTGCACCACGCGGCCGCCGTTGGCCATACCGCTCGCCGCCACCACCACGGCGGGCCGGCGCCGGGAGTTGAGGCGCTTGGACTCGTCCACCGTGCGGCAGCGCACGAAGGCGTCGGCCGCCAGCGGGCTGTCGCCGGCCGCCACCAGCTCGGCCAGCTCCTCGTCGTGCTCGCTCTTCGCCTGCGCGTAGAGGTCGGTGGCGGTGATCGCCATCGGGCTGTCGAGGAAGACGTCCGCCGGGTCGATGCGCCCCTGCTCGGCGAGCTGGCCCAGGTGGTAGAGCACCTCCTGGGTGCGCCCGAGGGCGAAGGCGGGGACGATCACGAAGCCGCCGCGGCGGAAGGTCTCGTCGACGATCTCCCCCAGCCGCTCCGCGGAATCCTCCTGCGGATGCTGGTCGCGGTCGCCGTAGGTCGATTCGAGCAGCAGCGCGTCGGGCGCCTCCGGTGGCCCCTGGGGATCGACCAGGATCGGCACCCCGTAGCGGCCGACGTCACCGGAGAACAACCAGCGCCGGCGCGACCCGTCGCCGCCCTTGGCCTCGACGGTGATCGACGCGGCGCCCAGCAGGTGGCCGGCGCGGGTGAAGCGCACCCGCACCCCGGGCACCACCTCGCGCTCCTCGTCGAAGGGCACCCCGGAGAGCTGCTTCAGCGTGCGCCGCACGTCGTCGCCGTCGTAGAGCGGCTGCGGCTCCGCGTGGCGGCTGTAGCCCTTCTTGCGGGCGTAGCGCGCCTGCTCCTCCTGGATCTTGCCGGCGTCCT
Organism: Thermoanaerobaculia bacterium; assembly: GCA_036259255.1. GTDB lineage: Bacteria > Acidobacteriota > Thermoanaerobaculia > Multivoradales > JBCCEF01 > DATACC01. The sequence goes on along the minus strand of DATACC010000318.1, from coordinate 3,787 downwards.
CCAGGATCAGCCGCACCAGGGCGCGGCTCGCCCGGCTGCAGTAGATCGGGCCTTCGAAGCCGGCGGACGCCAGGCGCGGCAGCAGCCCGGAGTGGTCGAGGTGGGCGTGGGTCAGCAGCACGGCGGTGAGGCCGGCGGGATCGAACGGAAACGGGGCGTGGTTGCGCTGCTCCAGCTCTTCCCCGCCCTGGTACATGCCGCAATCGACCAGCAGGCGGGTGTCGCCCCATTCGAGCAAGGTGGCGCTGCCGGTGACCACACCGCAGGCGCCGAGGAAGGTGACGTGGGCCATGGCCGCCGATCCTATCCGTTCGCCGCGCTCGCCTCCCGTGAAATGGCGGCGGCGCGGCGGCGAAGCGCCCGGCTGACCTTTCCCACCACCAGGACCAGGGCGGCGGCGGTCAGCAGATGCCGCAACCGCTCCCGTCGGGCCGGCGCCGGCGGCTTCCACGGTCCTCGACTCTACGGACAAGCCTCCGAGCCGGCGAGGACGGTCAGCTCCCCAGCGACCCGGAAGCCGTTGCCGAGGGCGACCCGGTTGCCCGCCTCGAGGGTCACGGACTCTCCGGGTTGGACGGTGAAGCCGTCGCCGGCGGTGATCGAGTCCGAAGCCTGGTAGTGGTCCGCCATGCCGGTGTACCCGGCGTCGAGCGTGCGGTGGGCGAGGCAGGTCGCGCAGGTGTAGATCCGCACGTCGTCGACGAACCAGCCGTACTCGTCGATCGCGTTGTCGGTGGCAACGACGAAGCCGTAGGAGAAGGCGCTGCCGGTGAGCAAGCCGAGGTCGAGCTGGCTGGCGGTGTACCCCCAGCTGTCGGCGACGATCCCGTCCAGGCCGCCGAAGGGGTTGCCGCAGCAGGTGGAGATCGGCCCGTCGTAGGGCTCGCCATCCTTGATCAGGAACTGTGCGTTGTCGAACGTGGCGCCGCCGTTGGTAGAGACGATCACGTGCCCGGCGTCGAAGAAGGTGCCGCCGTTGTTGTCGAAGCCGTGGGCGTGGTTGAACTGCAGGCGGGCTCCCTCCGGCGGCATCTCCAGGAAGTTGCGCCAGAACCAGATCGTTCCCGCGCTCGCCTGGTTGTAACCCCACAGGCTGCGCTCGCCGCTGGTCGCGAATGTCCCCAGAAGGCTCGAGGGCTCGTTGACGCACCAGCCCGCCGGCACCCCATTCGACGGGCAGGTCGGGACGCCGACCACCTCGCCCTCGAAGTCCTCGTAGTACCAGAGGTCCGGTCCCTGACCCGCCGGGCAGAAGGCCGGCACCTCGGCCTGGAGCGGTGCGCACGGCCAGGTGGCGGCCATCTCGACGGCGTCGAGGGCCTTGCCGACCTGGGTGCAGTCGGTGGCGGTGATGCCGGCGGTGCCGATCAGGTCCTGGCAGGACTGCCGCAGGGCGTTGTCGTTGTCGGCGAAGTCGGAGGCGGAGAGCAGGTAGCGCGACAGCGTGCGGTACTGGATCTTGCCCGCCTTCGCCAGGCCGATGCCGGTGACCGCCTGCCCGTTGTAGGTGCCGCCATCGACCATCAGCGAATAGGCCCGGTTCGGCACGCCGCTGTTGCGGTGCACGCCGCCGCCGTCGGCGCGGTAGTCGTCGCCGCAGAAGAACTCGGGGTCGCTCGTCTTGCCCGGATGGCCGAAGAGCGGCGGGTTCGCCATGTGACGAGCGGCGCCCAGGCCGGGGACGTCCTCGCCCATGTACCAGCGCTGTGCCGGCGTGTCGCTGCCGGCTCCGTTGAGCTGGTCGATCGTCTCGCCGAAGATGTCGGAGTACGACTCGTTCAGGGCTCCCGACTGCATGTAGTAGAAGAGGTTGGCGGTGTTCTGGGTGACGGCGTGGGCCAGCTCGTGGGCGACGACGTCGTCGGCGGCCGAGAAGCCGGCACCGAACACCATCTGCTCCCCGTTCCAGAAGGCGTTCTGGTACGGGCAGTTGGTGGAGTTGGGGCAGAAGCGGACGGTGCCGACGAGGGTGGCGCCGGCGTCGTCGTAGCTGTCTCGCCCGTGCTCGCCGAGGTAATAGTCGTAGGTGTCGCCCAGGAAGTCGTAGGCCGCGTTGGCGTCGGCCGCTGCGGCACCGGCCACCGGCGGACCGCCCTCGCTGCGCACCAGCAGACCCGGCAGCTGGGCGAGCGAGCCGTCGCCCGGATCGTTGGCATCGTAGACGAGGCGGTTGCGGCCGTGGGCGAGCTGGCTGAAGCGGAGTGCCACCCGAGGCGCCCGGGCGCTGATCCACAGCAGCTCCCAGAGGTCGACCTTGCGCGCCTCGACGAACCAGGTCAGCTCGGCGGCGAAGCCGCCACCGCCGAGCAGGCTCGGGTCGAGGATCTCGAGGCGCGGCTCGGAGAGCTCGGCGTCGGTCACTCCGAGGGTGCGCTCGAGCTCCTCGCGCACCAGGGCGAGCGCTTCGGCGGGGCCGATCCGCGGGTCGAGGACCACCGATTCGAGATCGGCGGCCGTGTTGGCGTTCGCAGCCACCACCCCCCGGCCGCGCAGATGGACCGTCAGCTCGCCGCCGGCGACCGGGATGCCGCGATAGGCCTGGCGAAAGCGGACGTGCTCCATCCCCACCTCGTCGACTCCGCTCTCGCGCAGGAGGTCGAGCTCGACGCCGGGCACCAGCGCGAAGGCCGCCGCGTAGGAGTCGAGGAACTCCCGCGCCCGCTCCTCGGCGCCCCCGAGGTGATCCACCGGGATCGAGGTCCCCGGCGCGGTGCGCAGGAAGCTCACGGTTCCCTCCGCGGACAACGTGGCGGTGATCTCACCTCCGGTGGCGAACGCCATCTCGTCGACCGCGACGGCGACCGCCGGGCGTGCCACCTGGGCGTGAGCCCCGGGCACCGGCAGGAACATGCAGGCGGCGCACGCCGCCAACCACAGGGTACGTCGTCGCGAGCTGGCACAGAACATGAGGTCTCTCCGATGATGGATGGGCCGAAGCCTGAGGTTTGATGGCAATCACCCGGTATGGCGCGAGACGGCGGGCGATCGGCTCATGGAAGAGCCGGCCACTTCGCCCCCCCTTACCTCGCGCGGGGCCTGGGCGCCCCCCGCGAGCTCGCGATCCGCAGGCATCCGGCACCGACGGAAGCTGGTACGCTTGCGGCTCCCGGCCTCCCATGGAGTCAGAAGACTTGGTTTCGCGACCGCCGAGCGGCACATCGGAGCTCGACCGTCACTTCGACGACCTCTACGCCGAATTGCGAGCCGCGGCGGCGCGCTCGATGCGCTCGGAGCGGCACGGGCACACGCTGCGCCCGACGGCGCTGGTCAGCGAGGCGTATCTGCGCCTGGCCGCGCATCGCGGCGGCTGGGAGAGCCACGAGCAGTTCCTGGCCGCCGCCGCCGGAGCGATGCGGCGGATCCTGGTCGATCACGCGCGCCGGCGCGGCGCCGCCCGGCGCGGCGAGGGGGAACGGCCGGTGACCCTCACCGTCGACGCCGCCGCGAGCGGGCCGCTGGAGATCGACGTCCTGGCGCTCCACCACGCCTTGAACGAGCTCGCCGCGGCCGACGAACGCTCCGCCCGGGTGGTCGAGCTGCGCTACTTCGGCGGGTTGACGATCGAGGAGGCGGCCCGCGTCCTCGAGGTCTCGGCCGCCTCGGTGAAGCGCGACTGGGCGTTCGCCAAGGCCTGGCTGCTCCGCCGGCTCGAGCCCATCGAGCGGAAGATCGATGACGCACCCTGAGCGTGCCTCGCGCCCTGCACGGGTGCGCGCCCTGTTCGACGCCATCGTCGAGCTGTCGGCGGCCGAACGGGAGCGCGTCCTCGGCGGGCTCGACGCCGAGG
>DATACC010000317.1:0-2836 GCA_036259255.1 Thermoanaerobaculia bacterium | reverse complement strand
CGCCGACGCCGCGCTGGCCTCGGGCGCCGCGGCGCTGCTGGTGCTGCCCCACTTCCTGCTGCGCCGGGCGGTGTTCGGCGATCCCTTCCACGACGAGAACTGGAAGAACCTGGCCTGGAAGCTCCACGGCCACCCGGACTGGTCGTACCTCGAGCGGGTGCCCTTCGCCGGCCCGGGGGAGCTGCTGCGCGAGGACCTCGGGGCGATCCTCGCCGGCGGCTTCGCCGAACTGGGCCGCTTCCTGGCGGGCGGCCTGTCCCAGCTCCTCGGCACCCCGCTCCACGCCCTGGCCTTCGCCTTCTCTGCCGTGGCGCTGCTCGGCTGGCGGCCCCGCGCCGCCGGCTGGCTCCTCGCCTCCGGGGCGCTGATGCTGGTGGGCGTCGCCTTCACCTTCTTCACCTGGGGGAGGCTGCTGCTGGTGCTGCTGCCGATCGCCAACGCCGTGACCTTCGGGGCGCTGGCGGCGGAGGATTGGCCAGCCGCCGCGAAGGTGGCGGCGGCCGGCACCTCCCGGCGCTCGCCGTCGCCCCCGGCCCTCGCCGCGACCCTGCTGCTCGCCGCGCCGCTTCTCGGTCTGCTCGCGGTCAAGACCGCCCTGGGCAGGCTCCCCGCCTTCGTCGAGCGCCACCCCTACGAGGAGGTGGCGGTGCTGCGCCAAGTCGCCGAACGGGTGCCGCCGGGCACCGTGATCGCCGGCACCGCGCCGTTCCTCGGCCGCTACGTCGAGCGGCCCTACGTCCCGGTGCCCGACGCCTTCGGCGCCGAGCTCGACGAGCCGGAGCGCTACTACGCTCGGCTCGAGCGGCTGCTCGCCGACCGCGGCGCCGCCTACCTGGTGGTGAGCCGCGACGAGCTCCGCGACCGTCCCCAGGGCCTTCTCGCCGAGCGGCCCCCGGCCCCCTTCCTGGAGCCGGCCGGCGGCGGGGACGGCGTTCGCCTGTGGCGGGTCGACCCGCGGGCCCCTCGAACGCAGGGGCTCCCGCCCGCCCCGGGGCGTCTCGCGTCGGCACAGCGTCCCTCTTTGGCTCGTTCCGAGCACAGTAGATGAGTAGCGATACGATCTATGCCGCTAATCCGGCACCTGGAGTCGTCACTGGCGTGGCCCAGCCTCGGGGCTTCGGCCATCGCCTTCCGTTGTTTCAACTGCGAGCACCGCGAGCTCGCAACTGTTCATGGGGACTGTCTGATGCGCAAATCGAGCTGTACCCTCGCTTCCGTTGCCCTGTTGGCCCTGGTCCTGGCGCTGCCCGCCCGGGCCGATGTCATCCTCGACTGGAACGCCCTGTACGTCGACCTGATCCGGGAGGAGCTCATCAACCCGCCCCTCGCCTCCCAGGAGATGGCGATGATGAACGTGGCCATCTACGACGCCGTCATCGGCATCGCCGGCGGCTTCGAGAGCTACGCCGACCACGGCCCGGCGCCCGCCGGTGCCTCCATGGAGGCGGCGGCCGCCGCCGCCGCCCATCACGTGCTCGTCACCCGCTATCCGTCCCACAAAGCGGAGCTCGACGCCGCCTACCGGCAGGTGGTGCCCGCCGGCCCGGTGCCGCCCGCGATCAGCGCCGGCGCTAGCTGGGGCGTGCAGGTGGCGGTGCGTATCCTGGCGCAGCGCGCCAGCGACGGTGCGAACGACGTGCGCGATTATCTCTCGGCCAGCGGTGCGGGATGGTGGGTGCCCACCCTTCCCAACTTCGCTCCGGCCCTGCTACCCCACTGGGGCTCGCTGAAGCCGTGGACGATGCGGTCCGGCGACCAGTTCCGGGGCGAGGCCCCGCCGCCCCTGACCAGCGCCGAGTACGCCGCCAACTTCGACGAGGTCTACCGCCTCGGCCGGCTCGACAGCACCGAGCGCACGCCGGACCAGACGGAGATCGCCAAGTTCTGGGACGACAGCGCCGGTACCAGCAGCCCGCCGGGCCACTGGAGCTGGATGATGCAGATCGTCTCCGCCCAGGAGGGGCTGTCGCTGGTGGAGAACGCACGGCTGTTCGCGCTGCTGTCGCTGGCCTCGGCCGACGCCGGGATCGTCGCCTGGGACATGAAGTTCCACTACGGCCACTGGCGCCCGATCACCGGCATCCAGAACGCCGACCAGGACGGCAACCCCGCCACCACGGCGGATCCCTCCTGGCAAAGCCTCCTCAACACGCCGCCGTTCCCGGCCTACACCTCGGGCCACAGCACCTTCAGCGGCGCCAGTGGCCGCGTCGTGGCCCTGTTCTTCGGCCGGGACGACATCGCTTTCTCCGTGCCCTCCGACGGAGTGCCGGGCGTGCTGCGCCACTTCGAGAGCTTCAGCGCGGCCGCCAACGAGGCGGCGAGGAGCCGCATCTACGGCGGCATCCACTGGCACCACGATGACGAGGTGGGCGTCGAGACGGGCCGTCGCCTGGGCAGCCATGTCTTCTACAACTACCTGCGGCCGCTCGACGACGGCCCCGAGACCTGCAACCCGGCGGCCGGCCACCTGTGCCTGCAGGATGGGCGCTTCGCGGTGCAGGCCTCGTGGCGCACGCAGGACGGCCAGGAGGGCGTCGGCACGCCGGGCGCGCTGAGCGACGACTCCGGCACCTTCTGGTTCTTCAACCAGGACAACGTGGAGCTGACGGTGAAGGTGCTCGACGGCTGCGCCGCCTTCGACCGGTACTGGGTGTTCGCCTCGGGCCTGACCAACGTCGAGGTGGTGCTGACGGTGACCGACACCTCCACCGGCAAGAGCCGCAACTACCTCAACCCGATGGGCGAGGCTTTCGAGGCGATCCAGGACACGGACGCCTTCGCCACCTGCCAGTAACCTGCCTTGCCATGGAAGGCGTGCCGGGCCGGACAGCCC
>DATACC010000316.1:0-16401 GCA_036259255.1 Thermoanaerobaculia bacterium | reverse complement strand
AACCGGGCCGCGGCCGCTGGCGGCTCATCGCGGCTCGATGGGCGGCCCGCCGGACGGCGGCGTCCCGGGCTCCCCGCCCCCCACCGCCGCCAGCTCGCCCGCCCGCGGCCAGCCCAGAGCGATGGCGAGGAGCGACGCCGCCGGCAGCGCCAGCACCCAGAACGAGCTGCCGGTGAGGAGCCCCAGCAGAGCCCCGAGGATGCCCGGCAGCTCGCGCAGCACCATGCCCACGGTCTTGGCGGTGACGTACCCGTCGCGCCCCGCCTTGCGCAGCAGCACCCGCTCGACGAGCGGCGCCGCCACCAGGAAGGCCGCCGCGGCCACCGCCAGGGCGGCGATCACCGGGGGCGGCGGCACGCGGAGGCCGAGGGGCTCGCCGAGCACTCCCGAGATCAGCAGCAGGACGATGGCGGCGAAGGTGACGACTCCACCGGCGATGACGCCGGAAAGCAGACGGGCGGCGGCCAGCGGATCCTGCCGGGCCCTGCCACCCAGGAGCTGGTTCAGCATCGGGTCCCTCCCTGGTTCCCCAACGAAGCACGGGCGGAGCGAAGAGCGCCATTGTAGCCGTCCGGCGCAGCCCGTCCCGCGTCGGCCGGCCCCCGCTGCCCCTGGCGGGGCCTGCCCTTTTCCGGTCTTCCGCTCTCCGGCCTTGCCGGTGCCGGCCCTCCCTTCTCCGGCCTCGCCTGCGACAGCCGCAGGCCGCCCACACCATCCACCTGCGCCTGCCACCCCGGCGCCACCACGGTGGCGCCGTGCGTTTCGAAGACCAGGGCGGGTCCCCCCAGGGCGTCGCCTGGCGCCAGCGCCGGGCGCTCGTACACCGCCACCTCGCACCACCCGCCGCCGGAAAACCAGGCGCGCCGCTCCCCCGAGGGCTCGGCGGTGCGAGGCGGCGGCTCGGCGGCGGCCGCCGGGGCTGGGGGGCGCGACGAGGCCACCACCCGCACCGATTCCACCTCGACCTCCCGTGCCGCCGGCAGGTAGCCGTAGCGCTCGCGGTAGGCGGCGGCGAAGGCGCGGCGCACCGCCTCCGGACCGAAGCCCTCGGGCTCCACCGCCAGCGCCGCCTCCTGACCGGCGAAGCGCAGATGGACGATCCGGCGGCGCACCACCACCTCCTCCGCCGCCACGCCCTCGGCGGCCACCGCGGCGGCGGCCTCGCCCGAGAGCTCCGCCACCAGGACGGCGAGATCCTCGCCCACTGCGGCCATCGGCCGCAGCACCTGGCGCTGGGCGAACCGCTCGACCACGGCAGCGCCGAGGCCCAGGGCCGAGAGCAGGCCGGCGTCCGCCGGCACCAGCACCTCGCGGATCCCGAGGCGCTCGGCCACCGCGCAGGCGTGCTGCCCGCCGGCGCCGCCGAAGGCGACCAGGGCGTGGTCCGCGGGAGCGAAGCCCCGGGCCACGGAGACGGAGCGGATGGCGGCGGCCATGCGCTCGTCGGCGATGGCCAGCAGGCCCGCCAGCAGCTCCTCGTCGGACGGCAGCGGGACGCCGACCTCCTGCATCGCCGCCCGCAGCGCAGCGAACGCCCGCTCGGCCGCCGCCGGCGCCAGCGGGATGCCGAAGCGAGCCGGGTCGAGGCGGCCGAGCAGCAGGTTGACGTCCGTCACCGTGAGCGGCCCGCCGGCGCCGTAGCAGGCCGGCCCCGGGCTCGCCCCGGCGCTCTCCGGCCCCACCGTCAGGCGCAGACCGTCGAAGCGGCACACCGAGCCGCCGCCGGCCGCCACCGTCTCGATGGCCAGCGCCGGCGCCAGCAGCCGGGCGTCGCCCACGCGGTGCTCGAAGACGTACTCGAAGTCGCCGTCCCAGCGCGCCACGTCGGTGCTGGTGCCCCCCATGTCGAAGGTGAGCACCCGGCCCAGCCCCGAGCGCCGCGCGGCTGCCGCCGCCCCGGCCACGCCGCCGGCCGGGCCGGAGAGGAGCGCGTCGGCCGCCCGGAAGCCGCGGCGCCGCACCAGGCCGCCGGCGCTGGTCATCACGTGCAGCGAGGCGGTCCGGGGCAGCGCCCCTTCGACGCCGTCGAGGTACGCCTCGAGCACCGGTGCGAGGTACGCCTCCACCACGGCCGTGCCCGCCCGCGGCACCAGGCCGACGAGCGGCGCCAGCTCGGCCGAGGCGACCACGTGGCGCAGGCCGCCGCGCCGCAGCAGGGCCGCCACCTGCCGCTCGTGGGCCGGCGCGAGGTCGCTGTGGAGCAACGCCACGGCGGCCGCCCGGATGCCGCCGGCGCGCAGGCGCCGCGCCGCCGCCGCCAGTCCCTGGACCTCGAGGGGCCGCAGCACCGAGCCATCCGCCGCCAGCCGCTCGTCCACCTCGACCACCTCCCGATGGAGGGGTGGCGGTCGGACGATCGCGAGGGCGAAGAGGTCCGGCCGCGCCTGGTCGCCGATCTCCAGCAGGTCGGCGAAGCCGCGAGTGACGAAGAGGGCGACGGCGGCGCCGCGGCGCTCGAGCAGGGCGTTGGTGCCGCGGGTGGTGGCGAGGCGCAGCGCCAGCGGCGGCAGCGGGGTGCCGTGGGAGGTGGCGGTGACCAGGCGGGCGGCGAGCACCGGCGCCTCGTCGGGCGAGCGCAGCTCGCAGCGCGCGCCGGCGAAGAGCGGCCCGGCGCAGGGAGCGGCCAGCCGCACCACGCCTTCGCCCGGGTCGTAGCCGGCCACGGCCACCTCCTCGGGAAGCGCGCCTTCGCGCAGCATGGCGAAGCGGCAGCCTGCGAAGAAATCCGCCGGCACCGGCCAGCGCGGTGCAATCCGCACCTGGTCCGCGGCCGGCACCGCGACCACCTCGCCCCGCAGCGCGCTCGACGACAGCACCTTCGCCCGGCGCGTCCGCCCGGCGGGGTCGGTGACCACGCAATCGGTGAACGTGCCGCCGGTGTCGATCCACACCCGCCAAGGGGCGTTGCGGCCGGCGGGCGGCGCGTCTTCGGGAGCGGCTTCCGGGCGGGAGGAGGGCACCGCGGCCAATCTAGCAGCCGGCGCGGCGGTCCCCGTCGAACGCACAGCTCTTCATCATAGAATTGATGTCAGGAGCGTAACGTTCTTTCCCCTGCACGCGCCGTTGAGGGGAGGCGTCGCCCCCCCAGGGCCGCCGACGCGAGGAGCTGGAGGCTCCGCCATGGCCGTGACACTGTCCCGCATCGTCCTCGACTGGCTGCTGTTCGGCGGCGACGGTGCCCGCCGCTTCACCCAGGACTCCCCCGTCCTGCCGGACGTGTGGATCGCCTACGGCCACGATCCCGGCGCGCCCCAGGACCTGATCCTCACCCCGCACCGCGAGGCGCGCGCCGGTCAGGTGGCCCGCAGGCTGCGGCGCTGCCTGGCACCGGACGGCGACGAGGGCGGCGACGCGCCGGAGCGCGGCCACCTCGTCACCTACCTGGACGCCAGCGTGGCGGCCCGCATCGACCTCGGCGAGCTGGTCACCTGCGTGCTGCCGATGACCGCCTGGTGGGAGAAGCACTTCTGGAGCCGCGACGCCGGCGAGGACGCTCCCCTGCGCGGCGCCTTCGACGGGCTCGCGGACCACCCCGAGGTCCTCGCGCAGCGCCTGGCGCGGCGCCTCGACGAGCTCGAGCGCGGCCCCGAGCCCACTCGGCGCCGCCTCTACGTTCCCGCTCCCGCGACCGGCGAGGCCGCGCCGGCCACTGCCGCGCCTCGGGACGACACGGCATCGGCCGGCGAGGCGCACCCGCCCCTGGCCCGAGTGGCCCCCGGCGTGCTGTGGACGGTGCGCGTGGTCGGCTGGCTGGCCCGGGCCGCGGCCGGTGACCTGGAGCCGCCGCCGGACGATCCGCCCGCGTTCCGCGCCTGGCGGGAGGCGCTCGGCGAGGACGACTGGCGGCAGGTCGCCGCCGCGGCCCTCGCCCTGCTCGGCGGCACCCTTCCCGCGCCGTGGGCCGACCCCCAGGCCCGGGTCCACCAAGTTCACCGGGGCCGCAGCGCCAGCCCCGCGGTCGCCCAGTCGCGCCTGGCGATCAAGGCCGACGCCGCCTGGCGCCTGTTCGACGTCTCCTGCGAGTCGCTGTCGTGGGCGGTGATCGACAGCGGCATCGACGCCACTCATCCCGCCTTCCGGCTGCGTCGCGACGAGCAGCCCTGGCCGGAGCCCTTCGAGGGGACCGGCGCCGCCCGGCGCAACCGCACCCGGGTGGTCGCCACCTACGACTTCACCCGCATCCGGGTGCTGCTCAACCTCCACCTGCTGCGCCTGCTGGAGGACGCCACCGCGGGCCCGCCGCCGTTCATCGCGCTGCCGGGGCCGGTGCGCCTGGAGATCGCGGCCATCGCCGGCACCCCGGAGCGCGCTCGCGCCCTGGAGCTGGCGATGCTCGACCTCGCCCGGCTGCTAACGGCCCGCACGGACCTCCTCCCCCAGCTCGAGGACCTGCGCAAGATCCTGCGCTTCGGCCGCGACGTCGACTGGGAGCTGCTCGCGCCGCTGCTCGAGGTGCCCCACGAGGCGGGGCAGTACTGGTTTCCCGCCGACGCCCACGGCACCCACGTCGCCGGCATCCTGGCGGCCGACTGGCCGGGCGAGCTCCAGGGCGTCTGCCCGGATCTGCGGCTCTACGATCTTCGGGTGGTACCCGCCGGTGGCGGCAACCGCGACGACGAGTTCAACGTCATCGGCGCCCTCCAGTTCCTGCGTCACCTCAACCGGCAGAAGAACCAGATGGTGGTGCACGGCGCCAACCTGTCGCTGTCGATGCGCCACGAGGTCGCCAACTTCGCCTGCGGCCGCACGCCGGTGTGCGAGGAGTGCGAGCGAGTCTCCGCCGCCGGCGTGGTGGTGGTGGCCGCCGCCGGCAACAACGGCTACCTGCGCTACCAGACGGCCGAGGGCGAGCTCGAGGGCTACCACACGATCAGCCTCACCGACCCGGGCAACGCCGAGTCGGTGATCACCGTCGGTGCGACCCACCGCAGCCGTCCCCACACCTACGGCGTGAGCTACTTCTCGAGCCGCGGCCCCACCGGCGACGGCCGCTCCAAGCCGGACCTGGTGGCGCCGGGCGAGAAGATCGTCGGCCCGGTGCCGGGCAGTGAGCGCCGCGAGATGGACGGCACCAGCATGGCGGCGCCCCACGTCTCCGGCGCCGCAGCGATCCTGATGGCGCGCCACCGCGAGCTGATCGGTCAGCCCCAGCGCATCAAGCAGATCCTCTGCGCCACCGCCACGGACCTCGGGCGCGAGCGCTACTTCCAGGGTCACGGCATGCTCGACGTGCTGCGCGCCCTGCAATCGGTGTAGCCCTTCGAGGAGGGAAACGATGATCTTCACCCTGGAGGCCGTCAGGGCCAAGCACGGCGACTCCCTGCTGCTCCACTACGGCGACCCCGACCGGCCGCGCCTGGCACTGATCGACGGTGGCCCTTCGGGCGTCTACCGCAGGTTCCTGAAGCCGGTGCTCGCGGGCCTGCGGGACGAGCGCGGCGGCGGCGCGCTGCCCCTCGAGCTGGTGATGGTGAGCCACATCGACGACGACCACATCCGCGGCCTGCTCGACCTCACCCAGGAGCTGGTCGACCAGCAGGCCGGCGGCGAGGAGCCGGAGGTCGACGTGCGCACGCTGTGGCACAACAGCTTCGACGACGTGGTGGGCAGCGGCGCCGAGCGCCTGGAGACGGCGGGCCGGCGGGCGGGGATCACCACCGCCTCGACGGGCGACGCGGTGAGCACCGCCGAGCTGCGCCAGCACCCGGGTGCGCTGGTGCTGGCGAGCGTGAAGCAGGGCCGGGCGCTCCGCGACCGCGCCCGCACCCTGGGTCTGGCCGTCAACCGCGGCGACGGCCGACCGCTGGTGTCGACCGGCGGCCCCGGGGACCTCTTCGATCTCGGGGACGGGCTCACCCTGCGCCTGGTCGCGCCGCTGGCCGAGCAGGTGGCGCGCTTCCAGGAGGAGTGGGACCGGGAGATCGAGCGGCTCGGCGTCGCCGAACCCGCCGCCGTACGCACCGCCGCCTACCTGGACGACTCGGCGTTCAACCTGGCGAGCCTCGTGGTCGTGGCCAAGGCCGAGGGCGGCGACGGCCGCACCCGCCGCATGCTGCTGACGGGCGACGCCCGCGGCGACCACACCTTGCTCGGCCTACGCCAGGCGGGCCTGCTCGACGACGCCGGCACCGTCCACTTCGACCTCCTGAAGCTCCCCCACCACGGCAGCGACCGGAACGTCGAGACGGATTTCTTCCGCCAGGTCACGGCGGACCACTACGTCGTCTCCGGCGACGGCGGCCACGGCAACCCGGAGGTCGCCACCTTCGAGATGCTCTTCACCGCCCGCCCCGACGCCCCCTTCCACCTCCACCTGACTTACCCGCCGGAGGAGTTGCGAGGCGACTACCCGGTCGCCGAGCTGCAGGCCCTCCTCGAGCGGCGGAGGCAACAGGTGCCGGGCTTCCAGGTGCACACGCCGGCGGACGGCGAGCCGTCGCTGCGCATCGAGCTGTAGGCAGGGCCTCCGTGCCGTGCCTCCATCGCGGCACGGTCTGCCCTGGTCGAGCTGCCGGGGGGGGGGGCCGAGTGCGGGGGTCTCAGACGTTTCCCGCCGCTCATGCGCTCCCGGCGATGGTTCACCCCTTGCAACAACGCGGAAGCTGGCCCCGGTGGGTGACGGGCCCGGGAACCAGCGCGATGAGCGAGGAGATCTCCCAGCAGAGCCTGCACATCTTGGAGCAGCTCGTCGACGACGGGTGCGACGCGGTCGTGGAGCGCTGGACCGAGGCGGTGCGCGCCGACCGCGGCATCCCCTCGAACGAAGACATGCCGGAGACGGTGCTGCGCGATTCCGTTCCCCAGGTGTTGCGCGAGATCCTTCGCGTGCTGGCTCCGGAGGCCGACCCGGTGCGCGCCGATTCCGTGGTGCCGGCCAGAGCCCACGGCGAGTCGCGGGCGGGGCAGTGCTTCACCATCGACGAGTTGGTGCGCGAGTACCAGATCCTGCGCCGCGAGCTGTTTCGCTACCTGGAGGAGCGCCTGTCCGCCTTTGACGACCTCACGACGGGCCAGGTGATGACCGTCTCGCGCCGGGTCGGCGAGGCTCTCGACGAGGCGCTACGCCTCACCACCCAGGCCTTTCTCGAGACCTATACCGACGAGCTGCGGCAGCTCTCCCAGACCGACAGCCTCACCGGCCTGCTCAACCACCGTACCTTCTTCGAACGCCTCGACGAGGAGGTCGCCCGAGCCTCCCGCCACGGCGGCGATCTGACGGTCGCGCTGCTCGATCTCGATCATTTCAAGGAGGTCAACGAGCAGTGCGGCCACCTGCACGGCGATCGCCTGCTCTGCCGCACCTCCCAGGTGCTGCAGGAAACGCTACGCGGCAGCGACGAGGTGTGCCGCTACGGCGGTGACGAGTTCGCCGTCATCCTGCCCGAGACCCCCCGCGAGGCCGCCGGTTTGCTGCTGGCCCGGGTGGGCACGGAGCTCGAGCGGGCGGCCAGCACGCTGTCGCCGCCGACGGTCCTGGGGATCACCTACGGAACGGCCAGCTATCCGGCGGACGGCGACACGGGCGAGGACCTGGTGGGCGCTGCCGACCGCCGCCTGCGCGAGGCCAAGCGCCGGCCAGGGCGGCGCGCCGGCGACGTCCGCACCGCCGCACCGACCTCCGAGCGTAGCCAACCCGGCCGGCAGTCAGCCGGTCGCGAGCCCAAGGGAGCCGAGCCATGAACGAGGATCGCCGCAGCACGCCGGAGCCGGGAACCGGGACCGGAACGGAAGCCGCGGGCGCCGCAGCCCACGGCAGCGGCCGCCGCCCCCCGGCACCTGCCGCCGGTGGCGACGCCCTCGACGCGAGGATCGTCGACACCCTGCAGGAGCTGAGCGTCTGCGTGGACCGATTGCGCCAGCAGCGCCGGGAGCTGGAGCGCGAGCGGGACGTGGCGGTGGAGCTCCAGGAGGCCGCGGAGCGCCGGGTGCGGGAGGCGGTCGAGCACCTCGCCGGCGAGCGCCGTGCCGCCCGCCGCCTGTCCACCGCCCTCGAGCACCTCCGCGAGCACACCCTGGAGCTGCACCGGGCGCTGTTCGCAGGCGACCTCACCGATCTCCTGCTGCGCGCGGCACTCGCCATCACCGGCGCGGCGCGGGGGGTGTATTTCGAGGTCCTGGAGTCGTCGGGGCCCGGCGCCGGCGGCGAGGCAGTCGCGCCGACGGGCGATCCTGGCCCCGGGTTCCGCCTGGCCTCCAGCATCGACGTGCCGCTCGGCGACGGCGACTCGCCGCCGCCGGTGCTGCGCGCGGTGGCGCAGCGCTGCGTCGCGGAGGGCCGCAGCGTGCTGCACGAGGCCGCCGTTGCCGACGACGCGGACGGCGCCCGCCTCGGCAGCCACCTGCTGGCGGCGCCGGTCAGCCTCGGCGGCCGCCTCGACGGGGTGGTGATCGTGGCCGACAAGGAGGGCGGGTTCGACGAGGAGGACGCGAAGCACCTGGTCTCGATCGGCGACCAGGCATCGGTGGCCTGGGAGAACCGCCGGCTGCAGCGCAAGCTGCACTCGGTGCACCTGGAGATGGTGGGCATGCTCGCCGACCTGGCGGAGACCAAGGATCCCCACACCCACGGCCACTGCCAGCAGGTCGCCGAGGTGGCCTACCGCTTGGGCGAACGCCTCGGGCTCGAGGACGAGCACCTGCGGGTGGTCTCCTACGCGGCGCTCCTGCACGACGTTGGCAAGGTCGGGGTGAGCGACGTGATCCTGCAGAAGAGCGACCCGCTTCTGGCCGAGGAGATGGAGCTGGTGCGCGCCCACGTACGCATCGGCCACGGCCTGTTGCGCCGCATCCCGCCGCTGGCCAGGGTGGCCGAAGCCGTGCTCCACCACCACGAATGTTGGGACGGCACCGGCTATCCCCAGGGGCTCGCTGGCGAGGCCATCCCGGTGGAATCCCGTGTCGTCGCCGTCGCCGATTCGTTCTGCGCCATGCTCGAAGATCGGCCCTACCAGAAGTCGCGCTCCCGCCAGGAGGCGATGGCCGAGCTCCGCCGCTGCGCCGGGACCAAGTTCGACCCCGACGTCGTGACCGCCATGCTCGCCCTGCTCACCGACGATCCCGCCCTGCCCGCCGGCGGCCTCACCCACCAGGCGCTGCTGCCGGATTTCGGGCGCCGGGAGGCTCCGGCCGGTGCCGCTCCGCTGCGCTCCTGAGGCCGTGCGGCGGCCTGGCGCGCGACCTCAGCCGGCCCGTTCTTCGAACACTCCCCGGTACAGGAACCCGGCCAGCGCTCCGCCGGCCAGCGGCCCCACCAAGTAGACCCAGAAGTCGCCCCAGAGGTTCGCTGCCAGGGCCGGCCCCAAGGTGCGGGCGGGGTTGAGGCTGGCGCCGGTCAGCGGGCCGCCCATCAGGATGCAGGCGATCAGGGTGAAGCCGATGGCGATGCCGGCGACCATGGTGACCTTGCCGCTCACCCCGGCGTTGAGCACCGCGTTGACCAGGAAGAACGTGAGGACCAGCTCGATCAGCACCCCCTGAAGCGGCGTGACGTCGATCACCGCCTGGCCGATGACCAGCCCCTCGGTGAGAACCGTCGCGCCGAGCCCGGTCTCCGTGCCGCCGAGGGCACCGGCCAGGGCAAAGCCGGCGAGGACGCCGCCGACGAGCTGGGTGGCCATGTAGGCCACCGCCCGGCCGGTGTCGATCTTGCCCGCCAGCCAGACGCCGAAGGTCACCGCCGGATTGATGTGGGTGCCCGAGATGGGGCCATAGGCATAGGCGAAGCCGATCACCACGAAACCGTGGGCGAAGGCGACGCCCAGCAGGCCGCCGAGCGCCAGGGCACCCGCTCCGGCACCGACGAAGACGAGGGCGAAGGTGCCGATCAGCTCGGCGAGCAACGCGGTGGCGAGACGATTCTGCATCGCGGATTCCTCCTCGGGAACGACGGACGTCAGGGGAGATGCACCAGGGGCCGGCGCGGTATGTTAGAGGAAATCGGCTCCCCTGCCGCGAGGTTGTAGTTCCGATGCCCCTCGACACCTTCCACCCCGCCGTCTCCGCTTGGTTCCGCGAGGCGCTGGGCGAGCCCACCGAGGCCCAGGCGCGGGCCTGGCCGGCCATCGCCGGTGGCCGCCACGCGCTGGTCGTCGCCCCCACCGGCTCGGGCAAGACGCTGGCCGCCTTCCTCGCCGCCCTCGACGCCCTGGTGCGCGAGGCCCTCGCCTCCCCCGAGGGACTGCCGGACGAGACCCGCGTGCTCTACGTCTCGCCGCTCAAGGCGCTATCGAACGACATCCATCGCAACCTGGAGCTGCCGCTCGAGGGGATCGAGGCGCGCCTCGCCGCCCTGGGGCTGCCCGCCGCCGGCATCCGCCGCGCCGTGCGCACCGGGGACACGCCGCCGTCCGAGCGCAGCCGCATGGCGCGCCGGCCGCCCCACGTCCTGGTGACCACCCCGGAGTCGCTCTACATCCTGCTCGGCAGCCGCGGCGGCCGCCGAATGCTCTCGACGGTGCGTACCGTCATCGTCGACGAGGTGCACGCGGTGGCCGGGAACAAGCGCGGCTCCCACCTGGCACTGTCGCTGGCGCGCCTCGAGGAGCTGGTCGGGCGAACCTCCCCCGAGGCGGCCGGCAGCGGCACCGGGGATGGCAACGGGCACGGCCCCGGCGGCGCCCGGCTCACCCGCATCGGCCTGTCGGCCACCGTCGCGCCGGTGGGCGAGGTGGCGCGCTTCCTCACCGGCGCCGGCCCGGCCGGCGAGGCACCGCCGTGCGAGATCATCGACGCCGGCCGCCACCGCCACCTCGACCTCGCCGTCGAGGTGCCGCCGTCGCCGCTGGAGGCGCTGATGTCGAACCAGGCGTGGGAGGAGATCTACGATCGCCTGGCCGACCTGGTACGCGCCCACCGCACCACGCTGGTCTTCGTCAACACCCGCCGCACCGCCGAGCGCGCCGCCCGCCACCTCGCCGAGCGTCTCGGCGAGGAGAACGTGGCGGCCCACCACGGCAGCCTCTCGAAGGAGCAGCGGCTGGCCAGCGAGCGGCGTCTCAAGGCCGGCGAGCTCGCCGTGCTGGTGGCCACCTCGTCGCTCGAGCTGGGCATCGACATCGGCTCGGTGGAGCTCGTCTGCCAGCTCGGCTCCACGCGCACGCTGTCGGCGCTGCTGCAGCGCATCGGCCGCGCCGAGCACCACCTGGGCGGCGTGCCCAAGGGGCGGCTGTTCCCGCTCACCCGCGACGAGCTGGTGGAGGCCGCGGCGCTGATGGAGGCGACCGGGCACGGCGAGATCGACCGGCTAGTGATGCCGTCCGCACCGCTCGATCTGCTCGCCCAGCAGATCGTCGCCGCGGTGGCCGACGAGGAGTGGTCCGAGGATGCCCTGTTCGCCACCTTCCGCCGCGCCTGGCCGTACCGCCACCTGGAGCGCGGAAGCTTCGACGACGTGGTGGCGATGCTCGCCCAGGGCTTCGCCACCGCCCGCGGCCGGCGGGCCGCCTACCTGCACCACGACGCCGTCCACCGCCGCCTGCGCGGGCGGCGCGGGGCGCGGCTGACGGCGCTGACCTCCGGCGGCGCCATTCCCGACGTGTCCGACTACCAGGTGGTGCTCGAGCCCACCGGCACGGTGATCGGCACCGTCAACGAGGACTTCGCCGTCGAGAGCCTGCCGGGACACGTCTTCCAGCTCGGCAACGCCTCGTGGCGGATCCTGAAGATCGAGCAGGGCCGCCTGCGGGTGGCGGACGCTCACGGCGAGACCCCCACCATCCCCTTCTGGTTCGGCGAAGCCCCGGCGAGAAGCGAAGAGCTCTCCGCCGCGGTCTCCCGCGTCCGGCGGCGGGTCGAGGAGCTACTGGAGGACGGGGCGGCGCCGGAGGAGGCGGCCGCCACGCTCGCCGCGGAGCTGGCGCTGTCCGGCCCGGCGGCGCTGCAGCTCGTCGAGTACCTGGCCGCCGGCCACGCTGCCCTCGGCGTGCTGCCGACCACCGACACGCTGGTGGCCGAGCGCTTCTTCGACGAGGCCGGCGACGCCCACCTGGTGATCCACTCGCCCCTCGGCAGCCGCATCAACCGCGCCTGGGGGCTGGCGCTGCGCAAGCGCTTCTGCCGCAGCTTCAACTTCGAGCTGCAGGCCGCCGCCACCGAGGACGCCATCATCCTCTCCCTCGGTCCGACCCACAGCTTCCCGCTGGAGACGGTGTTCCAGTTCCTCCACTCCACCTCGGCCCGCGACGTCCTGGTGCAGGCGCTGCTCGACTCGCCGCTGTTCGGCGTGCGCTGGCGCTGGAACGCCGCCCGTTCGCTGGCCCTGCCGCGCATGCGCAACGGCCGCCGGGTGCCGGCGCCGCTCCAGCGCCAGCAGTCGGAGGACCTGCTGGCCGTGGTCTTCCCCGACCAGCTCGCGTGCCTGGAGAACGTCGAGGGCGACCGCGAGATCCCGGACCACCCGCTGGTCGCCGAGACCCTGCGCGACTGCCTCGACGAGGCGATGGACGCGGACGGCTTCCTCGCCCTGCTGGTGGCCCTCGAGAGCGGCGCGAAGCGCACCGTCGCCCGCGACCTGGCGAGCCCGTCGCTGCTGGCCCAGGAAGTGCTCACCGCCCGCCCCTACGCCTACCTCGACGACGCGCCCGCCGAGGAGCGCCGCACCCTGGCGGTAGCCTCCCGGCGCTGGATGGACCCGAAGACCGCCGCCGACCTGGGGGCGCTGGACGCCGCCGCCATCGAGCGGGTGCGCGACGAGGTGCGGCCGGAGGCACGGGACGCCGACGAGCTGCACGACGCCCTCGTCACCCAGGGCTTCGTGCCGGAGGCCGAGGGCGAGGCGGCCGGCTGGGGGCCGCTGTTCGCCGAGCTCGCCGCCGCCGGCCGCGCCACCCTGCTGGCGACGCCGGCACCCGGCCCCGCGGTCCGCCACTGGATCGCCGCCGAGCGGCTGGCGGAGGCCCTCGCCGCCTGGCCGGGGGCGTCGCTGGCGCCCGCCATCGAACCGCCGGTGCGCGCCTCGGCCGGCCGCCGCAGCGCCCCGCCGCAGGCCGACGACGCCCGCCGCGAGCTGCTGCGCTCGTGGCTCGACACCGCCGGCCCGGTGACCGCCGCCGTCCTTGCCGCCACGGCCGGGATGCCCGTCACCGAGGTGGAGCGATCGCTGGTGGCCCTGGAGGCCGAGGGCGCCGTGATGCGCGGCCGCTTCACGCCGGGCGCTCCCGCCGCCGCCGAGGAGGAGTGGTGCGAGCGCCGCCTGCTGGCCCGCATCCACCGGGCCACCCTGGAGCGCCTGCGCAGCGAGATCGCGCCGGTCGGCCGCGCCGACCTGCTGCGCTTCCTGCTCGTCTGGCAGCGGGCGGCGCCGGAGGAGCGCGGCGAGGGTCCGGAGGCGCTCGCCGCCGTGCTGCGCCAGCTCCGCGGCTTCGCCGCCCCGGCCGCCGCCTGGGAGGAGGAGATCCTGCCGGCGCGTCTCGCCGGCTACGACCCGGCCTGGCTCGATGTTCTGTGCCTCGCCGGCCGCGTCGCCTGGTGCCGCCCGGCGCCGCCGGCCGACGGCCGCGCCCGCCAGGCGCCGCTGCGCACGACGCCGATGATGCTGCTGCCGCGCGAGGAGCTGGCGCTGTGGCGGCGCCTCGCCGGCGGGCGAGCCGACGACGAATCGCCCCTGTCGTCGGCCGCCGACCAGGTGCGCCAGTTCCTCGCCGAGCGCGGTGCCAGCTTCTTCACCGATCTGGCCGCCGGCACGGGTCTGCTGGCGACGCAGGTGGAATCCGCCCTCGCCGAGCTCGCCGCGGCCGGCCGGGTGACCTCCGACAGCTTCGCCGGCCTGCGTGCGCTGCTGCTGCCGGCCGACCGCCGCCCGCGCGCCGGTGCCTCGTCCCAGCAGGGCCGCGCCGGCGGCC
Organism: Thermoanaerobaculia bacterium; assembly: GCA_036259255.1. Classification (GTDB taxonomy): domain Bacteria; phylum Acidobacteriota; class Thermoanaerobaculia; order Multivoradales; family JBCCEF01; genus DATACC01. The sequence continues at coordinate 2,563 of DATACC010000316.1, read as the reverse complement.
GGGCACCGGCGAGGAGCGTCGCGGCGCCGGGCATGGAGAGCGCCGGCCGCTGGTCGCTGCTGCCGGAGTCCCCCCCCGCCGCTGGGGGCGCCGACGAGCCACCGATCGGCTGGACCCTGCCGCCGGCCGACGTCGAGTCCGCGGTCCGCGCCCTGCTCGACCGCTACGGCATCCTGTTCCGCGCCCTGCTCGCCCGCGAGGACGCGCTACCGCCCTGGCGCGAGGTGCTGTGGGTGCTGCGCCGCCTGGAGGCCCGGGGCGAGGTGCGCGGCGGCCGCTTCGTCGACGGTTTCGCCGGCGAGCAGTACGCCCTGCCGGAGGCGGTGGCCCGTCTGCGCTCGCTGCGCCGCGCCCACCGCAAGGCCGAGTCCAGCGACACCGCCGCCGCGCCGCCGTGGATCACCGTCTCCGGCGCCGACCCGCTCAACCTGGCCGGCATCCTCACCCCCGGCGCCAAGCTCCCGGCGCTGACCACCAACCGGCTGCTCTACCGCGACGGCCTGCCACTGGCCGTGCGCGAGGCGCGCGAGGTCAAGCTGATGGACGAGACCCTGCCACCAGACCAGCGGTGGGCAGCCGAGCAGGCGCTGGTGCGCTCGCCCCGGACTGCGGCGGCACGCCACGGGAATCCGGAAAGCATCCTCGAGGGAATCCCCGAACCGTCGGTGCCGTGAGTCCCCGTCGCCGACATCGACCGAGCGGCCCGGGAGCCGAGCCGGGCGCACCCGAGGGGCTACAGGCCCCCTCACCGAGCCGACCCGCCTACCGCTGGTACCCGGAGACCGTCCGCGCCGTGAGCCCCCGGCCCCGCACGTCGACCTCGAGGCGGCGCCAGCCGGCGGCGTCGCCCTCCGGGTAGTAGGCGAGGCGGTACTGGGCGGCGAGCTCGTGCTGGATCGCCTGGTAGACGGCGGCGAGATCGTCGGTGCGGCGCACCAGCCAGACGCGACCGCCGGTGGCCGCGACCAGGCCTTCCAGGCGGCTGCCGAAGGTCGGGAAGCCGAAGTCCAGGCCGCCGGTGCGCACCGCCTCCTCGTTGGCGACGATCACGTACACCGGCACCCCGGCGCGGCGGGCGAAGGCGAGCGCCGTGCGGTAGGAGAAGTCCTGGTCCTGGTCGGCACCGTCGGAGTAGACGATCAGCGCCCGGCGGCCCGGCGCCCCCTGGAGCTGGACCAGGGAGTAGACGATGGCCTGCCACAGCGAGGTGCGCCCGCCCGGCACCAGCGCCTCGCCGGCGCCCCGCAGCAGGTCGAGGTCCGGCGTCGGCCCGGCGAGCAGGCGCGGCTCGTCGTCGAAGTCCACCAGGAAGGCGCGGTCGCGGCCGGGCACCAGGCCGTCGAGGAAGCCGAGGGCGGCGTCCGCCACGGCCGGGAGCTTGACGAACATGCTTGCCGAGCTGTCGATGGCGAGCCCCACGGTGAGCGGCAGGTCGGCGGCGTCGCCGAAGTCGGCCAGATCCTGGCGCCGGCCGTCCTCGCGCACCTCGAAGTCCTCCGCCTCGAGTCCGCGCACCGGCCGCCCGGAGCCGTCGGTGACCACCACGAACAGCTCGGTCAGCCGCACGTCCACCCGCTCGGCCGCCACCGGGCCGTTGAGGTACACCGCGTCTTCCGTGCTGGCGCCGTCCGCCAGGTGCGCCACCGCCCGCAGGTAACCCTCGGGCCGCTCCGGCGGCACCACCAGCCGGTGGCGGAACGGCGGGTGGAACAGCGTCGCCGCCAGCGTCTCGTTCCAGAAGATCTCCACCCGGTCGAGGCGACGGCCGTCCGGCACCTCGACGGCGGCGGCCACGTCCACCGCGCCCACCGCCCGCGCCCCGTCGGGCTCGGTGATGCGCACCCGGAAGGCCCGCCCCCCCTGGTTGACGACCATCAGGTCGCGGCCCAGCTCCGTGCCCTCGGCATCGAGGGCCACCACCTCCACCCGTCGCGGCAGCGGCAACCGCCCGAGGCCGAGCACCGCCGAGAACGGCGCCGCGGCGTCGGCGGCCTGGCGGCGGCCGTCGAGCAGGAAATCCACCCGCGCCACCCGGGGATCGGCCACCGCGTCGAAGCGCACGCGGCCACGCAGCATGCCCTCGTCGGGACGCAGCAGGTGCACCGTCTTCGGCCCGGGCAGGAGGCCCGCCGCGGCGTTCCAGCGGCCCTCCGCCTCCCGGGCGGCGTCGAAGATGCCGGCCACCGCGCCGCCCCACTCGCCGGTGCTCGGGTCCTCCGCCACCACTGCCACCCGCTCGGTACCGGCCGGCAGCTCGATCGGCCCGCGCCAGACCCAGGCACCGTCCTCGCCCACCGCGCCGGCCGCGGTGCTCCGCTCCACCGTCGCCGAGCCCTCCTCCCCCGCCACGGCCACCGTCAGGCGCCGCGGCGCCGGCGAGGCGACGCCCTCCGCACCCGGCTCCACCCGCACCTCCAGGGTGGCGGTGCGCCGGGCGGCGCCCGCGTCGCCCGCGTCGAGGGCCACCCCGGCCCGCACCTCCGCCGGCCCCTCGTCGAGCTCGCCGGCCAGCAGGCGGCGGGCGCGCAGGGCGGTCACCGCCGGCGGGGTGCCGTGGCTGCTC
>DATACC010000315.1:0-10731 GCA_036259255.1 Thermoanaerobaculia bacterium | reverse complement strand
GCGGCGCGAGCACGAGGCGGCGGCGGCCGAGCTCGCCGCCGTGCGCGAGGCGCGGGGGCGGGTCGAGGGGCGCCTGGAGGTGGCCGGCGAGCGGGATCTCTTCGAGCGCCTGGAGGACGCCCGCGGCCGGCGCCAGGCGGCGCTCTCGGCAGCCGCCTCGGTGGAACGCCGGGCCGGCGCCGCGGCGCGGCTCTACGCGGCCATGGCCGCCGCTCGGGAGGAGGCGCGCAACGCCTACAGCGAGCCGCTGCGCCGCTGCCTGGGGGAGCTCGGCGCGGGGGTGTTCGGGCCCGGTTTCGCAGTGGAGCTCGACGGCGAGCTGGCGGTGGCGCGGCGCACCGCCGGGGGGCTCACCCTGCCGGTCGAACGGCTGAGTGCCGGCGCCCGCGAGCAGCTCGCCCTCCTCGCCCGCGTGGCATGCGCCGTGCTTGTCACTCGCACGACGAAACGAGGGGGTGGTGTGCCCCTGCTGGTCGACGACGCCCTGGGCCACTCCGACGCGGAGCGGCTGCGGTCCCTGGGCGAGGTCCTGTCGCTGGCGGGGGAACGCTGCCAGGTGATCATCTTGACCTGTTTTCCCGAGCGGTATCGCTTCCTGCGAGCGCCGGCCGTTGTCCGGCTGGGCCGAAGCACCGCGGCGGAGACGGAGCACCAGGGAGCCGGAGATGAGTGAAGAGACTTCGATGATCGGCAGCATCCTGCACGAGGACGGACAGGGGCTGCTGGAGGACTGGCTCGACCAGCTCGAGCGTGTCGGTATGCGGCGCCAGGAGCTGATCGAGGAGGGCGAGCTGCGCCAGCAGTGCCGCGACGTGCTGGCGCTGCTGCGCGAGGCGATTCCGCCGGAGACCAGCCGCGAGGAGCTGCGCAGTTTCGACGCCACGAGCTCGCTGGAGGCGCGCGAGCTGCTCGACGAGATCTCCCACCAGCGGGTGCGCGTCGGCGTGCCGCCGCGGGAGAACGCGCTGTTCGTCTTCACCCTCAAGCGCCCCCTGTTCCGGCGGCTGTTCCACGCGGTGGAGGGCGACGCCGAGGAACTGATCGAGGAGATCTGGACCGCCAACCACGTGGTCGACCAGCTCGGCCTGCTGGTCATCGAGTCCTACCAGCGCTCGCGCGAGGGGGTGATCTCCCGCCAGCAGGAGGAGCTCCTGGAGCTGTCGACCCCGGTGGTGCGGCTGTGGGACGGCATCGTGGCGATGCCGCTCATCGGCACCCTGGACTCGAGCCGCACCCAGGTGGTGATGGAGACGCTGCTCGAGAAGATCGTCGAGACCGGCGCCGACACGGCGATCCTCGACATCACCGGCGTCTCTACCGTCGACACCCTGGTCGCCCAGCACCTGCTCAAGACGGTGGCCGCCGCCCGGCTGATGGGAGCCGACTGCATCATCAGCGGCATCCGCCCGCAGATCGCCCAGACCATCGTGCAGCTCGGCCTCGACCTGTCGTCGGTGACGACCAAGGCGACCCTCGCCGACGCCTTCGGCTTCGCCCTCGCCCGCCGGCGCGGCCGCAACGAGGCCTCGGAGGCGGCCGACGAGTTGGACATGGACCTGTGACCGAGCGCATCCCGATCCTGAAGATCGGTAGGTTCCTGCTGGTCTCGATCCAGGTCGAGCTGGACGACGAGCTGGCGCTGGCGCTGCAGGACGACCTCACCCAGGCGATCTCCCGGCACCGCGCGCGAGGCGTGTTGATCGATATCTCGTCGCTCGAGATCGTCGACTCCTTCATCGGCCGGGTGATCGGCAACATCGCCGCCATGTCGCGGGTGCTCGACGCGCAGACGGTGCTGGTCGGCATGCGTCCCGCGGTGGCCATCACCCTGGTGGAGTTGGGCGTCGAGCTGGCGGGAGTCCAGACGGCGCTCGATGTCGATCGCGGGCTGGCGATGCTCGGACGGCTGGTTCTGGCGGCCGACGGGGAGCTGGGGGATGTCCGTCCTGCGATCTGAGACCCTTCCCGTCCAGACGAAGCACGACATCGTTCGCGCCCGCCAGGCGGTCCGCACCTGGTCCCGGGAGCTCGGCCTCGGGCTCGTGGACCAGACGAAGATGATCACCGCCGCCAGCGAGCTGGCGCGCAACACCGTGGACCACGGCGGGGGCGGCTCGATGCGCATGGAGGTGGTCGAGGGCGACCGGCGCCGCGGCCTGCGCCTCGTCTTCGAGGACGACGGCCCGGGAATCCCCGACCTCGAGCGGGCGATGCGCGACGGCTACTCCACCGGCAGCGGCCTCGGCCTCGGGCTGTCCGGTGCCCGCCGCCTGGTCAACGAGCTCGACGTCGAGGCCAGGCCCGAAGGGGGGACCCGGGTGAGCATCCTGCGATGGCTGCCGTGAGCGGCGCGGCCGGCGCCGAGGGCTGTGAGCAGCAGCGCGTCGAGACGTCGCTGTCCGGGTCGCTCCACCTGCAGCTCGGCGAGGAGAGCCAGGTGGGCGGCGCGCGCCGGGCGGTGGCCGGGGTCGCGCGGCGCCTGCCGTTCGGCGAGGCGGCGGCGGGGCGCGCCGGCATCGCGACCACCGAACTGGCCAGGAACCTCCTGCAGCACGGCGGTGGCGGCGAGCTGCTGCTGTGGTGGACCGGCGGCGACGGCGCACCGCGCCTCGAGATCCTGGCGCTGGACCGTGGACCCGGCCTCGCCGACGTCCGCCGTGCCTTCGAGGACGGCTACTCGACTGCCGGCACGCCGGGCACCGGCCTGGGCGCTGTGCGCCGGGCCGCCGACGCGCTGGACGTCTGGTCGCAGCCGGGCCGCGGCACGGCGATCTGGCTGCGCATCGGTGCCGCCGCCGCGGGCACGCCCTTCGAGGTCGGCGCGGTGACCGTTCCGAGGCCGGGGGAGGAGGCCTACGGCGACGCCTGGGCGGTGGCCTACACCGCGGCCGCCACGACGGTGCTGGTCGGCGACGGCCTGGGGCACGGCCCGATGGCCGCGGAGGCCTCCCGGGAGGCGGTGCGGGTGTTCTGCGGCCGTCCGGTGGCTCCCGTCGAGCCGCTGCTGCTCTCGATCCACGAAGGCCTGCGCCGGACCCGGGGTGCGGCGGTGGCGGTGGCCCGGGTATCGCATGAGCAACGCAAGATGCGGTACGCGGCGGTCGGCAACATCGCCGGCACCGTGGTGTGCTCCGACGGCGCGGCGCGCCGGCTGCTCACCCACAACGGCACCCTGGGCCAGGGGACGGTGCGGGTGCAGCCGGTCAGCTCGCCCTGCGAGGACGACGCGCTGCTGGTGATGCACAGCGATGGCGTGGCCACCGGGTGGTCGCTGGACGACTACCCCGGCCTGGTGGTGCGCACCCCGGCGGTGATCGCCGGCGTGCTCTACCGCGATCACCGCCGTGGCCGCGACGACGCGACGGTGCTGGTGCTCAAGCCCCGGCGCCCGAGCCAACGATCCGACGGCGGGTGACGACGATGCATGGAGAGCTGGGCCACGGGACCCTGCGCGCCGCCGAGGATCTCGTGCGCCTGCGCGGCGGCATCCTCGATCTGGCGCGCGACGCGGGCTTGCCGGCGCGGGCGCGGGCCGAGCTGCTGGCCGCCGTCTCCACCTCGGCGCGCCGGTTGCTCGCCGCCGGCGGCGGCGCGGTGGACGTGCGGGTGGAGGACGGCCTCCTGCGGATCGAGCTACTCGGGTCCCCGGAGGCGCTGAGCGAGGTGACGGGGGACGGTCTGGAGCGCCTGGTGGACCGCGCCGAGCTCAGCCCCGACGGCACTGCCCTGCGGCTGGTCAAGCGGCTGCCCCCCGGAGGGACGGTGGAGACGGAGCCGTTGTCCGGCGCCGTGCCGCAGGCCGGTGAGCTGCTGGCGGAGGTCGCCCAGCAGGACGCCGCCCTGCTCGAGCTGCTCCAGGAGATGGAGCGGTGGAGCAGCGAGTACGAGCGCCTGAACCGGGAGCTCGAGGATACCAACCGCGGCGTCATGGCGCTCTACGCCGAGCTCGACGAGCGGGACCGGCGCAAGAACGAGTTCCTGGCGACCCTGGCCCACGAGCTGCGCAACCCGATGAGCGTCATCGGCACGGCGCTGCACACGCTGCAGCTCCAGGCCACCTGGGAGGCCGGCGAGGCGGCCGGAGCCGGCAAGCAGGGCGGCGGCGGTGAGGGGGGAGGGGCGGCCGCCGGCAGTCGGCTGGTGGCGGTGGCCGAGCGGCAGCTTCGCCACCTGGCCCGGCTGGTCGACGACCTGCTGGACGTCTCGCGCATCGATCAGGGAAAGATCAACCTGCGCCGCGAGACGGTGGACCTGGCGCAGGTAGTGGAGCGGGCGGTGGAGACCTGCCGGCCGGCCTTCGAGCGGCGCGACCACGAGCTCACCGTCACCATGACCTCCGAGCCGCTGCCCCTCCACGCCGATCCCACGCGCATCGAGCAGGTGATCGACAATCTGCTGACCAACGCCGCGAAGTACACACCGGAGGGCGGCCGCGTGGAGCTCGCGGCCCGGAGGCAAGGAGGCGACGCCGTGCTGACGGTCACCGACAATGGAATCGGAATCCCGCTGGAGATGCAGGACAAGATCTTCAATCTCTTTGCCCAGGCGGACCAGTCACTCGACCGCAGCGGCGGTGGTCTCGGGCTGGGCCTGGCGCTGGTCCAGCGGCTGGTGCAGATGCACGGGGGCACGGTGATCGCGGAGAGCGAGGGGAACGACCGCGGCAGCCGCTTCACGGTGCGCCTGCCGCTGGCGGCGCCGGCGGAGGAGCCGGTGTCGGCGGCGGCGGGCACCGCCAAAGCCCCCGGGGAGCGCGCCGTGGCGGCCGGCCCGCTGGCGGTGCTGATCGTCGAGGACAACGACGACGCCCGCGAGATGCTGGCCCTGCTGCTCGAGGGCCGCGGCTACCGGGTGGGGACGGCGAGCGACGGCCACCAGGGGGTGGAGCAGATCGGGCAGGGCGACTGGGACGTGGCGGTGGTCGACATCGGGCTGCCGGGCCTCGACGGCTACGAGGTGGCCCGCCGGGTGCGGGGGGACGGGCACGACCTGCTGCTGATCGCGCTGTCCGGCTACGGCCGTCCCGAGGACCAGGACAAGTCCGCCCAGGCCGGCTTCGACCGCCACCTGGTCAAGCCGGTCGAGCCGGAGGCCCTCTTCAACCTCCTCGACCAGGCCGGCCGCCGGGACTGAGGGCGGGCGGGGGAACGCCTCGGTCGGCGGCTGTCTTCCGCGGGGCGCAGGTCTCCGGGCGCACCGGGCAGTGGGTCACCAGGCGGTGGTCCATGTCGGCCATCACCGTGCGGCGGAAGCTCTCCTCGCCTCCGGCCGCCGCCATCAGGCGCTCCCGGTAGTCGCGGACGTCCACCAGCTCGAAGCTCATGCGCACCGTGCGGAACAGGCGCGGCAGGTGCTCGCCGGGAGCCTGGACGTGGTGCAGCCCGCCGCTGTAGGCGAGCAGCATGCGGCCCTCGGGGATCGCCTGCAGCAGGTCCGCGATGCCGCCGCGGACGCTCATCGGCCGGCCCTCGCCATCGAGGCCGGTGCGGCGCATCATGCGGCCCTCCGGCAGGATCACCACCATCAGCTTCGGGTCGTCGATCTTGCCGAGCACCGAGCGCCAGCTCCCGCGCCGGTCCCGGGACAGCGGCACCACGTGGGCCGCGACGCGGCGGAAGAAGGCGCCGACCAGGGGCCGCTCGAGGGTCTTCGCCGCCACCGGCACCACGCCGTGCAGCGCGATGCGGCGCAGGAACCGGGGCGGCACGGCGCCGGCGAACACCCATTCGTAGAGGCTGGTGTGATTGAGGATCGCGCAGATCCGGATGCCCCGCCAGCGGTCCCCCGCCGGCGGCTCGCCGACCCAGGTGACCTCGAAGCGCCAGAAGATCCGGCTGACCAGGCGGACCAGCAGCAGGAACGGGTAGGTGATGAAGCGCTGCATCGGTTCAGACCGCGTCGTCGGGCCAGCGGCCGGGCAGGCGCGCCGCCGTCGCCACCATTTCCTCGGTGGCCTGCGCGAAGGGCAGCAGGCGGGGCAGGGTGCCGCGGGCGAGCTCGATCTTGCCCGTCATCAGCCCGTAGACCGGCGCCATCTCGCCGGCCAGCACGAGGCGCCACACGCCGGCCGGCGCCCGCAGCACGAAGGGTGCCGTCTCGCGGTCGGCGGCGGTCGCCGCGCGGCCGGCGCGGCAGGCGCCGCCTTCGAGAGCGAGGAACACGGCGCGGCGGCGCGCCACGCCGGCGGCCGGATCCGGCGTCGCCTCGAAGACGAGGGCCCCCTGCCAGCCGGCGGCGGCGCGGCGGTACGAGGCGCTTTCGCCGAGGGCCCGGCACCAGGCCGCGGCCCAGGCGTCGCCGAAGATCTCGGCCGCGGGCGCCTCGGTTCCCGGCCCGGCCGGGTCCCTGCCGCCGGCTGCGCTCATTCCGCTTCCACCACCTCGGCGTTCTCCGCCCGGCCGGCCAGCGCCTCCAGCATCTCCTCGACCCGGCACAGCTTGATCCGTGGCCGGCCGCTCGCGGCGCCGCGGGAGGTCTCCAGCTCGTCCAGGGCACACCAGTCCTCGAAGCTGACCCAGCGCACGCCGCGCTCGTCGAGCCGATCCAGCACGGCTCGGCGCGAGGGCTCCGCCGCGCCGCCCGCGGGGGCTGCGGCGAGGTCGGCGACCAGGGCATCGATCGTGGCCGCCGAGTCGCCCTTGTTGGTGCCGATCAGTCCACTCGGGCCGCGCTTGGCCCAGCCGACCACGTACTCGCGCGCCCGCACCTCCCCGGATTCGGGATCGAACACCCGCCCCTCGCGGTTGGGGATGACTCCGCCGCGCTCGTCGAAGGGCACCCCTGGCAGCGGCACCGAGCGGTAGCCGATGGCGCGGATCACCGCGCTGACCGGCAGCACCTCGTGCTCGCCGGTGCCGCGGGCGCTCAGGCATTCGCCCTTCGGCACCAGGCGGTTGCGCTCCAGGCGCAGGCCGGCGATGCCGCCGTCCGCCGCGAGCACCTCCACCGGGGAGACTAGGAAGCGGAAGTGGATGCGGCGCTCGGCGGCGGCCGCCTTGTCGGCGTCGGCGGCGAAGGCGCGGAACAGCTCCAGGTTCTTCTGCGCCTGGCGGTCCGGCTCGCCCTCGGCCGCCGGGTCGGCCACCTCGTCGGGCTCGACGAGCACCGCCACGCCCGGGATCTCGCCGAGCTCCTTGAGCTCCTGCGGCGTGCAGGCGGCCTGCAGCGGTCCGCGCCGGGCGAGCACCCAGACGTCGCGCACGCGGCTTTCCCGCAGCACCGCCAGGGCTTCGTCGGAGATGTCGGTGGCGGCCAGCTCATCGGCGCTCTTCGCCAGTATCCGGGCGCAGTCGATGGCGACGTTGCCGATGCCGACGATGGCCACCGCCTCGTGGTGCAGCGGGAAGTCGCCGGCCATGAAGTCGGGATGCCCGTTGTACCAGGCGACGAGCTCGGTGGAGGACCAGGATCCGGGCAGATCCTCGCCAGGGATGCCGAGGCGGCGGTCGGTCTGGGCGCCGACGGCGTAGATCACCCGGTCGTAGAGGGCCAGCAGGTCCTCGCGCGCCAGGTCGGGCCCGAAGCAGACGTTGCCGAGGAAGCGCACCCGCGGGTCGCGGGCGGTCTTGTCGAAGACGCGCGAGACGTTCTTGATCTTCTGGTGGTCCGGCGCCACGCCGTAGCGCACCAGGCCGTAGGGCGCCGGTAGCCGGTCGAGGACATCGACCGAGACGGTGAGCCCGGGAGCGTCGAGCAGCGCGGCGGCGGCGTAGAAGCCGGAGGGGCCGGCGCCGACGACGGCGACGCGCAGGGGGCGGTCCGGCGTGCCGATCGGGGCGTCGTCCACGAGTCGGGTGTCCTCCACGGGCTGGGTGTTCTCCACGGGCGATCTCCGGGCCGGAGCTTACCGCAACCCCGCGCGGCGCTCCGCTCCCGCGTCCAGACGTCGTATCCCATTTCAGGAAGCACTGTCCAGCGTCTGGCCCCCGGCCTCCAGAAGCCGGACGGAGAATCCTCCCGTCGCCTCCCAGCGAAGCGCTAAGCGTAGTCGTTTAAAGGGTTTACCCGTCGCCTCCCGCGCCTCGGCACGGCGGAACGGCCGTTGCGCTAGGGCCTTGCCGCGATGCCAGCCAGTTCCACTCACCACTCGCGGGAGGTCCTGCCATGAACCGTCGTTCCATCCTCGGTCCCACCTCGTTCCAACGTCTCGGCGGCGCCCTGGTGCCGGCCGTCCTCGCCCTGGCGCTGGCCGCCTGCTCCGGCGGCGGCGGTCCCACCGACCCGGGCGGCGCCGACCTGGTGCTCGAGACGAGCTACGGCACGTTGCGGGTCGCCACCGGCGGCAACCCGTTCGATCCCGGCGAGGCGCTGCGGGCCATCGAGAACGGCTACGCCCAGGCCAGCGCGCAGCTCGGAGCCAACGCCTCCCTCGACTCGTTGAGCGGCCTGCGCATCGTCGTTCGCCCCGGCATCTTCGAGGACGCCTACGGCATGTACCACCCGCGCCACGACGAGATCGAGATGGCCGCCGGCGTCGAGCGGGTGCTGCGCCACGAGCTGCAGCACCGCTTCTGCTACCGCATGGGCCACCCCGACGACTGCTGCCTGCTGGTGGACCACCCCGGCGGCTACGACCTCGCCTGCCGTCCCCTGTGAACCGTTCCCGAACCCGACCCACGACCCGCACCCTGGAGACGATCCGATGACCAGCCCCGGAAACCACCTGCCCCACCTGCTGCTGCTGCTCCACGCCATCGAGCAGACCCGTGAGAGCCCCCGCCCCGCCCAGGGCTTCGAGATGCCCCGCGAGGTCTTCCTCGCCCGGGAGGAGGCCACCTGCTTCTGGGAGCTCGTCGCCCTGCGGGTCGTCGGCCATCCGGCGCTGATCTTCGGCGCGGTGCGCTTTCGCCGCCAGTCCGCCGACTCTCCGCACCTGCCGCGCCAGTCGCTGGTCAGCTACCTGTCGCAGCCGGTCAAGGAGGTGAGTCTCGAGGAGACGCCCTATCCACCGGACCTGCTGGAGATGATGGTGCCCGAGGCCGAGGAGACGATCCTCTCGTTCCTCGAGCGGCTGCGGAGCCGCCAACCGGGCCGCAAGGTCCTGGTCGACCGCCGACAGATCGAGCTCGCGTTCGATTTCCGGCTCGACAACCCGTCGCTGTCGCGGCACCGGCCAACCGGCAACGGCAACGGCAATGGCAATGGCAACGGTGCCAGCCCGCAGCGCTTCCTGTTCCGCACCACCTCGGGGCACGTGCTCTCGGCCTACCCCTACCGGTTGCCGTCGACGCTCCACCGGCCGGACGAGTTCCTGGCGCTCACCCGGCCGACCCAGCACAGCGCCACCATCGACCGGGCGCTGCCGACGCTGGTGGTGCGCCGCTCGTTCCTCACCGTGACGGCCCCGGCCGAGGAGGGGCTGGTGCGCTGGCTCGAGCGCTCGGTGCCGTTTCAGATCGGCCTCGCCAACCCGCGGCACCTGCTCGACCCGCTGCTCGAGAGCTATCGCGCCTACCGCCGCCGTCTGCTGCGCGAGGAGCCCGAGCCGCAGGTCGTCGGCCTGGGAGCGGCCTAGAAGAGGAAGCGCAGGCCGACGTAGATCTTGTCCTGCAGATCGTCCGTGGCGCCCTCGACCAGGTCGAAGCGGCCGGCGCCGAACAGGGCGACGTTGTCGCCGAGCAGCACGTCGATGCCGAACTGGGCATTGAGCCCGAGGCGCTGGTCGCTTTCGTCCACCAGCTCGGCGCCGCGGACCACTTCGGTGTCGAGGAAGTGGACGCCGGCGCCGACGCCGAAGAAGTAGTTGACGCGGCGGAACGGCACCACGCCCAGCAGGTTCACGCCGGCTAGCAGGTCGCTGTCGCCGTTGCGCTCCCAGTAGCCCACCTCGGGTTCGAGCACCGCGTAGATGCCCTGCTCCCGGCGGTCGGTGTACCCCTCGCCGCGGGAGCCGAGGCGGATGCGGAGGTTGGCCGTGTAGTACGGCTCCGTCGAGCCGCCCGGGTCGACCAGGCCGCCGGCCACGCCCAGGCCGAAGCGGGGCACCTCCTCCGGCTCGTAATCGTAGCTTCCCGCGTCGTAGTCGTCGTCGTCCTGGGCCCAGGCTCCCGCGGGTGCGATCAGGGTGAGGGCGAGGGCGATCGCTGCTGCCGTCTTCCAGCGCTTCATGGGTCTCCTCCTGCTTGTCGGGTCTCAGCACACACGGCGACCGCTTCCGTCCAGAGGTGATCCTGGGAGCAGGACCGTTTCACCTGTCGCTCGAAGGGTCGCCGATTCGGGCAGACAGTAGCATGGGGGGGCTTCCAGGAAACCCCCGATCTCGCCGTGCGGAGCCCCGACCGGCCGCGGGATCGTGGCGTTCCAGACTTCGGACGTCCGCCGTCCGGATTTTGGACGCCGCGGCCCCCGACGGTCCGGGGTCCCCGGCGTTTTCCCTGCTGCGATCAGGGATTTACGCGTTTCCGATGTTGCGGTGTTGACTGGCACGCCGGTTGCGGTGAGCCACTGCCATCGGATCCTTTCTTCCACTGGAGGTCGTACGGATGAGCACGAGCCAGGCACGAGACGACGAGCGCCGCAGGCACCCCCGTCTGCCAGCCCAGGTGCAGGTCTTCTTCCTGCGCGCCGCGGGGACCGCCCGCCGTTCGCTGGTCGGCACGACCCGTGACGTGAGCGTCGGCGGCATGTTCATCGCCACGCCGCGGCCGCTGCGCCGCGGCCAGCTGCTCGAGCTCGAGGCATTCCGCCTCGACCAGCCCGACGAGCCGCCCGTCGTCGCCCGCGAGCCCGCTC
>DATACC010000314.1:0-2319 GCA_036259255.1 Thermoanaerobaculia bacterium | reverse complement strand
GCCGCGGCGCGGGGCTCAGCCGGAAACCGGCGCCGGTGCCGCGGGGGCGGCGACCGTCTCGGCCTGCTGCTTGCGCTCTTCGAACAGGTCGTACGCGGTGACGATCTTCTGCACCAGCGGGTGGCGCACCACGTCCTCCTTGCCGAAGCGGAAGAACGAGATGCCCGGCACGTCGGCCAACACCTCCTGGGCCTGGCGCAGGCCGGAGGTCTTGCCGGCCGGCAGGTCGACCTGGGTGACGTCGCCGTTGATCACCGCCTGGGAGCTGTAGCCGATGCGAGTGAGGAACATCTTCATCTGCTCCGGGGTGGTGTTCTGGGCCTCGTCCAGGATGATGAAGCTGTCGTTGAGCGTGCGCCCGCGCATGAAGGCGAGGGGGGCCACCTCGATGATGTTGCGCTCCAGCATGCGCCCCACCTTCTCGAACCCGATGATGTCGTAGAGCGAATCGTAGAGCGGGCGCAGGTACGGGTTGACCTTCTCCGCCAGGTCGCCGGGCAGGAAGCCGAGCTTCTCGCCGGCCTCCACCGCCGGGCGGGCCAGCACGATGCGGCGAACCTGCTTCTCGAGCAGCGCCGAGGCGGCCATCGCCACCGCCAGGTAGGTCTTGCCGGTGCCGGCGGGGCCGATGGAGATCACCAGGTCGTGCTCCGCCATGGCCCGCAGGTAGAGGAGCTGCTTCAGGGTGCGCGGCTGGACCAGCCGGCGCACGTTGGCCAGCGGCCCCTCGGCCTGGAAAAACTCCACTAGGCTGGTGGTCGGCTCGTCGGAGATCACGCGGATCGCCGTGATCACGTCGGAGCCGCGCAGGCGGTAGCCGCCGGCGGCGAGCGCCGAGAGCTCCTGAAACAGGTGCTCGACGGCGGCCACCTTCTCGGCATCGCCCTCGACGTTCACCTCGTTGCCCCGCGCCGTCACGGTCACCCCGAAGGTGCGCTCGATGCGTCGCAGGTTCTCGTCGTGCGTGCCGAAGAGGACGTCGAGTCCTTCCTCGGCGAGGGAGACGGCGGTCATCCGGTGGGGCTCGATCTCATGGAGGAAGGGCGGTGGCTCGGCTCGGGTCCCCGGCGGCTCGAAGCGGCCGGGAACGCCGAGTCTACCACTCGCCGGCCGGCGGCCCTACTTGCGGCCGTGCTCGTAGAAGCCGCGGCCGCTCTTCCTGCCGAGGCGGCCGGCCTGCACCATCTGCTTGAGCAGCGGCGGCGGCGCGAAGCGCTTCTCGCGGTACTCGTCGAACATGATGTTGGCGATGTAGTAGGTGGTGTCGAGGCCGACGAAGTCGAGCAGGGTGAACGGCCCCATAGGGTAGCCGGTGCCGAGCTGCATGGCCTTGTCGATGTCCTCCACCGTGCCGACGCCCTCCTCGAGCGCGCGCACCGCGTCGAGCAGGTAGGGCACCAGCAGGCGGTTGACGATGAAGCCCGAGTTGTCGCGGCAGGCCACCGGCTCCTTGCCGAGGGAGCGACAGAACTCGAAGGCCCGGTCGAAGGTCTCCTCCGAGGTCAGCAGCGTGCGCACCACCTCCACCAGCTTCATCACCGGCACCGGGTTGAAGAAGTGGAGACCGACGAAGCGCTCCGGGTGGGCGGTGGCGGCCGCGATCTGGGTGATGGTGAGCGACGAGGTGTTGCTGGCCAAGATGGCCTCCTTCTGCATCACCTCGTCGAGGGCGCGGAAGGTGCGCTGCTTCTCCTCCAGGCTCTCGACGATCGCCTCGACCACCAGGTCGCAGTCGGCGAGGTCGGAGAGCTGCACGGTGCCCGAGAGCCGGGCCCGGGCCGCGTCCCGCGCGTCGGCCTCGAGCTTGCCCTTCTCCACCGCCCGGTCGAGCGAGCCGTGGAGCTTGCCCAGTCCCTTCTCCAGCGCGCTCTCGCTGACCTCGCGCACCACCGTCTCGTAGCCGGCCTTGGCCGCCACCTCGGCGATGCCCGAGCCCATCAGCCCGCAGCCGAGCACGCCCACCTTGCGAATCTTCATCGTCTCGCTCTCC
Organism: Thermoanaerobaculia bacterium; assembly: GCA_036259255.1. Lineage (GTDB taxonomy): Bacteria > Acidobacteriota > Thermoanaerobaculia > Multivoradales > JBCCEF01 > DATACC01. The sequence goes on along the minus strand of DATACC010000314.1, from coordinate 329 downwards.
TCTTGCTCCCGAATTCGATGTGCCGTCTCAGGTTTCCACGTGTTGCGGGTCGCGGACCGCGCGCCGAGTCCTCGCGGTGCTCCCGGTGCGGGCGTTCGGCCGCGGCCCCGCACGAGAGTATAGGTTGGCGACCGCACCTGCTGACGAGCGGCGCGGCGGCGGCGGGCGACCCGGCCGGCCGCCGCGGAGTCAGGTCGCGGCGGCGCCGGCGAGGCCCGAGCCGGTCATCTCCGGCAGGCGGCGCAGGGCGGCGGGCAGCGCGTCGATCAGGTCGCCGGCGGCAAGGCACCATCAGTATCACGCTGTCATCCTTCACCTACGGGACTCTC
>DATACC010000313.1:0-15984 GCA_036259255.1 Thermoanaerobaculia bacterium | reverse complement strand
CCCGGACTCCGAGACGATCTCGAGCTGCGCCGGCTCCAACGCCCCTGGACAGGCCCCCACGAACCCACCCGCGAGCGACACCCCCGCCGCCCCTCCGGGGGTGGTGAGGGAAGGGAACCCCGACAGCCTCGGACTCCGCGGCAGGGTTGCGCTACACCGGTGCCATCCCTCGGGACAGCAGCCACGAGCCCGCCCGCGACGCCCCCATCGCCCTCCGGTGATGCTGGGATGGCGGAGGGAGTGAAGCCGAACACCCCCGGAATCCGGCGCTACGCCGGCTCAGGCGTCGGAACCAGGGTGAGGCGGAGGGCTCGGTGATCTGGCGGCTGCTGGCGGATCTGCTGGTGGTGGTCCACCTCGGGTTCGTCGTCTTCGTGGTGCTCGGCGGGCTGCTCGTGCTGCGCTGGCCGCGGGTCGCGTGGGCGCATCTGCCGGCGGCGCTGTGGGGGGCAGGGATCGAGGTGACCGGCGGCGTCTGTCCGCTGACGCCGTGGGAGAACCGGCTGCGGGCCCTCGGCGGCGAGTCCGGGTACGCCGGGGGGTTCGTCGAGCACTACCTGCTGCCGGTGCTCTATCCGGGCGCGCTCACCCGGGAGGTGCAGCTGGTGCTCGCGACCTTCGTGGTGGTGGTCAACGTCGCCGTCTACGCGGTGGTGTGGCGGCGCCGGCGGCGGGCCGGACGGTGAGCGGTGCGGCGCCCCGGGCGGCGAGGAGCCGAGGAGTTTTGGCGCCGCGGCGACGGTTGGAGTCCTTTGTCATGCGCGCCAGGCAACAGCTCGGGACCCTCTTTCCGCGGTCCATCGTGCTGGCGGGGGGCGTCCTGTGCTGCGCCTTGCTGCTGCCGGGATGCGGCAGCGACGCTCCGCCGCCGGCCGACGCCGCCGCCGAGGTGGCGGGCAGCCCGGTGCGCTGGGAGGAGTTCGAGGCCTACCTCGAGCGCCAGCTCGGCGACAGCGGGGCGAGCCTCGGCAGCGACGTGCTCTCCGAGCTGTTCGACCAGTTCCTCGACGAGCGCCTGCTCGCCCGCCTCGCCGCCGAGCGCGGCCTGGTGACGGGCAGCGGCGGCCCCGGCGCGCCCCAGCGGGCCGTCGAGCGGCTGCTCGCCGAGGAGGCGCCGGAGGCGCCGACGGCGGCCGAGGTGGCCGCCTTCTACGAGGCCCACCGCCAGGAGTTCCGCCGGCCGGAACGGGTGCGCCTGCGCCAGATCCTCACCGAGGACCGGGATGCCGCCGAGCGAGCGCTGTCGCGGGTACGCTCCGGCGCCGAGTTCGCGGCGGTGGCGGCCAGCTCCGCCGGCGATCCCGGGCTGGCCGCCGCCGGCGGCCTGCAGGGGGAGCTGGCGCGCGACGAGCTGCCGCCGGCCTTCGCCACCACCATCTTCGCGCTGGCCCCGGGCGAGGTCAGCGACGTCATCCAGGCCGACTACGGGTTTCTCGTGTTCCAGGTCGTCGAGCGCCTGCCGGCCGAGGTGGTGCCGCTGGTCGAGGCCCACGGCGAGATCGAGGCCACGCTGCGGCGCCAGGCCGCCGACCGCCGCCTGGCCGAGCTGGTGGACGAGGCGCGGCGTCGCTATGATGTCGTCGTCTACGAGCGCAACCTTCCCTTCAACTACCGAGGTTCCTATCTTGCGCCCTAGAGATCTGCTCGCGGCGGGTGCCGCCACGCTCGCCCTGTCGTTGCTCCTGCCGGCCGCCGCGCCCCGTGCCGAGGCCGAGGTCCTCAACAAGGTGGTGATCCGCGTCAACGACCGGATCGCCACGCTGCACGAGTACCAGCAGCGCAAGGCCGACCTTGAGCGCGAGATGCTGCGCCCCGACCTGTCGCTCAGCGAGCGGCGTCGGCTGGCCGCCGAGCTGCCGGACCGCGTGTTCTCCGACCTGTTCCAGGAGGCGCTGCTGCTGTCGCGGGCCGACCAGCTCGGCGTCGTGCTCACCGAGGAGGAGGTCGACAACCAGGTCGCCCGGCTCGCCGAGATCAACGGCTTCGAGAACCTCGCCGAGTTCCACGCCGCCCTCGCCCAGAGCGGCATGGCGCTGCGCGACTTCCGCGAGCAGGTGCGGCGCAACGCCCGCATCAACGACGTGATCGCCCGCGAGGTGCAGTCCACCCTCGGCGGGGGCGAGGAGCTGGGTCGCCGCTTCTACCGCGCCAACCCGGAGCAGTTCGAGCGCCCGCGCCGGCTGCGCCTGCGCGAGCTGCTGGTGCTCGAGGCGGCGCCGGCCGAAGGCGGCGGCTCGGTCGCCGTCGATCCGGCCGCCCTCGCCCGTGCGCTGCGCGCCGAGATCGCCGCCGGCCGCGAGCTCACCGAGCTCGCCGAGCGCTACGCAGACCAGGGCGTGTCGGTGGTCGATCTCGGATGGGTGGCGGCGGGCGACCTCGCTCCGGAGCTGCAGTCCGCCGTCTGGGACCTGCCGGCGGGCGCGGTGTCCGAGCCGGTGGCGAGCCGCGGCAGCATCCACGTGCTGCGGGTCGAGGAGCGCGAGGAGGCCGGGCTCCGGCCCTACAACGAGGTCGCCGAGCAGGCCGCCGAGCTGGCTCGCCGCACCGCCTTCCGCGATGCCCTGACCGAGTACCTGCAGCAGCTCGAGCAGCAGGCCTACATCCGGCTCGATCCGCCCGCCGAGGCGGCGGACTGGCGCCAGGCGGCCGAGCCGCCGGAAGAGCCCACGGCCGCCGCCGAGCCGGTCGCCGAGCCGGCCGGCGACGCCGCCGACGGTTGAGCCGCGCCGGCCCGTACGCCACGGCTCCCCTCACGATCCCCCCATCGCCCGGCCCGGCCCCGTCCCGGTGTCCCGATTCAACGCTCCCGGGCACTAGGAAGACGAACGCAGAATTCCGGCGCTACGCCGGTCGAGTCTTTACGGCGTCCGTGGGGGCGCGCTGCGACGCATGGGGCACGAGGCTGGACGCCCTGCGCCCGCTCGACCCCTCCGGGAGCCCGACCCGAGATAGGAGCCCCATGGCCGTCTCCCGTGGGCAGGATCGAGGCATCTTGAGCTGCATCGGTAGAACGCCGCTGGTGCCTCTGCGCAAGCTGCTGCCGGATGCGGACTTCGAGCTGTACGCCAAGCTCGAGTGCCTCAATCCCGGAGGGAGCATCAAGGACCGGCCGGCCCTCACCATCCTGGAGCACGCCATGGATCGGGGCGAGATCGGTCCCGACACGGTGATCATCGAGTCGAGCTCCGGCAACATGGGCATCGGCCTGGCCCAGGCGTGCCGCTACTTCGGCCTGCGCTTCATCTGCGTGGTCGATGCGAAGACCGCGAAGCAGAACATCGGCATCCTGCGTGCCTACGGAGCGGAGGTCGAGCAGGTGCTGGAGCCGGATCCGCAGACCGGCGAGCTGCTCCAGGCACGGATCCGGCGGGTGCGCGATCTGCGCGAGCGTCATCCCGACTCCTTCTGGCCCAACCAGTACGCCAACCCGATGAATCCGCGGGCCCACGACCTGTCGACCATGGCCGAGGTGGCCGACGCCCTCGACGGCCGCGTCGACTTCCTGTTCGTGGCCACCAGCACCTGTGGCACGATTCGCGGCTGTGCCGACTACGCGCGACGCCACGGCATGTCGACGCGGATCGTGGCGGTCGATGCAAGGGGCAGCCGGATCTTCAGCGAAGAGAAGGCGGAGCGCTGGATTCCGGGGCTCGGCGCCGGCCTGCGCCCGGAGCACTTCGATCCCTCCCTGGTGGACCATTTCCACCATGTCACCGATCTCGATTGCGTCCGCGGCTGCCGCACACTGGTGGCGCGGGAGGCGATCTTCGCCGGTGGCTCCTCAGGGGCCGTGGTGGCGGCCCTCGAGCGGCTCCAGGACCTCGTCCCGGCCGGCGCCAACTGCGTGCTGGTGCTGCCGGACCGGGGCGAGCGCTACCTCGACACGGTGTACTCGAACGACTGGGTGCGCGAGCGGTTCGGCGAGTTGGAGTTCCTCGGGCCGGAGTGGTCCTTCGGGGGGAGCGGCAAGCTGCAGGCGGCGAGCTGAGGCCGGTGGCGCCGAGGACCGGGGGATCGCCCCCGGCTCCGGGCTCCAGATCTTCGTGGCCGTGCCGGGGCGGAGCGTGCTCGCCGGCGGTCGAAATCCCATCGGACGTGGAGAGATGAACCTTTGGACGACGAACAACGCTTGCTGATCCTGGGTGCCGACGACGTGGCCGCCCTCGGTGCGGGCCACGAGCAGGAGGTGCTGGACGCCGTGCGCGAGGCCTACCTGGCCCACCGCGCCGGCCACAGCTCGCTGCCCCATTCCACCTTCCTGCGCTTCCCCGGCGACGACCTCAACCGGATCATCGCCCTGCCCGCCTTCCTGGGCGACGGCTTCTCCGTCGCCGGCATGAAGTGGATCGCCTCGTTCCCGGGCAACGTGGCGGCGGGCACGCCCCGGGCTTCGGCGGTGCTGGTGCTCAACTCGTGCCGCACCGGACGGCCCTTCGCCGTGCTCGAGAGCTCCCTGGTCAGCGCCTGGCGCACCGCGGCGAGCGCCGCCCTGGCGGCGGCGGAGCTGACCGCCGGCCGCGCGCCGGCGAGCGCCGGGCTGGTGGGCACGGGGCTGATCAACCGCGAGGTGGTGCATTTCCTGCGCACCGCGGTGCCGTCGCTCGGCCGCTTCGCCTGCTTCGACCTCGACCGCGCCCGGGCCGAGCGCTTCGCCGCCGGCCTGGCGGCCGATTTCGGCGTCGAGGTCACGGCGGCCGCCAGCGTGGAGGAGGCGATGGGGCATTCCCTGGTTTCCTTCGCCACCACCGCCGTCCAGCCCCACGTGGCGAGCCTCGACGCCTGCCCCCCCGGGGCCACCGTGCTCCACGTGTCGCTGCGCGACCTCACCGCCGAAGCGATCCTGGCGGCCGACAACGTGGTGGACGATCCGGACCACGTGTGCCGCGCCAGCACCTCCGTGCACCTCGCGGAGCAGGTCACCGGCTCCCGCGACTTCATCCGCTGCACCCTGGCGGACGTGCTGGCCGGCGCCGCCGCGGCGCGCCAGGACGACGAGCGGGTGACGGTGTTCAGCCCCTTCGGCCTCGGCGTGCTCGACCTCGCCGTGGGCAAGCGAATCCTCGACCGCGCCGTAGCCGAGGGCCGCGGCACCACCATCGAATCGTTCCTGCCGGCGGCGGGAGAGCCTGGGAAGGGAGCAACGCCATGAGCGACCCGGTCCTCGACGAGCTGAAGAACCGCGATTTCCTCGGACTGAAGGACTTCACCGCGCAGCAGATCGAGGCGCTGCTGCGCCGCGCCGCCGACCTCAAGGCCGGGCGCGAGGACGGCAAACCGCTGGCCGACCGGACCCTCGGCATGCTGTTCACCGTGCCCTCCACCCGCACCCGGATCTCCTTCCAGGTGGCGGCGCGCCAGCTCGGCGGCCACGCCGAGTACTACTCGCCGGATCAGCTCCAGATGAGCAACAACGAGACGCTGATCGACACCGCCGAGGTGATGAACCGCTACCTCGACGGCCTCGTCGTGCGGCTCTACGACATGAGCCGCTACGGCGAGGGGCGCCGGAGCCTGGAGCTGCTGGCCGAGCGCATGCGGGGACCGGTGGTCAACGCGCTCGACGACAAGGAGCACCCGTGCCAGATCCTGGCCGACCTGCTCACCGTGCAGGAGCGCTTCGGCGAGGCGTGGCGCGACAAGAAGGTGGTGCTCACCTGGGGCTGGGCCAAGCGCCAGAAGTCCACCGGCGTGACCCACTCCTGGCTGACCGCCGCGGCGCTGCTCGGGATGCGCTTCACCCTCGCCTTCCCCGAGGGCTTCGAGCCGGACGAGGAGTACGCCGCCTTCGCCCGCGAGGCGGCGGCGGCCAGCGGCGCCCGCATCGAGATGTCCCACGATCTCGACGAGGCCAGCGAGGGCGCCGACGTGATCTACGCCAAGAGCTGGATGAGCCTGCGGGGGACGAAGCAGGACGACGCGGCGCTGCGCGAGAACCTGCGCCACTGGCGGGTGGCTCAGCGCCACTTCGACCGCGCCAACCCGGGTGCGGTGTTCATGGACTGCATGCCGCTGATCCGCGGCGACGAAGCAGACGCCGAAGTGGTCGACGGCCCGCAGTCGATCCGCTACGACGAGGCCGAGAACCGGCTGCACGTCCAGAAGGCCGTACTCGCCAGCGTGCTCTAGGGGCATCGCGCGCCGCCGCCGGGCACGGAGGTTGCTTTCTCCTCGGGTACAACGACCGGCATGTCGCCGGCCGCCAAACACCCGGAGGAGTCCCATCATGGCGACCCAGAAGACCCAGCAGAGCAAGGGCGGCTCGAGCAGCGGCAGCAGCAGCGGCAACAAGAAGAACACCAACAAGAAGTAGGTCCGCACCGAACGACCGAAGGGCCGGCCCGAGCGAGTCTCCGGCCGGCCCTTCGTGCGTCTTTCCCCCCTTTCGTCCTTCCCGTTTCCCCTGCGATTCCCGGCGGTGCCTGCGGCACCGGTGAGGTCCCCCGCGTGCCGCCTGTGTGCCTGGGGCGCCGGTGGAGCACCGTGGCCCGCGGCGGGTACGACAGGGACGATCGTGGAAAAATGTGGACAAAAGTGGAGCCTCGTGGTAGCGTGACTCGTCAAACACCTGCTCCAGGTGAACGAGATCCATGTTCCGAGGCAGTGCACCAGCGAAGATCGACGACAAGGGTCGCCTCAAGGTCCCGACCGACTTCCGTCGTGCCATCGAGGAGCGCTGGGGCCCCGAGCTCTTCGTCACCTCGGTCCAGGGCGATCACGCCCTCGTCTACCCGTTGCCGGTGTGGGAGGAGATCGAGGGCCGGCTCGCCGCGATGCCGTCGACCCACCGGGCCAAGAACCGCTTCCTGGAGCGCGTCAGCTACTTCGGCCAGCAGGCCCGGCTCGACGCCCAGGGACGCATCGTGCTGCCGCCGATCCTGCGCGGCAGCGCCGGCATGGACGGCGAGGTGGTGGTGAGCGCCCAGATCGACCACCTGGTGGTGTGGAACCGCGAGCGGTTCGAGGCCCGTCTGGCCGAAGAGCCGTTCTCCGAGGAGGATTTCAGTGCCCTGAGCGATCTGGGAATCTGACGGCGGATGGCCGCCGCAGCTCTGGATGGACAGACGGGTGGACAAGGACCCGTGGAGCCAGTCGATGCGCGACATGTACCGGTCCTCGTGGACGAGGCCCTCCGGTTCCTCGCAGCGGAACGCGGAGGCCTCTTCGTCGACTGCACCCTCGGTCTCGGCGGTCATGCCGCGGCGATGCTGGAGCGGGCCCCCGGGGCCCGGCTCCTCGGCATCGACCGCGATCCCGAGGCGCTGGCGATGGCTCGCCAGCGCCTCGCGTCGTTCCGGGACCGGGTTCGCCTGGTGGAGGGGGAGTTCGGTCGGCTCGACGAGCTGCTGGCCGGCGACCCCTGGTTCCAGGAGCACGGACCGGCGGCGGGAATCCTGGCGGACCTCGGGGTCTCGTCGCTGCAGCTCGACACCCCCGGCCGGGGCTTCAGCTTCCGGTTCGAGGGGCCGCTGGACATGCGCATGGGGGCCGGCGGACCGACCGCCGGCGAGATCGTGAACGGCTACCCGGAGGGCGACTTGGAACGGATCTTCAAGGAGTACGGTGAGGAACGGCAGGCGCGGCGGGTGGCCCGGTCGATCGTGGAGGCACGCCGCGAAACCCCGATCCAGACCACCGCGGAGCTCAAGGAGGTCATCGACCGGGCGAAGCGGGTGGAGACCCGCCGCCGCGGCCGCGAGGGCCGCGTCGACCCGGCGACCCGGGTGTTCCAGGCGCTGCGCATCGAGGTCAACCGCGAGCTGGCCGGCCTCGAACAGATGCTCGACAGGGCGGTGGAGCTGCTGGCGACGGACGGGCGGTTGGTCGTCATCTCGTACCACAGCCTGGAGGACCGCATCGTCAAGAACCGCCTGCGCGACATGTCCCGCGGCCAGGTGGACCGCGTCACCGGCCGGCCCCTGGCCGAAACCCGGTTGATCGAGGCGCTGACCAAGAAGCCGGTGCGGCCGAGCGACGACGAGGTGGCCTTCAACCCACGTTCCCGCTCGGCGCGCCTGCGCGCCGCCCGGCGGCTGTGAGGCGGGGGAGAGGCCGTGGCGAAAGGCCCGTGACGGAGACGAGTTGCCCAGTGTCTACGCCTACCACCGCGAGGTGGAGAACGCCTGGCTGGTACGCCAGCGCGACCGCCGGCGCCAGCGCGAGCTGGCGCTGGTCGTGCTTGTGGCCCTGCCGGTGGTCGCGGCCCTCATCGGCTACACCTGGCTCCACGTCCGCATGCTCCACTCGGCCTATCGACTGCAGGAGCTGGCGGGCGAGCTCGCCGAGGCGGAGCGCCTGCGCGGCGCCCTCGCCGTCGAGGCGGCGGCCTTCGCGGCCCTCGGCGAGGTGGAGCGGCGGGCGGCGGCGGAGCTGGGCATGACGGAGCAGACCGTGGAGACGACGTGGACGTACGACGAGGTGATGGCGCAGCCCCCGGCGCCGCCGGCCGAGGATCGGGAGCCGCTGCCGCTGCCGCCGGGCAGGCCGGAAGCGATGCCGCCGGTATCCCCCTCGCCGCCCGCCTCCGCCTTGCCCCCCGACACCGTTCCGGACGGGCAGCACGGAGCGGACGGCCCGGCGAGCCCGGGAACGACCGCCGGGCCGCAGGCTCCCGCCGCTTCCGTCGAGGAGGCGACGCCGTGAAGTCGCGCCTCGTCGTGCTCGTCGCCGTCGTCCTGCTGTGGTCCGTCGCCATCGGCTGGCGCCTCTACGCTCTCCAGGTCACCGACCACGCGGCGTACCGCGCCAAGGCCGAGCGCCAGCAGCGCGCCGACGTGGAGCTGGAGCCGCCCCGCGGCACGATCTACGACGCCCGCGGCCGGGAGCTGGCCGTGTCCGCCGAGGTCGACTCGGCGTGGGCCGATCCGCGCCAGATCGCCGATCCCGCCGCCGCCGCCGCCGCCCTCACCGCCGCCGCGCGGGCCCACGGGCTGTCGCTGGACCGGGCGGACCTCGAGCGCCGCCTGGGCGAGGACCGCGGGTTCGTGTGGGTGGCGCGCCAGCTCGACCGCCCGCAGGCCGCGGCGCTCGCGGCCCTCGAGCTGCCGGGTCTCGGGTTCGTCAAGGAGCACAAGCGCTACTACCCGATGGGGCCGCTGGCCGCCCAGGTCCTGGGCTACGCCGGCATCGATCAGCGCGGCCTGGCGGGCCTGGAGCACGTGCACGACGAGCTGGTGGCCGGCGAGGAGGGGCGCCGGGTGCTGCTGCGCGACGCCCACCGCGGCACCGCCCTGGCGCTGGCCGTGCTCGGCGCCGAGCCGCGCCCCGGCGCCAGCCTGCGGCTGACCCTCGACGCCGCCGTGCAGCACATCGCCGAGCGCGAGCTGGCGCGGGCGGTGCGCGAGGCCAATGCCGCCGGCGGCAGCGTGGTGCTGCTCGACCCCGCCACCGGTGCCGTGCTGGCGATGGCCTCCTATCCCACCTTCGACCTCAACCGCTTCCCCGAGTCGCCGGAGTCGGCGTGGCGCAACCGGCCGGTGATGGATGCCTACGAGCCGGGTTCGACCTTCAAGATCTTCACCGCCGCGGCGGCCCTGGCCGCCAACCGGCTCGATCCGTCCGACGAGATGGACTGCGAGATGGGCGCCATTCGATTGGCCGGCGTGCGCATCCGCGACCACAAGCCGTTCGGGGTGCTCACCCTGCGCGACGTGATCGCCCGCTCGAGCAACGTGGGCGCCATCAAGACCGGCTTGGCGGCGGGCGAGGAGCGCCTGTACGCGATGATCCGCGCCTTCGGCTTCGGCCGGCCGACCGGCATCGATCTGCCGGCCGAGAGCAGCGGCGTCCTGGCGCCCTTGGAAGCCTGGCATCCGATCACCAAGGCCTACGTCTCCTTTGGACAGGGGCTGGCGGTCACCCCGCTGCAGATGGCCGCCGCCTACGGCGCCATCGCCAACGGCGGCACGCTGTGGCGGCCCTACGTGGTGGCCGCCGTCGAGGAGCCCGACGGCAGCGTCCATCGCACCGTTCCGGAGGTGGTCGGCCGCCCGGTGACCGAGGCCACGGCGCGCGAGCTCGAGCGCATGCTGGAGGCGGTGGTCTCCGAGGGCACGGGCCGGGCGGCAGCGATCGCCGGCTTCCCGGTGGCGGGCAAGACCGGCACGGCCCAGAAGGCGGTGGGGCGCGGCTACTCGGCGACCCAGTTCGTGGCGGGCTTCACCGGCTTCGCCCCGGCCCGCCGGCCGCTGGTGGTCGGCGCCGTGGCCATCGACGAGCCGTGGCCGCGCTACCACGGCGGCGAGGTGGCGGCGCCGGCCTTCGCCCGCATCGTGGAGCCGGTGCTGCTCTACCTGGGCAGCGCGCCGGAGCGCGGCGGGGGCGGCGGCGAGCCGTTCCTCGGCGGGCCGATGCTGGCGCGGCTCGACGCCCGCGCCTCCGCCGGCGGCTCCCTGGCCGAGCTGCAGGCGGTCGATCTCGATGGCGGCGAGGGCGCGGCCATCGACGTCGAGCTGCCGGCCGCCGGCGACGCCGAGCTGCCCCGGGCGGACGAGGCCGGGCTGCCGGCCGCCCCGCTCGCCGTGCCGGTGCCTGCCGTTCGCGGTTCGGCCACCGCCGGGTCGGCCGCACCGGAGCCGGCCGCCGACCAGGAGGGTGCGCCGTGAAGCTCTCGCAGCTCACCGATGGGCTGCCGGTTTCCGGTGGTGCCGGCATGACCACCGATCCCGAGATCACCGGCGTGGCCCACGACTCGCGCCGCATCGCTCCGGGTGACCTGTTCGTCGCCTGGAAGGGTGAGCACTTCGACGGCACCCGCTTCGCCGAGCAGGCGGTGGCCGCCGGCGCCGTCGCGGTGCTCGCTCCCGAGGGCAGCGCGCCGCCTGCGGGTCTGCCCACCTGGCCCGAGGGCACGCCGTGGCTCACCGCCGCCGATCCCCACCGCCTGCTGGCGCCGCTGGCGATGGCCGCCTACGGGCGGCCCCACGACGAGCTGCTGATGGCCGGCGTCACCGGCACCAACGGCAAGTCGACGGTGAGCACGCTGCTGTCCCGGCTGCTCGACACCGCCGGCCATCCCTGTGGGCTGATCGGCTCGCTCGGCTACTTCTTCGGCGAGACCAAGTACCTGAAGGACCGCACGACGCCGGAGGGCTCCGACTTCTACCGCCTGTTGCGCCGCATGAGCGACGACGGTGCCACCGCGGTGGCGATGGAGGTGTCGAGCCACGCCCTGTCCCTCGGTCGGGTGGCCGGCGCCCGCTTCGATGTCGCGGTGTTCACCAACCTGTCCCGCGACCACTTCGACTTCTACGAGGATTTCGAGGACTACTTCCAGGCCAAGCGCCAGCTCTTCTTCATGCTCAAGGAGGGCGGTGGCACCGCCGTCAACGTGGAGGACCCGTACGGCGCCCGGCTCGCTGCCGAGCTGCCGGAATCGGTGACCTGGGGCCAGCGGCAGGGCGCGGTGCACCCGCTGGAGGTGACCCTCGACGAGAAGGGCATCCGCGGCGTTCTGGCGACCCCGCGCGGCAAGCTGCGCTTCGACAGCCACCTGCTGGGCCGCTTCAACCTGCTCAACATCCTGGCCGCGGTGGCCGGTGCCGAGGTGCTGGCGCTGCCCCAGGCTGCGATCCGCGAGGGGCTCGCCCTGCAGCGCCCGCTGCTCGGCCGCATGGAGCCGGTGGAGGCCGGGCAGCCGTTCCCGGTCTACGTCGACTACTCCCACACCGACCAGGCGCTGGAGGCGGCGCTCGGGTCGCTGCGCGAGCTCTCGGGCCGCCGCATCATCGTGGTCTTCGGCTGCGGCGGCGACAAGGATCCCGGCAAGCGGCCGATGATGGGCCGGGTGGCCGGCGAGCTGGCGGACCTGCCGATCATCACCTCCGACAATCCGCGCACCGAAGACCCGATGAAGATCATCGCCGCGGTGGAGGAGGGCATGAAGCAGTCCGGCAACACCGCCTACCGGGTGGAGCCCGACCGCGGCGACGCCATCCGGCTGGCCGTCGAGCTGGCCGACGAGGACACGGTGGTGCTGCTCGCCGGCAAGGGCGACGAGCCGATCCAGATCATCGGCCACGAGGAGCACCCGTTCTACGACTTCGACGTGGCCGTCCAGGCCCTGGAGGCGCGCTTTGGCCGAACGGCGGATTGACGAAACGGCAGCGGCGATGGGCGGCCGGGTGGCCGCCGGCGACGGCGCGGCCACCTGGCGCGGCGCTGCCTTCGATTCGCGCAAGATCCAGGGCAACGAGCTGTTCTTCGCCCTGCGCGGCGGCGTCACCGACGGCCACCGCTACGTCGCCGCGGCGATCGCCGCCGGCGCCGGGGCCGCGGTGATCCACCAGGATCTGCCGGAGGGTACGGAGCTGCCGCCGGGCGCCAACCTTATCCGCGTCGACGATACCTACGAGGCGCTCCACGCGCTCACCCGCCACGTGCGCTTCGGCGGCGCCGGCCACGCCCGGGTGCCGCGGCGGCTGGTGTCGATCACCGGCTCGGCCGGCAAGACGACGACCAAGGAGCTCGTCACCGCGGTGCTCGGCCGCCGCTACCGGGTGGCCAAGAACGAGGGCAACTTCAACAACCTCTACGGCTTCCCGCTGTCGCTCCTCGGCATTCCGGAGGACACCGAGTGGATGGTGGCCGAGATGGGCATGTCGTCGGCCGGCGAGCTGTCCCAGCTCTCGCGGCTCTCGCGCCCCGAGGTGGTGGTCTACACCAACGTGCGGCCGGTGCACCTCGAGTTCTTCGACAGCGTGCGCGGCATCGCCGAGGCGAAGGCCGAGCTGCTCGAGGGCCTGGTGCCGGGCGGCCTGGTGGTGGCCAACGCCGACGACCCGGAGGTGCGCCGCTTCGTGCGCCGCGAGGCCGAGCGCCGGCACGCCGCGGGCGACGAGATCGACGTCGCCTGGTACGGCCGCGGCGGGGGCGACGGCGAGGGCCCGGCCCCCAAGGTCACCGCCCGGGACGTGGGGCCCGCCGGCGGCGGCGAGCCGGGCAGCCGCTTCACGCTGGTGGTCGCCGGCGACGGCGGCGGCGAGGTGGAGGTGCACCTGCCGGTCCACGGCGAGTACAACGTCGAGAACTTCCTGGCGGCGGCCGCCTGCGGCGTTCGCCTCGGCGTGCCGCTGGCCGAGATCGCCGCCGGCGCCGCCCAGGTGCGGTCGGCCGCCGGGCGCGGCAGCGTCCACCGGCTGCCGGGCGGCGGCCTGCTGATCGACGACACCTACAACTCGAACCCCGACGCCCTGCGCCGCGCCCTGGCCAGCGCCGCCGAGCTGGCGGCGGGCCGGGCGGACGCGGCGACGGGGCGGCGGTGGGCGGTGCTCGGCGACATGCTGGAGCTCGGCCCCGAGGGGCCGCGCTTCCACCGCGAGTGTGGCGCGGCGGCGGCGGAGCTCGGGTTCGCGCCGGTGGCCGGGGTCGGCGAGCTGTGCCGCGAGCTGGTGGCCGGTGCGCGCGCCAGCGGCGCCGAGGCGCGGTGGTTCGCCACCGCCGGGGAGGCCGCCGACGCCCTCGCCGGCGCCCTCGCACCGGGCGACGTGGTGCTGGTCAAGGGCTCCCGCGGGGTGGGGCTCGACCGGGTGGTGGAGCGGCTGCTGGCGGCCGCCGGGTCGGACGACCCGGATCCGGACGACGCGGACCAGGACGAGGGGAACGGCTGATGCTCTACCACCTGCTCTATCCGCTGTCCAACGAGATCGGCGCCCTCAACCTGTTCCGCTACATCACCTTCCGAGCCACCGGGGCGATCGTCACCGCGCTGCTGATCTCGCTGTTCCTGGGCCCCTGGTTCGTGCGCCAGCTCCGGCGCCTCTCGGTGGGGCAGAACATCCGCGAGGTCGGCCCCCAGGCCCACTTCATCAAGGCCGGCACGCCGACCATGGGCGGGCTGCTGATTCTCTTCGCGGTGGTGGTCTCCACGCTGCTGTGGTCGAGCCTCACCAACCTGTACGTCTGGATCACCCTCGGGGTGACGGTGGCCTTCGGCACCGTGGGCTTCCTCGACGATTACCTGAAGGTCCGGCGCGAGCAGAACCTCGGGCTCACCTCGAAGCAGAAGTTCGGCCTGCAGATCCTCGCCGCCGGCGCCGCGGCACTGGCGCTGTGGTGGCTGCCGCGCTGGCTGCCGGAGGTCTACCGCTTCGACCCGGCGGTGGCGGTGCCGTTCCTCAAGGCCTTCGCCATCCCGCTGGGGCTGGCCTACATCCCCTTCGTCGTGCTGGTGCTGGTCGGCTCGTCCAACGCCGTGAACCTCACCGACGGTCTCGACGGGCTGGCCATCGGCTCGACGATGATCGCCGCTGCCACCTACGCCGTGTTCACCTACGTCGCCGGCAACCGGGTGATCGCCAGCTACCTGCAGATCGAGTACGTCGGCGGCGTCGGCGAGGTGACGGTGTTCTGCGCCGCCCTGGTCGGCGCCAGCCTCGGCTTCCTGTGGTTCAACGCTCATCCCGCGGACGTCTTCATGGGAGACGTCGGGTCGTTGTCGATCGGTGCCGCCATCGGCATCGTGGCGATCCTCTCCAAGCAGGAGATCCTGCTGGTCCTGGTCGGCGGCATCTTCGTGATGGAAGCGGTCTCGGTAATGGTGCAGGTGGCGGCCTTCAAGGCCTTCAAGCGCCGCGTCTTCCGCATGTCGCCGCTGCACCACCACTTCGAGATGATCGGCTGGGCCGAGCCCAAGATCATCGTGCGCTTCTGGATCCTCTCGCTCCTGTTCGCCCTGGTGGCGCTGTCCACCCTGAAGCTGCGATGAACGACGCGACCTCCACCGCCACCCGTTCCACCGCGCGCCCGGACCTGGGCGCCGGCCGCTCCTGGCGGCGGGTACTGGTCTACGGCTTCGGCCTCTCCGGCCGGGCGGCCGCGGCGCTGCTGCTCGGCCGCGGCGCCGCCGTGCTGGCAGTCGACGGGCGCCGCCGCGAGGCGCTGGATCTCGAGGGCCTGCCGTCCGGCTCGCTGGAGACCTGGGAGGAGTCCTCCCACGCCGCCCGGGCCGGCGAGCTGCCGGCCGACGTCGAGGCGGTGGTGCTCTCGCCGGGGGTGCCGCCGGATCGGCCGCTGCTCGCCGCCGCCCGGCGGCGCGGCCTGCCGGTGATCTCCGAGCTCGAGCTCGCCTTCCCGCTGGTCGACGGGCCGGTGGTGGCGATCACCGGATCCAACGGCAAGAGCACCACGACGGCGCTGGCCGGCGCGATGATCGCCGCCGGCGGCCGACCGGTGGAAGTGTGCGGCAACATCGGCACGCCGCTGTCGGCGGTGGTCGGCGCCGGCGCCGGGGAGCGGGTGTTCGTCGTCGAGGTGTCGAGCTTCCAGCTCGAGGCGGTGGAGACCTTCCGCCCGCGGGCCGGCGCGCTGCTCAACCTGTCGCCGGACCACCTCGACCGCTACGACTCCTTCGACGCCTACGTCGCTGCGAAGGAGCGCCTCTTCGAGCGCCAGCAGGCCGACGACGTGGCGGTGCTCAACGCCGACGACCCGCGCGCCGCGGCCGCCCCGACCCGCGCCCGGCGCCGCCTCTTCTCGCGTCGAGGCGCCGTGGCGGACGGCTGCTGGCTCGCCGGCGACGCGGTGGTGGAGACGGGGCCCGGCGGCGAAGCGACGCTGTTTGCCCGGGCCGAGCTGCCGCTCGCCGGCGCCCACAACCTGGAGAACGCCATGGCGGCGGCGCTGCTCGCCCGCGCCGTGGGCACGCCGGTCGAGGCGGTGCGCCGCTCGCTGGTGGGCTTCCAGGGGCTGCCCCATCGGATGCAGCGGGTGGCCGAATCGGGTGGCGTCACCTGGTACGACGACTCGAAGGCCACCAACGTCGCCGCCACCGCCAAGAGCCTCGCCGACCTGCCGGACGGCACCGTCCACCTGATCCTCGGCGGCAAGGCGAAGGGCGACGACCCGGCGGAGCTCCGGGAGCTGGTGCGGGCCAAGGCGAAGCGGGTCTACCTGGTGGGGGCCGCGGCGGAGCTGTTCGCCCGCGGCCTGGCGGGCGCCGCGCCGCAGGAGCGCGCGGACACCATCGAGCGGGCCGTGGGGGGGGGGGGC
>DATACC010000312.1:0-8811 GCA_036259255.1 Thermoanaerobaculia bacterium | reverse complement strand
GCTTGACGTCCGACCGCTCCCACCAGGAGGCGCCCGGGGGCCGCGGCCGGGTGGGCGCCTCCAGCGCCGCCTCCAGCGCGCCGGCGCCGATCGGGCCGAGCTCCTTGACGGCGGCGAGCACGTCGTCGACCAGGCCGGGGTGGCGCTCGACCAGCGGCTGGTAGCTACGCCACCAGCGCTCGCGAAGGCGCCGGACCACAGGAGTGGCCACACCTCGACCGGCACCAGGCTGGCCTCGTGGGCCCACGCCTCGACCAGCAGCCGCGGCCGGCGCGCCGAGTGGGCCCACGCGGCGTCGTCGACGAGCGCGCGGTCGTACGGCCCGAGCCTGCTGAACACCGGCATGTAGTGGGCGCGGACGGCGACGTTGACCGAGTCGAGCTGCAGCAGCCGGACGCGCCCGAGCACGCGCAGCAGGTGGCGGCGGGTGGGCGGGCCGGACGGCCGCGGGTCGGCGAACCCCTGGGCGGCCAGCGCCGCGCGGCGTGCTGCAGCAGGACCGATCGTCTCGACGGTGGGCGTCAAGCGGGGGATGTTGCCAGGTCCCCCCGACGTTTCCGGGGGCGCTCGGCCGCGATCACCACGACGACCGCGAGCAGCACGACGGCGCCGCCGACGAGCTGCGCCCCGGAGAACCGCTCCCCCGCGACCAGCACGCCGAGCAGCACCGCGATCACCGGGTTCACGTACGCGTATGTCGCGACGGTGGAGGATCACGGCGTGCACCCGCATCCCCCGCCGCCGCGCCTCGGCGAGCGGCACCAGCACCACGAAGCCGCAGCCCTCTCCCGGCAGGAAACCGCCGGAGCGGGCGTCGTAGACCCGCATGCGGTCGGCGGCGAAGGCGCCGGTGCGCGAGAAACCGACCAGCTCGAAGGGATCGAGCGACAGGTCGACGCCGCCGGCCAGCGCCACCTCCAGGTCGCCGGCGGCGATCGCCGAGCAGGCGTTGGCCACCGCCAGCAGCGACGAGGCGCAGGCGCCGTCCACCGTGTAGCCGCCACCGTGCAGGTCGAAGTGGTTGGCGATGCGCCCGGCGATGGTGTTGGCGAGGCCGCCCGCCAGGGTTTCCTCCGCCGGCTCCGGGAAGGGCGCCTTGTAACGCTCCTCGAGGTCGCCCAGGAAGGCGGCCCGGCGCTCGTCGTCCCAGCCGGCCTCGGCCAGCGCCGCGCCCACCGTGCGCCGCACGTAGGGCCAGCGCAGGCGCATCTGCCCGGCGCGGGAGAACTCGCCGGTCAGGCTGTTGCCCACCAGCACGCCGGTCCCCTCCCGGTCGAGCCCCTCGGCGCCGGGAGCACCGGCGTCGTCGAGGGCCCGGGAGGCGACCTCCAGCGCCAGCCAGTGGGCGTGGTCGGCGGCGCGCCAGCTCGCCCCGGCGATGCGGAAGGCGACGCGGTCGAGCTGCCAGTCCTCGAGCAGCGCCGCCTCGCGCACGCGGATCGAATCGGGGCCGTCGCCCGGGTAGTCCTCGAGACGCAGGCGCTCGGGCGGGATGCGGCGGAAGGCGCGGCGGCCGGCCAGGACGTTGTCCCACAGCTCCCGCGGGCTCGTCGCCCCCGGGTAGCGGCACGCCATCCCGACGATCGCGATGCCCTCGCGCGCGCTCACCGCCGCCACCTCGCCGACCCGGCTCGGCGCTTCATGCCGCGCCCGGTCCCGGTCCCCGGACCGTGGATCCCGCGGCGACGCCCGCCGTGGCCCGCGCCGCGCATCGTCCCCTCACTCCGCCGCCACCCGTGCCGCGGCCCCGGAGACCGACGCCGGCACCGGCGCCGGCAGCGGCGGGCGGGCCGCTGCGCGGGAGCGCGCCCAGGCGGCGGTGTAGAGCATCGCGCCGCGCACCGTGCACACCGCGAACAGCGCGAAGAACAGGCCGAACACGATGTGGTTGGCCATCAGCAGCCCGTAGGCCGCCGCCACCGACAGGCCGAACACCACCTGCCGCGCCGGCTCGGCGGGCGTGGTCGCCGGGTCGGTCACCATGTAGAAGGTGAACAGAAGGAAGGCGACGCCGGTCATCGGCAGCAGGGCCGCCTCGAGGGGCGTGCCGTAGACCATCGACCGCACCGTCGCCTGCAGCGCGAAGCCGCCGAGCCAGGCGGCGATCAACGGCATCTTCCGGGTCAGCTTCAGGTTGAGGAACGACCCGGAGCCGACGATGATCGCCGGCAGCAGCCAATCGGCCCAGCCGAACAGGTTCTCCGTGAACATGTAGGGCGGCGCGATGCCGACCCAGTGGAAGCAGAGCAGCGTCACCGCGATGCCGGTGTTCGAGGGATTGAAGAAGTGCCGCCGGCCGCCGCGGCGCTGCGGTGCGCGGAACAGCGTCTTGGCCCCCATCGCCACCACCACCGCGAACACCACCGGCGCGATGCGCTCGTTGGGATAGAGCAGCATGGCGCAGGCGAGCGCCGTGATGTGTCCCGGCAGCAGGAAGTGGAACAACGCCGAGGGCGAGGCGGCGAAGCGGGGCGCGCGGCGATGGGCGACGGCGTCGACCCACTCGAGCAGCAGCTCCATGCCGTACGCCGCCGCCAGCGCGGCCAGCGGCTGCGCCCACGACTGCTCGAAGCCGAGGTAGAAGTGGCCGAGCACGTTGAGGAAGGTGATGGCGAAGGCGAAGCGGCGCAGCGCCACCAGCCGCAGGTCGCGCGCCGGGGCGGCCCCGGCCGGAGCGGACCGGTGGCCGGTGGCCTGCTCGTGGGCGGCGCCGGCTGCCGCGGCCGGCTCGGTGAGGACGTCGGTGGCGGTGGTCACGAGCGGTTCTCCGGGGGGTTCGTGCGATCGGTGGTGGCGGCGCGGCGGGTCGGCCGCTCGCCGTGCGGGAGGCGTTCGTCCAGCAGCAGGGTGTGCCGCCCGGGGGCGAGCTCGACGGTGGCGCGGCGCACCCGCCCGTCGGCATCGCGCCACGCCAGCTCCACCGGCACCGAGGCGCCCGGTCCGGGGCCGACCGCGCCGAGGCCGAAGTGGAGCTCGGGGCTGCGCACTCCGGAGTGTCCGTTGCCGCCGTCGACCTGCCCCACCAGGCGCCGCCCGTCCGGCAGCCGCACCACGGCCTGGGCGCCGACGGCCGGGTAGGCCCCGGTGCCGTCGGCCGTCGGCAGCAGCAGGCGCAGGCCGAGGAAGGCGCCGGGGCCGGGAGCGCGGTTGCGATAGAGGAACGAATCCTCCCACTGGTTGGCGACGGCGAAGTCGAGCCGCCCGTCGCCGTCGACGTCGGCCGTGGCGATGCCGCGGCTCACCTGCGGCCCCTGCATGCCGAGCTCGGCGGCGAGATCGAAGTAGCGCCCGCTGTCGCTGCGCACGAAGAACGGGTTGTGCTGGTGGCCCGACAGGTCGTCGCCGCGCAGCAGCCGCGGCCAGCTCCCGGGGTGGCGCAGCAGCTGGTCGTTGCCCATCGCCAGCTCGTGGAGCTCGGGCCAGCGGTCGGTGTCGCCGCGCACGAAGCCGGTGGCCTGCACCGCCTCCACCGTGCCGTCGTTGTCGAAATCGGCGAAGCGCGACTCCCAGCCCCAGCCGCTGCGCGCCAGCCCCAGCGCCTCGCCGCGATCGACGTAGGGCGCCCGCCCGGCGGCGAGCTGCTCCGGGTGGCCGGTGGACACGTACACGAAGTGGCTCTCCTCGAGGGACCACTCGGCGGCGATGTTGGAGACGTAGAGATCGAGCAGCCCGTCGCCGTTGACGTCGGCGAAGTCGACCCCCATGCCCTTGAAGGAGTCGCGTCCGAGCACCTTCGAGCGCACCGTGGCGAGGCCGCGGCGCCCCTCGACCACCGCGAAGCTCGGCGCGCCGGGACGCGAGCGGTTGTGGAGCAGCCGGTCGGCGCCGAAGTCGTTGGCGAAGTAGAGCTCGGGCAGCAGGTCGCCGTCGAGGTCGGCGGCGCCGAGCGCCAGGGTCCAGCCGCGGGCGACCTCCGCCGGCAGCACGTCGACCTGCCGGTAGCGCACCGCGGGCCCGCCGGCGCGGGCGCCAGCGCCGGCCCACAGCAGCACCCGGTTGCTGCCGCCGTTGATGGAGCGCGACATCGAGTGCTGCATGGTCTCGGTGCCACCGGCCGAGGCGTCGAGGATGCGGGCGCCGTCCTGGAAGTAGTTGCCGAACACGAGGTCCGCGTGGCCGTCGCCGTCGAGATCGGCGCGGGTGGCGGCGTTGGTGTACCAGCGCTCGCCGCCGGCGTGGATCTCCACCGGCCGGTAGCCGGCGGCACCGCGGCCGGGCGCCACGGCGGCGGCGGCCAGGAAGGCAACCGGCGAGCGGCCCCAGTAGTAGACCAGCAGGTCTTCGCGGCCGTCCTCGTCGAGGTCGCCCGGCACGCAGCCCATCGGCGCCATCGTGGTCGGGTCGTACGGCAGCGGCGAGGGCTCCAGCACGAACGGCGCATAGCGCTCCCCCGTGCCGGGTGCCGGCGCCACGCCCACCCGGTCGTAGCGGGTGTCGACGTGGCACAGATCGTTCGCCAGGCCGTCGCCGTCGAGATCGGCGAGCGCCACCGCCGCGCCCACCGAGGAGATCCAGGCGGCGAGGTGCTGCAGGCTCGGGTGGACGTCGCGGATCGTCCGCGGCGCCTCGCCCACCGGCTCCGGCAGCTCGTGGCGCTCGAAGGCGAAGCGGGCGGCGAGCTCGGCGCGCGCCGCCGGGTCGAGGCGGGGCAGGCGGGCGAAGCCGAAGGCGGTGACGATCAGCAGCACCGCCACCACGCGGGCGGCCCAGCACCGGGCGAGCCCCGGGAGACGGCGCCGGAGGCGATCCGAAAGTCGATCCGACAGGGGCGAACCGGGGCTCATCGGGTCTCCTCCGCGGCCAGCACGTCGCGCACGCGCCGCCGCCAGTCTTCGTAGAGCGGCACCGCGACCTCCAGCGGCTCGTCGGGCCGCGCGTCGAGCTCGCGCTCGAGGCGCGTGGTCAGCGCCGCGGCGGCGGCGCCCGGGCGGCCGCACAGCACGGTGCAGGCGGTGTCGAGGTGGGGTACCGCCTCGCCGCCGTCGATCCGGGCCTTGGCGGCGAAGGCGGCGCCCTGGGCGAGATCGCCGGCCCAGCCGTCGGCCAGGGTGCGCAGCCGGCCCACGCCCTCGGCCTCCAGTCCGCCGGCGTAGGCGCAGGCCAGGCCGACGCCGCTCCACAGGTCGCCGCGGCGTGCCGCCGGGAAGGCGGCGATGCGCCCGGCGATGCGCTGCGGGTCGGCGCCCTCGACGAACCACAGGCTGCGCCCGAGACCCTGGTCGAAGGCGCGGCGGACGTACGCGGCTCCCGGGCCGGCCAGGCGCCCCGGTCGGTGCTGCCGGACGACGGCGCGGCGCCAGCCGAAGTAGCCGTGGTGGAAGCCGTAGCCATCGAGCGCCAACCAGCGCAGCTGGGGCTCGAGGGAGGCGAGCAGCGGGGCGGTGCGGCGCGGCAGCCGGGCGAGGGTCCAGCCGGCGCCCACCGCCACCAGGTAGCGGTGGCGATGCCCCGGTCCCTCCAGGAGCTCGGCGAGGCGCGACGGACGGCGGCCCGGCCCCAGGGAGGCGAGGAAGTCGACCAGGGCGAGCCCCATGCCGGCGCCTTCGAAGGCGAAGCCGCGCCAGCCGGCGGGCACCTCGGCATGGAGGCGGTCGGCCAGCGGCTCGGCGCGGGGATCGACGAGGGCCGCGTGGTAGCCGGCGGCGAAGGTGGTGCCGATCCGCTCGAGCCGCTCGCCCACCGCCGGCACGGCGACGCGAAAGCCGCGGCGCTCGGTCCGGGTGGCGCCGGTCGAGATGCCGAGCAGGGCGCGGCGGAAGCGGCCGGAGAGCGACGACGACATCGGCAGGGTGGCCGTGGCGCGCAGAGTGTTCATGAAGGTCCCTCGGATCCTGTCGAAGAAGGGGTTGCCCCATCCCGCCCTCTTGGGGGGCGGGATGGGGTCCCGTGTTACACCTGGTCGGTCGCCACCACCGCCTTGCACAGCACCGGCACGGGCGTCGGGTCGGCGGGCTCCACCACCACGCCACCGACGGTGCTCGACTCGGCGCTGCTGCCGCTGGTGTCCGACACCGGCACGTCTTCCGAAGCCACCGTCCGGCACTGGACGTTCGGCCCCTGGAGGTGCTCGGCGACCGGCGGGTGGTCGTGGGACAGCGGCACCGGATGGTAGGTCACCGGGTCGAAGCCGGCGAAGAAGTTGGTGCCGCCGGCGAAGCTGTCGTCGGCCGAGCCGTCGCCGTCGCCGTCGAAGGCGGTGTTGTTGGCGATCGACGGCACCCCGGCGGTGCTCGGATCGAAGGCGCCGTCGCTCGACACCCAGGAGGAGTTGGAGGACGACAGGGTCATCGGGCGGCACAGCGTGTTGGAGGCGCCGCAGTCGATGATCACGTCGGCGGCGCCAGCACGGCTGAAGCGCAGCCGCGGCACCACGTTGAAGTTGGTGTCGAAGGTGCCGCCCTGGGAGGTGTTCTGCTGGATCGTCATCCAGCCGTTGCTGGAGGCGAGATTCGACAGCCCGACCTCGACGTTCCAGTGGGTCGTCTGGTTGGCGACGGTGATCGCCACCGTGCGCTCCGAAACCAGCCGCAGGCCGACCAGCTCGATGGCGGTGGTGCCGCTCGTGCCGCCGCCGCTCAGCGTCACGTCGCTGATGCGGTGGACCACGGTGTCGGTGTTGCCGAGGCCGGCGATGGGCTTGCCCTTGAGCGGCAGCAGCGACGGGCTGGCGGTGGCGCCCTGGCCGAAGGCCTGGTCGAGCGGGAACAACGACAGGTCCACCGTCGTCTGGCCGCCGCCCGGCGTGACGAACAGGTCCATGCCGTCGCGAGCCGTCAGGGCCGAAGCAGGCAAGGTCAGCAGAACGACGGCGGCGCACAGGACGACGATCTTCGGTACGGTCCTCATAGGTCCATCTCCTTTTTGAGACGCTTCGAATCGGCGGCGTGACGCCACGCCGCGCCTACCCACTCGCTCCCCGTATTCGTCGACGTCAAGAAGAGAAACGACAAAGAGTCTTCTGACATCTAAGTGCACGGAAGCGCCAGGGCGTGACGGCGGCGGGCGATTTGCTGCGGCGCTACCGGCCGGGACGACGGCTGTTCACCGGCCCGAGGTGGCACAGATGCACCTCGGAAGGGGCGAACAGGCGCACCGGCAGCTCGCCACAACCGACGCCCCGGCTGACCAGCAGGCGGCGGCCGCCGCCGACGTGGTAGGTGCCGCCCACGTAGCGGCGCGCCAGCGGCCCCTCCGGCACCAGCAGCGGAAAACCGCCGGGCAGGCAGATCTGGCCGCCGTGGGTGTGGCCGGCGAAGGCGAGGGCGAAGCGGCGCTCCGCCAGGGCGAGCAGCGTCGACGGGTCGTGCATCAGCACCAGGCGGAAGGGTGCGGCGCCGACGCCAGCGACCTGGGGGTCGGGCTCGCCGGTGGTGAAGTCGTCGAGCCCCACCAGGCTCACCCGATCCCACGGCGGCGGCAGGGCGACGGCACGGTTGACCAGCACCTCGATGCCGGCCGCCTCCAGCGCCGCGACGATCACCCGGTCGTCGGCCCACAAGTCGTGGTTGCCGAGCACGGCGTAGCGGCCGAGGCGCGCCGGCACCCGGCCGAGCAGCGGTGCCACGCGGTCGACGTGGGCCGCCTGGTAGGAGACGAAGTCGCCGCCCAGCAGCAGCAGGTCGGGCTCGGCGTCGGTGAGCGCCGCGGCGGCCTCGGCGAGCAGGGCGTCGGCGGTGGTGGGACCGGCGTGGAAGTCGCTGGCGAAGGCCACCTGGAGCGGCGGCGTGCCGGCCGGCCAGTCGGGGAGCTCGAAGCGGTGCCAGCGCACGGCGAGCGAGCGCTGCAGGCCGACGGCCCGGGCGAGGCGCGCCGGCCAGCCGCCGCGGTACAGCCGGGTGATCCAGTGCTCGAAGCGCGCCCGGCGCCGCGAGAATCCCCGCCCCCGGCCGGCACCGGGAACGAATCGGCGGGGAAAGATGCGCGGATAGCTCATGGCTCGGGCTCCTGCTCCCCGGAGGGAGCAAGAGCCCTGCCGGGCACGCCAGGGCGGGCGCGGATGCTCGCCAAGGAGGTGTACTGGGAGGGAACGACGAGAGCGTGCAGGCCGGTGCGCGGTAACGAATCGCCGGCCGGGACGACCACAGAGCGACGTGGGTACCTTTCGACCAACCTTTTTCCCTGGAGGATCCGATGACCGTCCACCGCCGCCTCGCCACCACCCTGCTCGCCACCGCCGCCGCTCTGCTCGCCCTGCTGCCGGCCGGCGCCGTCCAGGCCCAGAGCCTCAGCCTGGCCAACGTCCACGGGACCAGCCTCGCCTGCCTGTTCTCCCCCTCCTGCAGCATCGTGGTCCACGACACCAGCGCCCCGGTCGTCCTCCCCGGCACCACCGGCAGCGGCTTCTTGCAGAGCCGCACCGCCGACCCGGCGCCCGCCGGCACCGCCGCCGCCGGGCTGATCCCGTACATGTGGCGGCTCGATCTCACCGGGCTCAGCGGCCTGCGCTCCCCGTGCGTGCGCCGGGTGGCCATCGTCACCGGCGACATCGCGCCCTTGAACTACGACCTGGATCGGGTGCTGGAGGACGTCTTCGTGGTCACCGCCGGCGGCATCGGCACGGAAGGGCCGACCTCGGCGTCGCTGGCGCCGTGGCTCACCTGGGAGCTCGGCACCCCCGGCCTCTGCGCCGGCGAGAGCTCGTTTTTCTTCGGCCTCGCCTCGGCCGCGGCGCCCCGGGTGACCAGGGCCTACCTGGAGCTGACCAACAACACCCTGCTGCAGGTGGAGGTGCGGGCACCGGCCCCGTAGTCGGGGGGCCGGTCGGCCGAGCACGGGCGGGCGGCGGCGGCGCGGGGACCTCCCGGCCGCCGC
>DATACC010000311.1:0-1521 GCA_036259255.1 Thermoanaerobaculia bacterium | reverse complement strand
ACGTCGGCTCCCGGTAACGACCGACAGCCGGCACGATCATCCGGTGGCGCCGAACCTGCTGGAGCAGGACTTCATGGCGAACGAGCCCGACGCGGTGTGGCTGGCCGACATCAGCTAGCACTACCTGGGCACTTTCTCGGGTAGCAAGGATCTGAGGTAGGCACCGCAACGGGGGCAGCAGGAGGCGGCACGCCAGAGCCGCTCAAGCAGCAGGCGCCGGATGGCCGGCAGGGTCGGTTGCGGCGGTGGTCCGGGTGCCGCCGGATCGCTTTTTTCCCCGCCCGCCGGCTTGCTCGAGCCGCAGGTGCTGGAGGAAGGCGAAGGCGATCAGCGTCATCAGCGCGTGCCGATGCAGGCCGGTCCAGGAGCGGCCCTCGAAGTGGTCGAGGCCGAGCTCCTCCTTGAGCTGCTGATGCGCCTGCTCGCAGACCCAGCGCGCCTTGATCGTGGCCGCCAGCTCACCGAGTGGCGTCTCGGCCGGCAGGTTTGAGAGGTAGTATTTCCGCTCGCCCGAAGGGCGCCGTTCGCCGACCAGCCAGACCTCCTCCCCCGGCAGGTGCCAGCCGTTGCGGAGCTGATCGCCCTCAGCCGGGCGCACCCGCCGCGCGGCGAACTCGGCCGCGAGCGGTCCTTTGGTCCCGTTCCGCCAGCTGATCCGGCGCCAGTCGGCGCTCGCCAGCACGGCTTCGGCGGCGCTGGGCGCCTCGCTCGGTACGGGATGCTTGCGCGGCCGCCCGGTGGCCGCGGTCGGCCGGTGCAGCTCCACCGTAGGTGGGTAGACGTTCTGGGTCTTCAGGACGCCGACCGCCCAGGCCAGGCCGCGCGCGCTCAGGCCCTGGCGGAAGGCGGCACCCATGCCGTAGCCGGCGTCAGCGAGGACACGGTCGAAGCGCGCGGCGGCGATGACCCGGTCGATCTCCTCAAGCGCGATCTCGGTCTTGGCCAGAGCCCGGCGGTGCTCCTCCGGCACGCCGGCGCGGGCGCAGCGATCCGGGTCATTTGCCCATTCGTCCGGCAGGAACAGCCGCAGCCCGACCGGCACCGGCACCTCGCCTTGGGCCAGGGTGAGGGAGACGAGAACCTGGCAGTTCGCCCGCTTGCCCAAGGCGCCGCAGTACTGGCGGGCGACGCCGACCGAGTGCCGGCCCTTCTTCGGGCACGCGGTGTCGTCGACCACCAGCACCGCACCCGGGCCGCCGACCAGCGCATCCGCCTTCGCGACCAGGACCCGGCGCAGCGGCGCGTCATCCCAGGCCGGGCTGGCGATGAAGTGCTGCAGCTGATCGTGGCCACCCAGCCCGAGGCGGGTCGCGAGCGGCTGGAGGCTCCGGCGGCCATCCGGGCCGAGCAAGCCGTGCAGGTACAGGGGCGCCCAGCGCCGCCGCGTCTTGCGGCCCAGCACGTCCAGGAACGGCGCCAGCCAGGCGTCCAGCGCCGCCTCGATCGCCGCCGCTTCGAGCCTCGCCACGCCCGCTCTCCTCGATCATCGCAACCGGCAGCGATATGGCGTCTCTCGTCCCC
>DATACC010000310.1:0-15056 GCA_036259255.1 Thermoanaerobaculia bacterium | reverse complement strand
GCGCCGCCGGCGGCGCGGTGGGCACGGGCGGCGGCGCACCCGTAGAATGCCGGGCCATGGCCTGGTTTCGACGCAAGTTCCGCCTCACCGCCTGTGCGACCACCGGCGGCTGAGCAGCCAAGATAGGTCCGGGGGACCTCTCCACGATGGTGGCTCCCCTCGCCGCGCTGGCGGCGGGGCACGGCGGACGTGTGCTCGTCGGTCCCCACACGGCGGACGACGCCGGCGCCTACCTGCTGGGGGAGCGGGCGCTGGTCGCCACGGCCGACTTCATCACCCCCGTCTGCGACGATCCGGCGCGCTTCGGCCGGGTGGCGGCCGCCAACTCGCTGTCCGACGTCTACGCCATGGGCGGCGAGGCGCTGTTCGCGCTCAACCTCTGCTGCTTCCCCGACGACCTGCCGGACGGCGTGCCCGGGGAGATCCTGCAGGGCGCGGCGGCGGCCCTGGCCGAGGCCGGGGCGGCGCTGCTCGGCGGCCACACGGTGAGCGATCGGGAGCTCAAGTTCGGCCTGGCGGTGGTGGGGGAGGGCGACCCGCAGCGGCTGCTCGCCAACGACCGGGCCCGCCCCGGCGACCGCCTGCTGCTCACCAAGCCGCTCGGCACCGGGGTCCTGATCAACGCCTTCAAGTTCGACCGGATCGACCAGGCGGCGCTCGAGCCGGCGCTCGTGGAGATGGAGCGTCTCAACGCCGCCGCCTCGCGCCTCGCCCTCGAGCACGGGGTCCAGGCCGCCACCGACGTCACGGGCTTCGGCCTCGCCGGCCACGCGCTCAACGTGGCGCGGGCCTCCGACGTGGCGCTGCGCATCGACCTCGCGGCCTTGCCGGTCCACGAGCGCTTCCACGAGCTGGCGGCGGCCGGGGTGAGCACCGGCTGCACCGAGGCCAACGCGAACAACGTCGCCGCCCTCCTCGACGACCGCCGCGGACTGGGCAGGACCGAGCGCGAGCTGCTCTTCGACCCCCAGACCTCCGGCGGCCTGCTGCTGTTCACGCCGGCCGAATCGACCGACGCGCTGCTGGCGGCCCTCCTCGCCTCGGGCCACCGGGCGGCGGCGGTGGGCGAGGCGCTGCCGGGACCGCCGCGGCTCGAGATCGTCTAGGCCGGCACACCGGGTGCAGGGCTGGCGCGCGATGACCCCCTGGCGCCGGATCGCTCCCGCTCTCGCGGTGTTCCTGGTGGTCGCCGGCGTCTACCTGGACAGCAAGGTCACCGCGTCGTTCGACTCGAAATGGGCGCTCCACGAGGCGCTGTCGCTGGCGCGCCGCGGCGACCTCGACCTCGAGGAGTACCGCCCCCTCGTGCCGGCCGGCGACTACCGGGTGGTGGAGGTGGCCGGCCCCGGGGGAGACCCTCGCCTGCGCTCCTACTTCCCGCCGGGCACCGCCGTGCTGGCGGCGCCGTGGGTGGCGGTGGCGGACCTCGCCTCGGGCGGCGAGCTGGGCCGGCGCCTCCAGGCCCGCGCGCCGCAGCACGACGACCGCAAGCTCGAGAAGACGATCGCCAGCCTGCTGATGGCCCTCGCCGCGGCGCTGTTCTACCTGCTGGCCCGGACCGGAGGCCCGCTGGCGTCGCCAGACCGTGCTCGGAGGGAGGAGACCCCGGTCGCCGGAATGCCGCCGGCTCGTGCCGCCAGAGCGGAGGTGGAAGCGGCTGTGGAGCCGCGAGCTGGTGGCCGAGGAGGTCGGCCGGCCGATCCCCTGCGGCCGGTGGCGCATCGGCCGGTGCTGGTCGCTCTTCTCGCCGCCGGTGCCCTGGCCTTCGCCACGCCGGCCTGGTCCTTGGCGAGTCGCGCGTTGTGGCAGCACGGCCCGGTGATGCTGCTGCTCACCGCCACGCTGTTGCTCCTCACCTGGGGCGAGCGGCGGCCCGAGTGGGTGGCGGCGAGCGCGTTGCCGCTGGCCTTCGCCTTCGTGGTCCGCCCGACGGCGGCGCTGGCGCTGCTCGCCTTCGGCGCGGCCGTGGCCGTGCGCCACCCGCGACGCTTGCCGCTGTGGCTCGCCCTGGCCGCCGCGGTGCTGGCGCCCTTCGTCCTCTGGAGCCGCGCCGCCTTCGGCACCTGGCTGCCGCCCTATTACGGGGCCGGCCGCCTGACGCTCCACGCCGACTTCGCCGAGGCCCTGCTCGCCAACCTGGTCAGCCCCGCCCGCGGGCTGCTGATCTACGCGCCGGTGGTGCTGCTGGCCCCCGTCGGCTTCGCCCTGCGCCGGGGCCGCTGGACGGCCGTCGAGCTGGCGGCGGCGGGGGCCGCCCTCCTCTGGTGGCCGCTGGTCTCCGCCTTTCCCCACTGGTGGGCCGGCCACACCTACGGGCCGCGGTTCCTGGTCGAGACGATCCCGCTGCACCTCTTCCTGGCGCTGCCGGCCTTCGCCGCCGCCTTCCGCGCGCCGTCCGGCCTGCCGGATCGCCCGGTCCGCCGCCGCGCCCTCGCCGGCCTGCTCGCCCTCACCCTCGCCTGGGGCCTCTACGTCAACGCCCGCGGCGCCCGCTCCTGGGAGCCCTGGAGCTGGGACGCCGGGCCGGTGGACGTCGACCTCCAGCCGTCCCGGGTGTGGGACTGGGGCGATCCGCCGTTCCTGCGCTGAGGGCCGACTGCCGGCGTGGGTCAGGGATGCGGCTGCCGGGTGTCCATCAGGTAGGAGATCAGACGCCGGATCTTGCCGTCCTGCATCTCGAAGACGTCGCAAAAGACGGCGTCGAGCACGCCGCCGTCCCGGCGGGAGGCCCGCACGGTGCCCTCGGCCACGACCACGTCGTTCTCCTCCGTCAGGCGGGTCACCCGGATCGTGGGGCTGCCCACGAAGGCGTCGTTCTCGATCTCCCTGTCGAATGCCTCCTTTCCGGTGATGTGGAAGAGACCTGGAAGCAGCCACTCCACGTCCTCGGTGAGGCACGCGAGGACCCCGGCGTGATCGGTTCGCGAGAACGCCTCCATGTACTGCTCGACGGTTCGCTTGTTCCTGCTCATGGCTCGTTGCTCTCCTTCCGGCGGAGGGATGGGCCATCGTTCACCTTTGCTCCCTCGAAGGCTGCACCCGGCGAACGAGGCGCGGGACGGCCCAGGCCCACTGACAGAGACCGCCAAGAGCCACCGCTACCCAGAAGAGAAAGATCTGGATGTCGCCCGGTGCGTCGGCGAGACCCATCGGCGCCACCAAGCCGAAGACCACGGTGAGGCAGCTCAGGCCCTCGGCGGCCCGCGCGCCGGGACCGCTACACGTTGAAGCGGAACAGCATCACGTCGCCGTCCGCCACCACGTACTCCTTGCCCTCGCTGCGCATGGCGCCGGCTTCGCGGGCGGCGGTTTCGCTGCCGTGGCGCTCGTAGTCGGCGAACTTGATCGTCTCGGCGCGGATGAAGCCGCGCTCGAAGTCCGAGTGGATGACGCCCGCCGCCGCCGGCGCCTTGGTGCCGCGGCGGATCGTCCAGGCGCGGGCTTCCTTCGGGCCGGCGGTGAAGTAGGTGATCAGGCCCAGCAGCTCGTAGGCGGCGCGGATCAGGCGGTCGAGACCCGGCTCGCTCTGACCCGCCTCGGCCAGGAACTCGGCGCGTTCCTCGGCCGGCAGCTCGGCGAGCTGGGCCTCGAGGTCGGCGGAGACGACCACCACGCCGGCCCCCTCGGCCTCGGCGATGCGGCGCACCGTCTCCACGTGGGCGTTGCCGTCGGGCAGGTCGCCCTCGGCGACGTTGGTCACGTAGAGCACCGGCTTGGCGGTGAGCAGCGTCAGCTCGCGCAGCATCCGCGCCTCGGCGTCCTTCGCCAGCTCGAAGGTGCGGGCCGGCTGCCCGTCGCCCAGGTGGTCGCGCAGGCGCTCGTAGAAGGCGAGCTCCTGCTTCGCCTCCTCCTTGCCCGTCTTGGCCGGGCCGCGGGCGCGCTCCACCCGCTTCTCGGCCGTCTCGAGATCCTTGAGCAGCAGCTCGGTCTGGATGATCTCGATGTCGCGGGCGGGAGCGACCGAGCCCTCGACGTGCACCACGTTGTCGTCCTCGAAGCAGCGCACCACGTGGGCGATGGCGTCGACCTCGCGGATATGGGCGAGGAACTGGTTGCCGAGGCCCTCGCCCTTCGACGCGCCGGCCACCAGGCCCGCCACGTCGACGAACTCGATCGCCGCCGGCACCACCTTGGCCGAGCGGGCCAGCTTCGCCAGGCGGTCGAGCCGCTCGTCGGGCACGGCGACCACGCCGACGTTGGGCTCGATGGTGCAGAACGGATAGTTCGCCGCCTCCGCCCCAGCCTCGGACAGGGCGTTGAACAGCGTGGACTTGCCCACGTTGGGGAGACCGACGATACCGACTCGAAGCGCCACGGGAGGATCCGATTTGGGTGGTGGGACACGGCATCCGGGCGCGGGCGCACCCGGGTCGTCGACCGGCGAAGCTTAGCACCCCGACGCTACGTCGACGCCTGGTGCCTGCGGACGGCCTCGATGCGGCGGACGAGGGACTGCGCGCACGGCGCCACCTCATCCGCGAGGTCCGTCCAGTCCTCCTCGACTTCGCCGAGGTAGATCGCACGGGCCCGCTCGAGGACGGCCGCGGGGCGCGCCGGGAGTCGCGGGAGCGCCCAGTCCGCGGCGCGGTCCTTCGTGACCACCGACCCGGTCGCCAGCGTCGTCCAGATGCGCGCGAGCGTGAGCAGCACGTTCCGCGTGTCGGCACCCAGCTCGGCCAGCAGATCCTCGACGCCTGCCACCATCGCGCGCCGCAGGTCGTCGGGCGGCACGGGCGCGAACACCTCGGACGGCGGCGGCCCCACCAGCGGGCGGCTCCCGGCGAGGGCCATCGTGATCAGCACGGCGAGGTCGGGGCTCTCGGTCGACGACCCCGGGGTGAGCCTGCCCGCCTCGAGCTCGGGCCGGAGCCACTCGCCGTACAGGAAGTCGAGGTGCGGCGGGTAGCGCCACGGCCGGATCGCGCGCTCCTCCACCACGATCAGCTCGATCGGCCGCGGCGCGCCCGGCTTCGGGGCGCCGGAGATCCGGAGCAGGCGGTCCACGAGCGCTCGTCGTTCCGACGTCGTCGTGCCGCGCCGGCTCACCACCAGCACGTCGAGGTCGCTGCGCGGGCGCAACTCGCCGAGCACGGCGGATCCGTGCTGGTAGGCGCCGACGAGGTCGGCTCCGAGCACCTCCTGGACCAGCGCCAGGACGGCCTCGAGCTGCGCACGGTCGGAGCCGGTGACACCGGGAGGCGTCATGAGGTGACCCTGGCGGGGTCGCTCGCGCGTCCGCGGTGCGCGAGCGCTTCGAGTGATGCTCGCAGGCGGCCGCAGTAGCGCGGGCGCCGGGCGGACCGCCGGGAGCCGCTGGAGGAGATGCTAGTGCCCCTGCTGCGCGAGGAGCTGCGCCGGCCGGCTGACGACCGCAGGCCGCCGATCCGCCTGGCACTCCACGAGTTGCGCCGGCGACGCCCGGCGGAGCACGGTCGCCGTCTCACGGCCTCCGCCGTCCGAAGCCGTTCGTCAGGCCGCGGCCAGGATCACCAGCCGGCTGGCGAGGTTGACGGCGTCGGTGACCAGATCGAGGACCTTCGAGACGTCCTGGAGCTTCTCGGCCGAGGCCTCGATCTGCTTCTGGGCGGCGACCACCTTGGCCGTCAGGTCCTGCACCATCGGGTCGCCGTCGCGGAAGCGCTCCACCTGCGCCTTGCGGTAGTTGTCGCGGGCCTGCACGAAGTCCTGGCGCAGCGTGTCCTGGTCCTCCGGCGTCTTGGCCGCCGCGAACAGGCGGTTGAAGTTGGTATTGAGATAGAAGTACTGCGTCTCCAGCGCCTGGAAGGCCTGGCTGTCGCTGGACGTCGTGGTCAAGGCGTTCCTCCCGTGTTGCCGGCCGCCGGGTCGCCGGCGGCGTGGATCTCCTGCTCGAGCTGCTCGATCTGGTCGAGGTATTGGCCGGCCCGGGCGATGGCGGCGGTGGCTTCCGCGAGACTCGGCGCGCGCCGGCTGTCGATGGCCGCGTGGGCCGCTGCCAGCTCGCGCAGCGCCGTGTCCAGGCTGCGCGCCGCCCCCAACGAGGCCGCCTGGTGCTGCCGGGTGCCGACCACCGCCGCGGCGGCGAGCGCCGTCTGCACCTCGGCCGGCGCCGAGGCGGCGGTGGCGGTGCCGGTCAGCTTCAGACCGGTGAGCGCCGCCAGGTCCTGGAGCACCGGCTGGAGATCCAGCATGTCGCGCCCGATCAGCTCCTGCTCGAGCAGCACCACGTCGTCGTTGTACTCCCGCACGATGCCGGCGTAGAGGTCGATCTCGCTGGCGAAGAGCTGCTGGATGCCGGAGACGATCTCGCCCAGGGCGCGGTTCGCCTTCTCCACCTCCCGCGCCCGCACCGCACCCACCAGGTCGCCCACCAGGTCGCCGATCAGGGTCGACGGGTCGACGCCGTTCGGCATCGTCACCAGCGATTCCACCTGCTGGACCAGCGATTCGGCCGAGGCCGAGGCGTTGGCGGGGGCGTCCGAGGCGAGCAGCGTCTCGAGGTCGGCGTAGGCCGCCTTCAGCGCGTCGGCGAGGTTCGCCCGCTGCTGGAGCGCCAGGGCGATCGCCTGCAGCCGCTGGGCCTCGCCGTCGTCGGCCGGGATGCCGCGCAGGCTGTCGAGGAACACCTCCACCTGGCCGATGGTCCCCACGTCCGCTTGCAGCGTGCCGTAGTAGGCGCCCAGGTTGTCGGCCACCTGGGTGCCGGTGGCGGCCACGGCGGCGACCGCCTGAGTGTCCTTGCAGCCGGCCAGCGGCAGGGCCAGAACGGCGGCGAGGGCGAGCACCAGCCCGGCCCGCACCCCCCACGGAGACCAACTTCTCGACGACCTCATGGCACGTCCTCCTCGACCGGCCCGCAACGGGGCCCCGGAATGCAGCGGAGCTGCGATGTACCGAATTTCGTGCAGGCTAGCATGCGCGGCCGACGGTGCGGCAAGGGCTCCATCGAACCCGGCCGGCTACGGCGCGCGGCGCGCCTCGGTGAGCCGGAAGGGGGTGGGGAAGAGCTCGGCCAGCGTCGTCTCGGCCTGCTCGTCCTGCTCGTTGACGCAGAGGATCGGCAGGTCCCGGGCGAACTCCACCAGGGTCTGGCGGCACAGGCCGCAGGGGCGGGCCGGCGGCGAGGAGTCGGTGACCACCGCCAGCGCCCGGAAGTCCCCGGCCCCGGCGAGCACCGCCGCCGCCACCGCCAGCCGCTCGGCGCAGGCCGAGAGCGCCGGGATGCCGTTCTCCACGTTGCCCGCCGTGTGCACCGTGCCGTCGCCGGCGAGCAGCGCCGCGCCCACGCGGTAGCCGCTGTAGGGCGCGTAGGCGCGCCCGCGGGCGGCACGGGCAGCGGCTACCAGGGCTGGCCAGTCGACGGGGGGGGCGGAGGCGGTTTCGGCAGGGGGGACGGCGTTTTCGGGCATGGCGAGCAATGATACCGTTGGCGCGGCCCCCCGGCACCCGGGCGGCCCTCCGGCCGCGCTCTTGCAGCCCTCGTCCCGGAAGCCGGAGCGTTCCACCCCAGAACCGCACCCCCGGAATCGCACTGCGGAGATCGCGCCGCGGAATCGCACCGAACCACCTGAACGAGAGGGAGAGATTCGACATGGATCACAAGGTCACCGTCGTGGGCGCCGGCAACGTGGGAGCCACGGCCGCGCAGCGCATCGCCGAGGCCGAGCTGGCCGACGTGGTGATGGTGGACATCGCCGCCGATCTGGCCACCGGCAAGGCCCTCGACATGATGGAGTCCGCCCCGGTGCTCGGCTTCAACGCGAAGATCGAGGGCGGCGGCGACTACGCGGCCACCGCCGGCTCGGACATCTGCGTGGTCACCGCCGGCCTCGCCAGGAAGCCCGGCATGAGCCGCGACGACCTGCTGAAGAAGAACGCCGAGATCACCCGCGGGGTCGTCGAGCAGCTCGTGGAGCACTCGCCGGAGACCATCCTGATCCTGGTCACCAATCCTCTCGACGCGATGTGCGAGGTGGCACGCCGCGTCTCCGGGTTCCCGCGCGAGCGGGTGTTCGGCATGGCCGGGGTCCTCGACGCCGCCCGCATGCGCTACTTCATCGCCGCCGAGCTCGGTGTCTCGGTGGAGGACGTCGACGCCTTCGTGCTCGGCGGCCACGGCGACACCATGGTGCCGCTGCCGCGCTTCGCCACCGTCAACGGCATTGCGCTGCCGGCGCTGCTGCCGGCCGAGACGATCGAGGCGATCAACGAGCGCACCCGCAAGGGCGGCGCCGAGATCGTCAACTACTACAAGCAGGGCTCGGCCTACTACGCGCCGTCGGCGGCGGTGCTCGACATGGTCGCCGCGATCCTGCGCGACAAGAAGAAGATCCTCCCCTGCGCCGCACTGCTCGAGGGGGAGTACGGCATCGACGGCCTATTCGTGGGCGTGCCGGTGAAGCTCGGCCGCGCCGGCATCGAGGAGATCGTCGAGCTCGAGCTGACCGGCGAGGAGAAGGCGGCCCTGGAGCAGTCGGCCGACGCGGTGCGCTCGTTGATCGAAGCGCTGCCCGAGTAGAGGGAGAGCGCGGCCCGGCGCGGCGCGGGGAAGGGAAACCCGCCGGACCGGGCGCGCGTACTGGTAGCGGACCTGGCAGAGAGCAGGACCTGAGAGAGAGCGGAGGCGGTGCGGGCCGGCGCGGTGCCGGCCGTGGACGCCTGCGCCGCCGAGGACGATGCTGCGGAACAAGGGGCAGGACCTTCTGGTGTGGGGACTTCTGGGGGCGGCGGGCCTCGCCCTCCTGGTGTGGGCTTTCCCCCGCATCTATCCGTTCTATCCGCCGAGCTGGACGGTGAACAAGGCCGAGGCCACCGCCATCGCGCTCGAGCGGATGCGCGACCTCGGCCCCCCGGTGGAGGACCCCCTGGTGGTCACCACCCTCGAGGGCTTCAGCACTCTCGAGGAGCGTCTCCACCGCGCCCTGCCCGCGGCGGGGCTCGAGCGGCTGCGGGGCGACATGCTGGCCCGCGAGACCCTGCGCTGGCACGTGCGCGTCTACCCACCCCGCGCCCGCCCGGGCCAGTTCACCTATCGGGTGATCGTCTCGCCCCGCGGCGAGGTGGTGGATCTGCTGCAGCGCGTGCCGCCGGAGGAGGAGGGCGGTGTGGTGGACTCGGCCGACGCCCGCCGCCGCGCGGACACCCTGCTCGCCGCCCAGGGCTTCGACCTCGCCGACTTCGCGGAGCCGGTGCTGCGCCGCACCGAGCAGCGGGCGCGCACCGATCTCGCCGTGCGCTACCGGCACCGCGATGCCGCCTTGGGCGAGATCCCGTACGGCGTCGAGGTGCTGTTCGCCGGGGAGCAGCTCGCCGGCTTCGCCAGCTTCGTCGACGATCCCGAGGCCAACGAGCTCCAGGCGCGGCTCCAGCCGATCGCCCTGATGAGCCAGTTCCGGATGATGGTGCCGGTGCTGCTGTTTCCCCTCGTCGGCTTCTACTTCCTGCGCCGCTACCACGCCGGCGAGGTGGGCGTGCGCCGCTCCGTCGAGATCTTCGTGCTCGCCTACGGCGCCGGCATCCTGCTGATGCTGATCACCGGCGCCACCAGCTCGGAGGGCAACAGCTTCGGCCTGCTCAGCCGGCGCCAGGTGGCCTGGGCCTTCCCGGTCCAGCTCGTGGTGCTGTGGTTCCCGTTGATGGCGCTGGTGGCGGCGCTCTCGTGGTCGGTGGGCGAGGCGGCGTCGCGCGAGCGCTGGGGGCGCAAGCTGGCCGCCTTCGACGCGTTGTTCCAGCGCCAGTGGGGCAACGCCACGGTGGCCGCCTCGGCGTTGCGCGGCGTCGCCGCCGGCCTCGCCCTGGCCGGCGGCCTCCACCTGCTGCTGTGGCTGTTGCCGGACTCCTTCGCGGCGCCGCGGCTCACCGTGACCCTGGGGCCGTGGTGGGAGAGCGCCGGCTGGGCCGGGCTGGCGCTGCTCGCCTTCACGCTCTGCTACACCTTGTTCACCGAGCTGCTGGCGCGGCTGTTCCTGCTCTCGGCGAGCGTGAAGCGCATCGGGCGGTGGGGCGCGGGGCTGCTGGTGACGGTGCTCTCGGCCTTGCTGTTCTGGCCGATGGTCTCCGGCTCCACGGTGGCCGGCAGCCTGCTGCTCGGCTTCCTCG
Organism: Thermoanaerobaculia bacterium; assembly: GCA_036259255.1. Taxonomy (GTDB): domain Bacteria; phylum Acidobacteriota; class Thermoanaerobaculia; order Multivoradales; family JBCCEF01; genus DATACC01. The sequence continues at coordinate 4,979 of DATACC010000310.1, read as the reverse complement.
GGGCGGCCGGGCTGGTGGCGCTGTTTCTCGCCTACGACCTGCTGACGGCGTTGCTCGCGGCGTTGATGGGCGGCGTGGTGACCCAGGCGCTGCCGTTCCTGCTGGCCGACGACCCGTTCCTGCGCTTCCAGGGCGCGCTGCCGCTGCTGATCATCGCCTTGCCGATGCTGGTGAGCCTGCGGGCGCTGGCGGGCGGCCGGGAGTTCGTCTACCGCTGGGAGGACGTGCCGCCCCACGTACGCCGCATCGCCGAGCGCGAGCGCCAGAGCGTGGAGCTGGAGACGGCGCGCCGCATCCAGAGCTCGATCCTCCCCGAGCTGCCGGCGCAGCTCAACGGCGTCCAGGTGGCCCACTCCTACCTGCCGGCGAGCGAGGTGGGCGGCGACTTCTACGACGTGCTGGCGCTCGAGGACGGCCGGTTGGCGCTGGCGGTGGGCGACGTCGCCGGCCACGGCGTGTCGAGCGGGTTGGTGATGTCGATGGCGAAGAGCGCCCTGGCGGTGCAGGTGACCTTCGACCCGGACGTGGGCCAGGTGTTCCGGACCCTCAACCGCACCGTCTTCCAGACGGCCAGGAAGCGCCTGCTGGCGACGCTGTGCTACGCCATCCTGGACCCCGTGCGCCGGGAGCTGCTCTACGCCAGCGCCGGCCACCTGTTCCCCTACCGCATCGGCCGCGACGGCCGGGTCGAGGCCCTGGAGTCGGTCTCCTACCCGCTGGGGGTGCGCGACGTCATCGACGTGCTGCCGAAGGAGGCGCACCTCGACGCGGGCGACACCCTGTTCCTGTTCAGCGACGGCATCGTCGAGGCCCACCCGGAGGACAGCGAGGAGCCGTTCGGCTTCGACCGCCTGGAGGCGGTCCTGGCGGCCAATGCCCACGAGCCCGTCTCCCGCCTGCGCGACGCCGTGCTCGCCGCCGTCGAGCGCCACACCGGCGACATCCCTCGCGAGGACGACCAGACGGTGCTCGTGCTGCGGTTGCCGTAGGGGCCGGCGAAGGGGCGGACGGGGTGCCCTGTGTCCCTCCAGCGCCTGATACACTGCGGTCCCGCTTTCGGTGCGTGGCCGAGCTCACGCCCCCGTTCGCGATTCCCAGCACGAACGTCACCCCCAGTCGAAGGAGAGACCAGCGTTGAAGATCCACGAGTATCAGGCGAAGGAGATCCTGCGCCGCCACGGGGTGGCCACTCCGCGGGGGCGGGTGACCGAGAGCCCCGAGGAGGCCCGCGCGATCTGCGAGGAGATGGGCGGGCGCTGCGTGGTCAAGGCGCAGATCCACGCCGGCGGCCGTGGCAAGGGCGGCGGCGTGAAGCTGGCCGGATCGCCGGAGGAGGCCGAGCGCCTCGCCGGGGAGATCCTCGGCATGCAGCTCGTCACCCCCCAGACCGGCCCCGAGGGGCAGCCCGTGCGCCGGGTGCTCGTGGAGGAGGCCGCCGACATCGCCCGCGAGCTGTACCTCTCGATCACCCTCGACCGGGACCGCGGCAAGCCGGTGATCATGGCGTCGCAGAGCGGCGGCATGGATATCGAGGAGGTGGCCGCCGAGAACCCGGAGGCGATCCTGCGCCAGGAGGTCGAGCCCCACCTCGGCCTGCTGCCGTTCCAGGCCCGGCGCGTCGTCGCCGGCCTCGGCCTCGAAGGGGCCAGCGCCAAGCAGGGCGCCAAGCTCCTGACCGCCCTGGTGCGCGCCTACCTCGACACCGATGCCTCGCTGGTGGAGATCAACCCGCTGATGGTCACCGGTGCCGGCGACGTCGTCGCCCTCGACGCGAAGATGACCTTCGACGACAACGCCCTCTATCGCCACGGGGACGTCGCCGAGATGCGCGATCTCGCCGAGGAGGACCCGGCCGAGGTGGAGGCGTCGAAGTACAACCTGAACTTCATCACCCTCGACGGGGACATCGGCTGCATGGTCAACGGCGCGGGGCTGGCGATGGCCACCATGGACATCATCAAGCTCTACGGCGGCGAGCCGGCCAACTTCCTCGACGTCGGCGGCTCGGCGAGCCAGGAGGCGGTGGCCAACGCCTTCCGCATCCTGGTCTCCGACGAGAACGTCAAGGCCGTGCTGATCAACATCTTCGGCGGCATCGCGCGCACCGACCGCATCGCCCGCGGCGTCGTCGGCGCGATCGAGGAGCTCGGCGGCATCCGCGTGCCGGTGGTGGTGCGCCTCGAGGGCACCAACGTGGAGGAGGGCCGGCGCGTGCTGCGCGAGGCCGATTTCGAGTTCATCGTCGCCGACCAGATGGCCGACGCCGCCGACAAGGTGGTGGCCGCGGCGCGGGGAGGGAAATAAGCCATGGCGATCTGGGTCGGGAGCGAGACGCGCCTGCTGGTGCAGGGCATCACGGGCAAGGAGGGCGAGTTCCACGCGCTGGGGTGCCGCGAGTACGGCACCCAGGTGGTCGGCGGCGTCACCCCGGGCAAGGGCGGGCAGCAGGTGGAGGGCATCCCGGTGTTCGATTCCGTGGCCGAGGCCCGCGCGGCGACCGGCGCCAACGCCACCATGATCTTCGTGCCGCCGCCGTTCGCGGCCGACGCCATCATGGAGGCGGCCGCCGCCGGCGTCGAGCTGGTGGTGTGCATCACCGAGGGCATCCCGGTGGCCGACATGCTGCGGGTCAAGGAGTACCTGGCCCACCACCCGACGCGGCTGATCGGCCCCAACTGCCCCGGGCTGATCACCCCCGGCCAGGCGAAGGTCGGCATCATGCCGGGCCACATCCACCGGCCCGGCTCGGTGGGCGTGGTCAGCCGCTCCGGCACGCTCACCTACGAGGCGGTGTGGCAGCTCACCAACCTGGGGCTCGGCCAGTCGACCTGCGTCGGCATCGGCGGCGATCCGATCAACGGCACCAGCTTCATCGATTGCCTCGAGGCCTTCCGCGACGATCCGGACACCGAAGCGGTGATCCTGATCGGCGAGATCGGCGGCAGTGCCGAGGAGCAGGCCGCGGCCTGGGTGCGCGAGAACTTCGACCGCCCGGTGGTCGGCTTCATCGCCGGCCGCACCGCTCCCCCCGGTCGCCGCATGGGCCACGCCGGGGCCATCATCTCCGGCGGCAAGGGCACCGCGGCCGAGAAGATGGAGGCGCTCGCGGCGGCCGGCATCCACGTGGTCGAGTCGCCCGCCGAGCTGGGCATCACGGTGGCACGGGCCCTGGGCCGCCCGGACGCCGGCCGATGAAGGAGCGGCGCCGGTGAACCCGCCGGTGCCGCTGGACTTCCTGCGCCGGCCCCCCGGCGACGGATGGCTGGCGCTCCTCGGCGGCGGCGAGTTCAGCTTCGGCGAGACCCTCGAGGCGGACGACGCCTGGCTCGCCCGCGCCGGCGAGGGGCCGGTGGGCTTCGTACCCGCCGCCAGCGGCTCGGTGGACTACGGCCACCACTTCGCGGACTACCTGGAGGGCGAGCACGACCGGGTGTGCGAGGTGATCCCGATCTACCGTGCCCGCGACGGCCGCCGCGGCCGCAACGCCGAGCGCATTCGCGAGTGCGCCGCCGTCTACCTGGGCGGCGGCGTCGCCGACCACCTGCTCGAGGCGGTGGAGGGCTCGCCCGCCAACGAGGCGCTGCTCGACCGGCTGCGCTCCGGCGGCGTGGTGGTCGCCATCGCCGCCGCCGCCCAGGCCGTGGGGCTGGTGGCGCGCAGCATCAAGGTGGGCCGCGTGGTGCCGGGCCTCGGCTGGCTTCCCGACGGCGTGGTGGAGCCCAACTTCGATCCTGCCCACGACCGCCGGTTGCGCCAGCTCCTGGCCCAGCCCGGCGTCGCCTGGGGGCTGGGGCTGCCCGCCGGCTCGGCGGTGCTGCTGGGGCCCGATGCCGCGGTGGAGCTGGTGGGCACCGCCTTCGCGCTCACCGGCGCCGAGGAGGACCTTCTGGTGTTGAACCCCCCGTCCGAGGACCGCGCGGCGGCCCCTGCGGGCGACTGAAGACATAGAATGCGAGAAACGAGGGAGACCATGCAGACCACCCTGGCGATCCTGAAGCCGGACAGCGTCGCGGCCGGCCATGCCGGCAAGATCCTGGCCCACCTGGAGCAGGAGGGCTTCACCATCCGCGGCCTGAAGCTGACCCGCCTCAACGAGGCTCAGGCCCAGGCCTTCTACGAGGTTCACCGGGAGCGTCCGTTCTACGGCAGCCTGGTGGAGTTCATGACCAGCGGCCCGGTGATCCCGGTGGCGCTCGAGCGGGAGGATGCGGTGCCCCATCTGCGTCAGGTGATGGGCGCCACCGATGTCTCCAAGGCCGAGCCGGGCACGGTGCGGGCGCTCTACGGCACTTCCATCGAGCGCAACGCGATCCACGGCAGCGATTCGCCCGAGAATGCGGCGATCGAGGTCGGCTTCTTCTTTTCGCGGTCCGAGCTGCTGGGAGGCCGGTGATGTACCGGGTGCCGCAGGCCGCGCCCGCCAGCCAGTTGCCCCCGGAGCGCCGCGGGCCGGTGGTGGGCCGCTTCTGCAAGGCGTGCGGCGCCGTGTACCCGAAGTTCCGTGCTCGCCACAGCGGCAAGTCGCTCTACGGCCGCGACCACATCGCGTCGCCCTGCACGCACGAGGGCGAGCCCTTCGAGCCGGACGACGGGTGGTGGGAGCCGGCGGTCCAGCCGCTGGCGGCGCCGGCGGCCGAGGTGGCGGCGGAGGGCGCCGCGCCGAGGGGCTGAACCGCGGACCCGAGACAGCGGACCAGGAGGGCTCGGCCGCGGACGGGAGACGAGAGGAGGGGCGACACGGAACCGATCGACGGGGCCACCGGCTCGGAGTTGCTGGCGGCGACGGGGAGGCCGGAGCGCCAAGCCGAAGCGCCCGCCGGGTCGAGATCCGCGCCGGGCGCGCCGGCACGCCGCCCGGAGCCCGTGCCGGCGGTGCGGGAGCGGTTCCCCGGGCGGCCCGCGGCACGTCGCTCGTTCGCCCGCCGTGTCGCGGGCCTCGTTCCCGGTGCGCTGCCGCGCGCGGCCTGGGGCCTGGCGCT
>DATACC010000309.1:0-16594 GCA_036259255.1 Thermoanaerobaculia bacterium | reverse complement strand
ATCCACTTCCGCCTGCTCAACCTCGGCCCGCCGGCCGCCGCCGAGCCGGCGTGGGCCGACGCCGCCGCCTGGCACCTCGGCGGCCTCGAGGTTCCGGTGCCCGCGCCGGAGCGCTTCCTGCTCCACCTGGCGCTCCACGCCCGCCAGCACGGCCACTGCCTGCTGCGCCTGTTCGCCGACCTCGCGGTCCACCGCGCGACCTGGGCGGTGGACCCCGCCCGCTTCGCCGCCCTGGCCCGCGAGCACCACCTGGCCGGCGCCGCCTGGCTCTCGCTGCAGCTCGCCGCCGAGTTGTTCGACCGGCCGGACATTGCCGCCCCGGCCACCGCGCTGGCGCCCTCGCCACTGGGGCGCTTCGCGCTCGCCGCGCTCTGGCGCCCGCGCCGCGCCCTGGCGCTGGCCGCCCCGCGATGGCCGGTGCGCGCGGAGCTCCCCCGCGCCTACCTGCTGAGCGGGGCTCCCCTGCGCGAGAAGCTCGCCTGGACCGGCGCCGTCGCCTCCGGCGGCCTGGCCCGCCGGCGGGCCCGGAAGCGAAAGGGAACGAGGAGGCCGTGAAGCGCCTCCTGCTGCTGCCGGCCCTCGCCGCGGCCGGGATCTACCTCGGGACCTTGGACCACGGCTTCGTCTACGACGACCTGTGGAAGATGCAGGCGCTCGCGGCCGGTGGTGACTCGTGCTGGCGGAGCGCCCTCGCTCCCCGCGGGCTCACCCACCTGACCTACTGCCTCGACCGCGCGCTGTGGGGGGAGCGCGCCTTCGGCTATCACCTCACCAACCTGCTGCTGCACGCCCTGGCCGCGGCCCTCGCCGCCGCCGCCGCCCTCGTGCTCACCGCCGTCCGGGCAGGGCGGGGGGAGGCGCCCGGAGCCAGCCCGGGCGCCGGGCTGGCGGCCCGGCGGGAGGCAGTCCACCACGCCGGATCCCGTCTGCCGTCGCGTGCCGCCCTCCTCACCGGGCTGCTCTTCGCGCTCCACCCGGTGCACGTCGAAGCCGTGGCTTCCTTCGTCAACCGCAAGGACGTGCTGGCCTTCCTCCTCGCGGCGGCGGCACTGCTCTTCTGGCGTTCCCGGCGTCGTCCGCGCCTCGCCTACGCGGCATCCCTGCTGGCGGTGGCGCTGGCGGTATGGGCCAAGGAGGTCGCCGCCGCCGCCGTGCCGCTGGCGCTCCTGATCACCGATCTCCTGCCCCTGGCCGGCAACCCGCCCGGGCGACGCCCGCGCCTGCGCCGCGCCGCCCTGCGCTTCGCTCCGTTCGCCGCCGCTCTCCTGCTGGCCGCCGTCCTGGCGGCGCCCCGCCTCGCCGCCGCGGTCGCGCCGGAGGCCGTGGCCGCCACCACCGAGCTGCGCGCCGCCACCTGGACCGAATCCACCGCCCTCGCCCTGGCGGCGGTGCCGCGCCAGGTCGCCCTCCTCCTGCTGCCCCTCGACCTGTCGGCGGACTGGTCGGCGCCGGCGGCACGCCGGCTCCTCCACCCGCGGGCCCTGCTCGGTCTCCTGCTGCTCGCCGCCTGGGCCGGCGCCGCCGCGACCCTCGTCCGCCGCGCGCCGGTGGCGAGCTTCGCCCTCGCCTGGACGCTCCTCACCTGGCTGCCGGCCTCCAACCTGCTGCTGCCGCTGACGCCCCACTACCTGGCGGAGCGCTACCTGGTCGTCCCGTCGTTCGGAATCTGCCTGCTGGTGGGATGGCTGGCGGCGAAGGAGTGGAGCGCGGCGGGGGTGGGAGCGCGGCGGCGTCCGGCGGTGGCGGCGCTCCTCGCCGGCGTCCTGCTGGCCGCGGGCTGGCGCACGGCGGTGCGGGTGGAGGACTGGTCCAGCGCGCAGCGCCTGTGGAGCGCGTCGCTGGCGGCGGGCCAGGACACCTGGCGCGTGCGCACCAACCTCGGTCTCGCCCACCAGCAGGCGGGCCACCGCTCGGCGGCCGTGGAGCACTACCGGCGGGCACTGGCCCACCGGCCGCTGCCCCTGGAGGGCCGCCAGACCCTGGTCCGCAACCTGGCGCTGGCCGGAGCTTCGGGCGCGGCGACCCACGAGTGCCGCCGCCTGCTGGCGGAGCACCCGGACGACTTCGACTGCCACTTCATCGTGGCCGAGACGGTGCTCCGGCGCGGCCACAGGGAGGAGGCGCTCCGCCACTACCGGCGGGCGCTGGAGCTCCGGCCGGCCGATCGGCAGATCCGGCAGCGCGTCGAAGCGCTGCAGGACTAGAGCTGGACCCTCAGGCCCCAGGGAGCGGCCGGGCTGCATCTCCCAGTCCGCGCGGTCGGCTCGTCCTGGCCCTGGCTCCGGTAACTTCTACAAGCCGCCGGCCGAAGCCGCCGACGCCACGCAGCCCCGGAAGGCGGTGTAGCACGGCGGGTTGCCGAGGGCGCCGTCGAGCACCTGCACGCTGGCGGCGAACAGGCCGACGCCGAGGGGGGCCGGGATCAGCAGCAGCCCGTAGCACAGCACTCGCGCCTGGAACGGCCGGCCGAGGCAGGTGGCGAGGTCGCGGTCGCACTGGTCGATCGCCGCGCGGACGCCGGCCGTGAGCACCACCTCGCGCTCGAGCAGCCCGGTGGGTCCGAGCGAGATCAGGTACTCGGCCGCCGCCAGCACACCGTCGCCGATGCCGCCGGCACCCGGGAAGGCGGGATCGCGGAAACCCCCTTGGGTGGCGTTCAAGATGTCGAGGTTGTCGTCGGTCTCGACGATCTCGACGAACTGCTGGAGCGCCGCGATGGCGCCGGCGCCGTCCTCGGCGGAGATGGCGATCCCGGCGGCACCCAGCTGCGCCCAGAGATCGTTCTTGAGCGAGGTGGGAATCCCGGCCAGGCCGGTGATGAGCACGTCGATGCAATCGACCGCCGGCTTGGGACCGAGCGGCGTCTCGCCTACCGGCGAAAGTCCCGGCGTGACCTGCGCGCGCGCCACGCTGGGCGCCAGATAGCCGGCCGCCGCCAACGCGCCGCCGGCCTGGAGGAACCTCCGGCGATCCACACCTCGTCCCGTCCCCGAGTGCTGATCCATGTGACTCGTCTCCCCTGAAGTTCGGTGAACAGATGCCGGGAGATTGCTTGCAAGAATCGTGCAGCTACGGCAACAAACGAAGACCCGTGACGTAGGAGGCGACCACCGAAGCGAGGGACGCCACCAGCAGTGCAATGGCAAGCAGCAGGTGGTCGCCGCGCTCCGGCTTCATGGGGTCGAGCCAGCGCGACACCAGCCAACCGCCGGCGAGGCCGCCGAGGTGGGCCCAGTTGTCGACGCCGCGGATCATCAGGCCGAAGGCAAACAGCACGATGGCGTAGATCCACGCCTGGCGCCCCACCTCGCTCGACCCCCGCCGCCCGTAGTGGATCAGGGCGCCGAGCAGGCCGAAGATGGCGGCCGAGGCGCCGACGGTGATCGAGTAAGGATGCCCGCCGCCCATGACGAACCGGAGCACCGTCGGCGCGAAGACGGCCAGCGAGCTGGCGACGAAACCGGTGACCGAGGCGAGCACGTAGATGATCACCATCCGACCGGCGCCGTAGACCGCGGCGGTCTGCGGGCCGAGCTGCCGGATCCACAGCACGTTGAACAGGATGTGGATCAGGCCCCCGTGGAGCCAGCCGGCGGAGAGCACCGTCCACCACCGTCCGAGCCCCAGCACCGGTCCGGGCCCGGCCGCCCCGAAGACGATCAGGCTCACCCGCGACGGCGACAGGATGCCGAGCATGCCGCCGCCGCCGATGCCGGAGGTGTCGGAGATGAGGGTCGCCACGAAGAGCGCCACGCAGCTCCAGGTGACGATCTGCACGAACCCGAGATCCCGCCCCAGGCGGCGGAACAGCGGCGCGTACCCGAACATCCCCGGGTATGGCCGCCCGCACTCCCAGCACTTCGGGTCGTTGACCCCGACGAGCTTGCCGCACGACGGGCAGACGACGGAACCGGTGGTCTGGCGCAGTGGCATCGGCGAGAGCCTACCTGCCCCGGCCGCCGGCCGCCACCGGCGTGGTCCCCTCGAGCTCCACCGCCAAGCAGCCGCCGAGGGAGGTGTAGGCTAGCCGCACCACCACGTCCTGACGGCCCGGCAGCCACACCTTCCGGGCTCGTACGGAGCCCCATGCACCGGATGCTGGCACCCGGCGAGGTTCAGACGGTGCCCTCGAGGGCGCCGCAGGACGGCCGTGAGGCCGCCGTCGCCTCCGTGCCGAACGAGAACGACGTCAGCTCCGTCAGGGGCAGCGCTCGTGGTGCCGCAGGCGGCCCGGCGTTACGGCGGCCCGGCGTCGGCCCGCTCCGCCGACGTCCGACCCGCGAAGCCACCGCGAACCGAGCCGAAGCTCGCGAGTGCCGGGTCGCGGACACGGCGCTGCTCCTCGTCGCCGACGCCTGCGTCCGCCGGCACCAGGTAGCCCTCCACCACCAGCCGCCGGGCGATCACCTCGCGGGACTCGCCGTCGATTCCGCCGGGCAGGTCGCCGACCCGGAACGGCTCGCCCGTCTGCATGCGCTCCAGCGCCGGCCGCGCTTCCGCCGGGAAGGTGACCCGCCGGCCGGGGAGCACCAGCTCGGCGCGCCCCCCCGCACCGCCATCTCCCCCTTGCTGGACGAGGTAGGCGACCACCTCCCGGGAGCGGACCAGGAGGGTATCGGCGTCGACCTCGACGGGCTCGGAGGCGGCGGCGAGGCGGCCGGTGGCGAGCGGGGTGCGGGTCTCGGCGAAGCGGGCCGCCAGGCGGTCGAGGATCGGGGCGAGCTCGGCGGTGTCGGCGAAGCGGCGGCAGAGGGCCCGGAAGTCGTCCTCCAGCGTCGACCAGCCGGCGGGGTCGGCGAGGGTGCCCGCCGGCAGGGAGCGGCGGAACGCCGGGTCCTCCGCGAGCCCGGTCAACGCCTTGGCGAAGACGTCCACCCAGGTGGTGGTGACCACCCCGAGGGCGACGTGGACCGACGGCTCGTCGCGCGCCTCGGCCCGGTGCGGGTAGCCGCGCGGCAGGTAGAGCAGGTCGCCGCTCCGCAGGGTGACGCGGTGGATCGGCTCGCCCGGGTCGGTGGCCCGGGCGTCGAAGCGGTGGCTGCGCGACGGCAGGTCCAGGGCCGCGTCCCAGATCGTCCAATTCTTGCTGCCGTGGACCTGCAGCACGAACACGTCGTGGCGGTCGAAATGGATGCCCAGGCCGCGCTCGCCGGGGGGCGTGAGATACACGTTGGCCTGGAAGCGGTGGGCGAAGCGGCGCTCGAGGTCGCGGCACAGCAGCGCCAGCGGGCGGTAGCTGCGGTGCAGGGCCTGGAACACCACGGTGGCGCCGGCACGATGCTCGGCCAGCACCCGCTCGACCACGATGGCGCCGCGGAAGACGCCGTCGCCCCACGCCACGTCCTCGGTGAAGCGGCCGCGCGGCAGCGCCTTGCCGTCGCGCACCAGGCGCAGCCCGGGGTGCTGCAGGCCGCCCTCGGCAAGCAGGCGGTCGAGGTCCGCCAGGGTGAGCAGATCCGCGTAGTGATCCGCGCCGCGGCCGGCCTCGGCCGCCGCGACCACCAGCGGCGCGCGCTCCCAGTGGTCGCGGAAGAAGCGCTCCGGCGCCACCGGCGCGATCAGGTGCTCGAAGGGCGACGACTCGGTCATGGCGGCTCCTGCTCGCGGGCGGCGAGCTCTTCGAAGGACAGCAGGTCGTGGAGCGGCACCGGGCGCTCGGTGCGGGTGCCGCAGGTGGGGGCGAGACAGTACGGCGACGCCCGCCGCGCCACCTCGACCCGCGCCACCCGGCCGTCGCGGCCGGCCAGTCGCACCGCCCAGCGCCCGTCTTCCCCGCGCCGGCGGCCGAGCAGGCGCAGGCCGTCGGCGGCCAGCTCCCCCCACTCGCGGCGCGCGAAGTACTCGGCGGACTGCACCGGGAAGGGGTGGCAGGCACGCCCGCGGTAGCGGTCGAGCAGCACCTCCCGGCGGGCGCAGGCGGCGACCAGCCGGTCGAGATCCGTCGCCTCGAGGCGGCCGTAGAAGACGCCCCAGGGCAGCCACAGCAGGTTCGCTGCGAAGCGGTCGCCGCCGATGTGGGAGCACTGCCAGGCGGCGTCCCCCACCCGCGCCGCCAGGGAGCGGTAGAACGGGTTGCCCCAGCGGGCGCAGCAGCGGTCGTGGCGCCCGTGGGTGCACACCAGCAGGAGCGGCTCGTCGACCGGCACACCGCCGTCGCCCGCGGCGGCGGCCGCGAGGTCCAGGGCGAGCAGATCCTCGGAGGCGGCGAGCGGCCACTCCCGCAGGTCGGCGCCGCGCTCGGCGGTGCGGGCGAGGAAGAAGCGGGGTGCGGCGACCGCCCGGAACGAACGGCGCAGCAGCACCACGCGGGCGCCGGGTGTCTGGTCGCGAAACCGCCGCAGGTGCGCCGCCACCGGAGGCGGCAGGGCGTCGGCGTCGAGCGGATCGCCGGGCCAGGAGGCGGGCACCTCGAGAAGGGCCCAGACGTGGGCCCGCGAGGCGGTGCCATGGAGCGGCTCCCCGTGCTGGCGGGAGGCCGCGGCGCAGAACGGCCGCAGGATGCTCAGGACGCGGGGTCCTCCCGGCGGCTCATGCGCCGCGGCGGGTCAGCGCAGGGCCTGGGTGTCGTCGTCGGCGTCGTCCGCGTCCGCGTCGTCGGCGTCCGCATCGTCGGCATCGGTGCCGTCGGTGTCGGCGGCGTCGGTCTCGTCGGCATCCGCGTCCTCGGCGTCCGTGTCGCGGCCGGCGGCGAGGCCGGACCCGGTGCCGGCGTAGCGGGTTTCGATGTCTTCGTCCCGAATGCTCTTGCGATCCATGGCTCTCCTCCCCCCAGGGGGTGATGGTCTGCCGCGCAACGCTTGCGAAAACCGCGCCCGGCGTCAAGGACAGGTGGGGAAGGCGGCGGTGTCGAGCACCGGCTGGAACGGCTGACGCAGCGGGTTCTCGTAGCGGCGCGTGACGCCGGTGTCCAGGTCCTCCACCTCGATGACGACCTCGACGTTGGTCAACCCCGCCGCGAACATCCAGTACCGGTCGAAGGCGGCGCAGGCATCCAGCACCTTGGCGACCACTTCGACGTTGTCGGGGTCGAAGAACCAGAAGTAGCCCGTGTCGGCCGTGAGCCGCACCGCGCCCGCGGTGCCGGCTTGGCCGCCAGCGGTCCGCCAGCGTGCCTGGAGCCGGAAACGCCGCTCGTTGAGGCAGAGCGTCGCCCCGTCCTCCACGCAGCGCGGGTCGCAGCCGCCACAATCGACGAGATCGAGGGCTTCGAGGCCGCTGCGGCCCGGCGCCGCCTGCGCCACCCAGGCGCGGCAGGGGTACACCGCGACGTCCCGGGGATCGCCGGCCGGGGTGAAGCCGAGCAGGGGCAGGCCGGGCAGGGCGAGGTCGAACACCGAGAGCCTCGCGAATTCCAGATCGTGGGCCACCAGGTAGCCGCCGGCCGCCGCCAGGGCGGCGAACGGCCCCAGGTCGGCGCGGGTCGCCATCAGGGTGGGGGCGGCCGGGTTCGAGACGTCGACCCAGGCCAGCCCCGTCTCCAGGGCCAGCAGCAGATCGGTGCCCCGCAAGGCCAGGTCGCGCACCTCGCCGGCGGGGTATCGTCCGGCCACCACCGGCACCGCGGGATCCGTGACGTCGACGAGGACGACCTCGCGCAGCTCCTGGTCGTAGACGGCCGCCAGGCCGGCCGCGAGGTCGACGCGGAGGAAATAGCCGGAGGTCGACAACGCCGAGAGCTCGTTCAGGGCGGGATCGTCGGCGTCGAGGAGCCGCAGGCCGGGGCCGTCGACGACGGCCGCCAGGGAGCCGACGAGGGCGACGTCCTCCACGCCATCGGCGGGACGGAAGGCGAGCGGCGCCGGAGCGCCGCCCGCCGCGTCGAGCAGGGCAATGCGGCGCAGTTCCAGGTCCCAGCCGAGCAGGCGTTCGCCGAAGGCGTCGATGCGGGTGTAGAAACCGGTCTGCGGGTAGAGCTCCGGCGGCTCGGGGCAGGTCTGCCCCAGAGCGGTACCGGCAGCGTCGAGCAGCAGGAAGGCGAGCACGAGATGGCGCATCGTCGGGTTCCTCACGGGCAGGTGGCGAAGGCGCCGGTGTCCTGGATCGGCTCGAACGGGTGGCCGAGCGGATTGACGTAGCGACGGATCTCGCCGCTCAGCACGTCCTCGACCTCGAGCTCGACCTCGACGTTGGTCAGCCCGGAGGCGAAAACCCAGTGGCGGTCGAAGGCGGCGCAGGCGTCGAGCACCTTGACGACGACCTCCACGTTGGCGGAGTCGAAGAACCAGAAGTACCCGGTGTCGGCGGTCAACATCCGCGCCTGGCCCGCGCCGACATCGCCATCGCGCGTGCGCCACCGGGCGCCCACCCGGAATCGGCCGCCGCCCAGACACAGGTCGGTGGTCGAGCCGGCGCAGGGGCCCGCCGCCAAGCGGCGGTAGCGGATCGCGTCGCCAGTGGCGTAGGCCACCACCACGTCGCCCGCCGGGTTGCGCGCCAGCGCCAGTTTCTCCACCGCCCGCTCGGTGACCCGCAGCGGCGGGCCGAGGGGCCGAGCCGCCGCGTCGTAGAGCCGCACGTAGGCGGCGTCTCCCACGGTGAACGCCACGGCGAAGCTGCCGTCCACGGCCAGGGCGATGGCGGGCGGCTCGAAGCTCTGGCTGTCCGGCGGAACCACCCCGGCGCTGATCTCCAGCTCGTCACCCCTCGGCTCGCCCCTCGGATCGAAGCGCTGCCCGACCACCGAAAGCACCTCCGGCGTGGTGAAGTCGAAGCGCACCCAGGCGACCACCGTGCTGCCGTCCTCCTGCAGGGCGACCGCGGGCGCAAAGGTCGTCACCAACCCGGTGTTGGCGTAGGAGTCGAAGACGATCGGCCGCAACGCATCGCCGTTGGCGGCGAAGCGCTGCACGGTGAACAGGCACGGCTGCGCGGTGTCGCACACACCGGAGGCGGCCGGGTGGGCGATCGCCACGGCGGTGCTTCCCGCCGAGTTGATCGCCACCGCCAGCGGTTGCTCGGAGTAGAGGCCGTCGAGCGCGGTGCGGGGCCCGGGGAAGCGGCGCAGCTTGGTGCCGGCCTCCACGCCGAGGCCGGGGCAGGCGTTCGACTCGTAGGCCACCACGAATTCGCCGAGGGGGCTCATCGCCGCCGCCGGACTCCTCCCGCCGCCAGCGTTCTGGTTCACCTCGCCGCTGGAGACCGGCTCGTCGCCGTCGAGCACACGATGGAGCACCTCGCCGAAGCTGGCGGTCGCGCAGCCAGGGGGGTGGTCGAAGTCGGCGCGATGGAAGACGAGGAGGTTGGTTCCACGACCGTCGCCGGCGAGGAATGGCGACGTCTCGTCGAAGCGGCTCGCCGCGAGCTCCCGTTCCGGGCCGCCGACGTCGTCGGCGCCGAACAGCCGCCCATGGACGTCGAGGACAGGGGACGCCAGCTCCCGCGCCTCGCGACGCTGCCACGCCAGCAGGACACGGCCGTCGGCATCCAGGGTGACCGCAGGATCGGAGACCGTGATGCCGGTCGCGGGCGAGCCTTCGACGACGGTCACCTCGGGGCCGAAGGCGGGCTGCCCGGCGGCCGGCGGCGAGGCGGCGAGGGTGGCGGCCAGGACGGCGGCCGGGATCAGGACGGCAGCGAAGGGGGAGGCGGCGAGCGGGCGGGGCACGAGCAAGGCTTGTCCTTTCTCCAGGGGAATGGGTTCACCCCTGGAGACGGACGCCCCGCGCGCTTTTCCCGTCCGCTAGCTCGTCAGCGCTCCGAGCCCCTCGGCGGCACCCTCGGGCGGCTTCGCCGGGCGCCGGCGCCACAGCGACGCGGTGATCTCGCGGGCGTCGTCGAAGAGCGTGTAGAAGACCGGCACCACCAGCAGGGTGAGGAAGGTGGCGGCGGTGAGACCGCCGATCAGCGTCAGGCCGAAGCTCTTGTAGGAAAGACCCATCGACGTGGGCTCGCCGATGGCCAGCGGGATCATGCCGCAGATGGTGGTCAGCGCGGTCATCATGATCGGCCGGAAACGGCGGGTGGAGGCGAGCAGCAGCGCCTCGGTGCGCTCCTCGCCCTCCCTGCGCAGCCGGTTGACGTAGTCGATCAGCACGATGCCGTTGTTGACGACCACCCCGATCAGCAGCACCAGGCCCACCACCCCGAGGAAGTCGATGTGCCGGCCGGAGACGAAGTGCATCCACACCACCCCGATGCCGGCCAGCGGAATGGTGGTGAGGATCGACAGCGGCAGGATGAAGCTCTCGAACAGGAAGCCCATCAGCAGGTAGATGAAGAGGATCGAGAGCTGGGCGGCGAACAGCATCGCCAGCAGGTCCTCGTCCATCCCCTCGGGTGCCTGGCCGGTGCCGAAGCCGATGCCCTCCGGCAGGTCGATGCCCGAGGCGAGGGCGATCAGGCGCTGCCGGGTCGCCTCCTCCTGCCCCTCGGCGAGCTCCAGGGTGATGGTGCGCGCCAGGCGCTTGTCGATGCGACGGATCACCTGGGCCGACTGCAGCATGCGGCTGTCGGTGAGCGACCCGAGGGTGACGTAGCTGCCCGATTCGGTGGGCACCAGGAAAGCGGAGAGCTGGTCGAGGCGCTCGCGGTCCTGCTCTTCGAAGCGCACCCGCACGTCGATCTCGCGACCCTCGTGGTAGAACTTCGGCAGCGCCTGGCCGCGCAGGGCGTAGCCCACCACGCCGGCCACCACCGCCGGATTCACCCCCTGGCGCTGCGCCCGCTCGCGGTCGATCACCAGCGCCATCTCGCTCGGTGCCGGCTCGCGGCCCGAGCCCTGGAGCCCCAGCACCCCCGGCACCCGCAGGAACAGCTCCTCGAGGTCCTCCGCCACCCGCTCGAGGGCGTCCGGATCCTCGCCGTTGAGGGTGAAGACGTGGGTCGACTCGCCCCCCTGCTGGCCGGTCTGGTCCTCGGTGCCGGTCTCGAACACCAGGCCGGGCTTCTCGGGCAGCGCGGCCAGGATCTGCTCGGTCACCTCGCGCGGCGACAGGTCCGTGCTGCGGGGGCTGTCGAACCAGCCCTCGATCCGGCCGTAGTTGGTGCGGTGGAAGAAGAAGTAGCCCTCGAGGCCCCACGCCTCCTGGTTCGCCTCGAGCACCCTCTCGGCCTCGAGGAACCAGGCCTCCACCTCCTCGAAGGTGTAGGTGTTCGGCACCTCGATGCCGATCTGCACCCCCGGGCGCTCGTTCTCGTCCTGGTCGACGATGCGCACCTTGTCGCCGGCGAACAGACCGCCGGTGACGACCAACGACAGCACCACCCCGAGCACCACGTACAGGCGGTGGCGTAGCGCGAAGCCGAGCAGGCCGTGGTATCCGTCGTTGAGGCGCCCGAAGCTCGCCTGGTAGGCGTGGCGCAGCGTCGTGTCGGCCCCGCGGTGCAGGCGCTCCAGGGAGCGCACCAGCGGCCCCCGGGGACGGTCGGTGGCGCCGTTGCCCTTGCCGTTGCCGTTGCGCGTCGGCAGCGTCAAGTACACCGCCAGCGGCACGAAGATCAGCGCCACGAAGAGCGACGCCAGCAGCGACACCGAGATCGGGATCGACAGCCGCAGCAGGAAGAACTGGGCCTGCCCCTGGACCAGCGACACCGGCAGGAACACCGCCACGGTGGTCAGTGTGGCCATGACGATGGCGAGCGCGATCTCTCCGGCGCCGCGCACCACCGCGTCGCGCCGGGCGCGGCCCTCGCGGTGCAGGCGCACGATGTTCTCCGCCACCACCACCGAGTTGTCGACCAGCAGGCCGACGCAGATCATCAGCCCGAGCAGCGTCAGGATGTTCAGGGTCTCGCCCGAGAAGTACATCACCGTCAGGGCGATGACGATCGACAGTGGGATCGACAGGGCGATGATCAGCGTCAGCCGGAAGCGGCGCAGGAAGAAAAACAGCACCGCGCCGGCGAACAGCCCGCCCACCTTGCCGCTGTCGAGCAGCGTATCGAGGGACTCGAGGATCATGTCGCCGGTGTTCATGATCACCGCCACCTCGAGGCCGCCGAGCCGCGGGTTGTCCGCCATCTCCTCGACCGCCGCCACCACCGCCTGGGAGACCTCCAGCGTGTTGGCATCGCCCTCCTTCATCACGTTGAGGGCGAGGGCCGGCTTCGAGTTCACCCGGATGCGGAACTCGTAGTCGGGCTGCTCGTACTTGACCGCCGCGATGTCGCCCAGGCGCACCGACGGCGCCACCAGCCGGTTCTCGAGGTCCGCCACCGAGTCGTAGCGCGCCACCGAGCGCAGCAGCAGCTTCTTGCCGCCGGAGTACACCTCGCCCGAGGCGAGGGTGAAGTTGTCGCCGGAGAGCTCCTGGGCGAGCTGGTAGATGTTCAGACCCGCTGCCTCGGTGCGCTGGCGGTCGAGCTCGATCAGGATCTCCTTGTCCACCAACCCGTCGGCGCCCACCGAGGCGACGCCGTCGACCCGCTCGAGGCGCCGCACCACCTCGCTCTGGACCAGGTCGTAGGTGTCGGAGACCCCCTCGTCGACCAGCACGCCGATCACCGCCACCGGGATGCCCGAGGCGTCCTCCTTGCGGATGTAGACGCGCTCGGCGTCCTCCGGCATGCGGGGCCGGGCGCGCTCGATGCGGTCGCGCACCTCGCGGTAGGCGACGTCCATGTCGGTGCCGTTCTTGAACCGCAGCGCGATGCGGCCGAAGCCGGTGGTGGCGAAGCTCGACATCCTGTCGAGGCCGCGCACGCTGGCGACCTCCTCCTCGAGCGGCACGATGACCTTCTCCAGCACCTCCGGCGCCGGCGCGTCGGACCACGGCACCGAGACCGACAGGAACGGGCCTTCGAAGCCCCGGGGGATCAGCTCCAGCGGGATCGACACCGCCGCCACCGCGCCGACCACGAGGGCGGTGAGCAGCAGCACCAGCACGGTGATGCGCCGGTTCAGCGAGAAGCGCGGCAGCGCCCCTTCCCAGCGGCTGTGCTCGCGCGGCTCGGCGGCCGGACCGGCGCCGGTCGGGGTGGTGCCGGCCTGGCCGGTGCCGGCCTGGTCTGCGGTGCCTTGGCCTGCGCTGGCCTGCGGATCGTCCGGATGCATCGTCTCGCCCCCGCCTCAGGCGCTCGGCGCCGCGGCGCCGCCGGTCAGGAAGTCGCCACCCTCGCCGGCCGCCTCGCGGCCGTCGCCGTCCGCCTCCGCGCCGGCCGCCGAGCGGCCGCGCAGCAGGCGCTCGGTGCCCCGCGTCACGAACGCGTAGAGCGCCGGGATGATCAACAGGGTGAGCACCGTTGAGGTGATCAGGCCGCTGATCACGGCGATCGCCATCGGCGTGCGCAGCTCGGCGCCGTCGCCGATGCCGAAGGCCATCGGCAGCAGGCCGAGCACGGTGGTGGCGGTGGTCATCAGGATCGGCCGCAGGCGCACCGAGCCGGCGGTGACCACCGCCTCCTCCAGCGCCATGCCGCGGGCGCGCAGCGTGTTGACGTAGTCCACCAGCACGATGGCGTTGTTGACCACGATGCCGGCCAACATGATCATGCCGAGGAAGACGACGATCGACAGCGGGATTCCCAGCAGCCACAGCGCCGCCACCGATCCGAAGAAGGCCAGCGGGATCGAGAACATGATGACCAGCGGCTGGACCAGCGACTCGAACTGGGCCGCCATGATCACGTAGACGAGGAAGATCGACAGCGCCAGGGCCAGGTAGAGACTGCCGCGGCTGCGCTCCCACTCCTCGCTCTGCCCGGCCAGGTAGAAGGCCATGTCGTCGGGCCACTCGATGTCGCGGTAGAGCCGTGCCTCGATGGCCTTCACCGCCTCGCCCAGGGAACCGGAGGCGAGATTGGCCGAGACCACCGCCACCCGCTGCCCGTCGACCCGCCGCACCTCGCTCGGCCCCTCGCCCAGGGTGACGTCGGCCACCGCGTCGAGCGGGATTGGCCGCTCGCCGCCGGGATTGACCACCAGCTCGCGCACGTCGGCCACCGACTCGCGGTCGCTCGGCGCCAGGCGCACGATGATCGGGATGCGGCGGTCGTGCAGGTTGTACTTGCTCGCCTCGTAGCCCTGCACCTGGTTGCGCACCTGCTCGGCCACCTGGCGCAGGTTCAGGCCGTAGCGGCTCAGCAGGTCGCGGTCGTAGACCACCTGCACCTCGGGGGCGCCCGAGACCAGCGAGGTCTCCACGTCGGCGAGCTGCGGCATGCCGTCGAGCACCTCGCGCACCTGCTCGCCGTAGGCCTTGAGGCGCTGCAGGTCGTCGCCCTGCACCTCCACCTCGATGGGCGTGCGGGTGGAGAACAGCACCGGCCGCACCACCCGGGCGTCGAGATCCGGCACCGCTTCGAGGCGCTGGCGGATGCGGGCGATCACCGCCTGCTCGGTGGCCGGCGTCGAATCCTCCAGCAGCACCTTGAAGCGGGCGCTGTGCTCCCCCTCGTCGGCGCGCCGCGAGTTCTCGGCGTCGAAGCCGACGGAGAGGATCAGGCTCTCGATGTGCTCGCGCTCGGCGAGGATCGCCGCCTCCACCGGAGCCAGGATCTCGTCGGTCTCCGGCAGCGGCGTGCCCACCGGCAGCGCCACCTCGAAGGTGAACTCGCCCTGGTGCACCTCGGGTAGCAGCTCCGAGCCGAGTTGCGTGGCGGCCATCCAGGAGACCACCAGCACGGCGACGACGAGGCCGGCCACCGCCGCCGGCCGTGCCAGTGCCCAGCGGATGGTGTACGGATAGGCGTTCTGGAGCGCTCCCAGGCCGCGCTCGGTGAGCCACAGCACGGGCCGCGTCACCCAGCCGGCGGCGCGGCCGCCGTGGGGGCCGACGACGCGGCGGAAGAGCCACAGCAGGCCGAGGACGACGGCGGCCAGGAGCTTGCCGACGATCTCCAGCACCGTGCCCACGACCAGGCGCACCACCAGCAGCAGCACCACCAGCGGGGCGGCGAGCCAGCGCAGAACCCGCCCTACCGGCTGCAGCGCCCGGCGGGCCCGCGACCCGGCGGCCGGCCGGGGACCCAGCCACCCGCGCAGCCCGCGCAGCTCGGCGACGAAGCCGCGCCCGGAGCTCCAGGCGAGCAGCCGCGGGCGACCCGCCTCGCCGCCGGCCAGCTGCACTCCGCGGCGGCTCGCCAGCATCGGGATGAAGTACACCGCCACCGCCAGCGAGGCGAGCAGCGAGAACACCACGGCGAGCCCCAGGTCGCCGAAGGCCTCGCCGGCGACGCCCTCGACGAAGACCATCGGGAAGAACACGGCGATGGAGGTGAGGGTGGAGGCGATCACGGCGCCCCGCACCTCCTCGGTGCCGCGCACGGCGGCGGCCAGGATGCCGTCGCCCTCCTCGCGGCAGCGGAAGATCGACTCGAGCACCACGATGGAGCTGTCGACCAGCATGCCGATGCCGAGGGCCAGGCCGCCCAGCGACATGATGTTGAGGCTCACCCCCATCATGTGGAGCGGCGCGAAGGTGATGAACAGCGAGACCGGGATCGACACCGCGACGATGGCCGTGGTGCGGAAGTTGCGCAGGAAGAGGTAGAGCACCAGGATCGCCAGCAGGCCGCCGAACACGGCGGCGTCGACCACCGAATCGATGGACTCCCGGATGAAGATCGAGCGGTCCGCCACCACCTGCAGCCGGGCGCCCTCGTTGGCGAACAGCTCGGCCGACAGCGGCTGCGGACCCCCGGGGCCGCCACCACCCCGCTGGGGAGGACCGCCGCCGCCCTTGCCGGCACCGGCGGCGAGCGCCGCCTCGGCCTGGGCCGGATCGTGCTCGCCCACCCGCTCGCGCACCCGGGCGGCCAGCGCCACGATGTTGGCGTCGGCCTCCTTGAAGACGTCGATCTGCACGCTCTCGCCACCATCCGTGCGGGTGACCAGCTCGCGATCGCGGTGGCCGCGCTCGACG
This sequence comes from Thermoanaerobaculia bacterium, assembly GCA_036259255.1. Classification (GTDB taxonomy): domain Bacteria; phylum Acidobacteriota; class Thermoanaerobaculia; order Multivoradales; family JBCCEF01; genus DATACC01. The sequence continues at coordinate 794 of DATACC010000309.1, read as the reverse complement.
CGGCCGACGTCGCGCAGCCGCACCTCGGGGCCGCCCGCGCCGCCGATCCGCGCCACCACCGTGTCGCGGATCTGCTCCAGGTTCTCGTACTCGTTGAGGGTGCGCACCATGTACTCGGTGCGGCCCTCCTTGAGCGTGCCGCCGGCGACGTTGATGTTCTCCTGGCGCAGCCGGTCGATCACCTGCTGCGGGGCGATGCCGGTGCGGCGCAGGGCCTCCTCGTCGAGCAGGACGTGGACCTCCTCCTCCAGGCCGCCGCGCACGCGGACTGCGGCCACGCCCTTGATCGGCTCCAGGGCGCGCTTGATCTGCAGGTCGGCGAGGCGGCGCAGGCGCCGCAGCCCCTCCTCGCCCTGGTAGCGCTCGCCCTGGCCGGAGAGCGACAGCTCCAGCACCGGGTCGAGGGAGGGGTCGTAGTGGAGCACCAGCGGGCGCTCCGCCTCCTGCGGCAGGAAGACCAGGTCGAGCTTCTCCAGGGCCTCCTGGGTGGCGTCGGAGACGTCGCTGTCCCAGGCGAGCTCCAGCACCACGTCGGAGACGCCGGCGCGGGAGACCGAGGAGATGCGGCGCAGGCCGCCGAGCACGCCCAGCGCCTCCTCGATGGGGCGGGAGACGTCGTTCTCCACCTCCTCGGGGGCGGCACCCGGGTACTCGGTGCGCACCGTCAGGGTGGGATACGTCATCTCCGGCATCAGCGTCACCGGCAGGCGCTGGTAGGAGAAGAAGCCGAAGACGACCGTCGCCAGCACCATCGAGGAGGCGCTGGGCGTGCTCGGCGGCCTGCGCCGCATCTC
>DATACC010000308.1:0-22936 GCA_036259255.1 Thermoanaerobaculia bacterium | reverse complement strand
CCGGCGGGTGCCGGGCCGCCGAAGGGAGGATCAGGGCACGCTCGGCGAGCCGGCCTGGCCGGCCACGAGCTGGTCGACCACGGCGCGCAGGCGGGCGAGCTCCGCCTCGAGCGCAGCGTGCTGCTGCTGGAGTTGGCGATTGCGGCCGTCGAGCTCCAGGATGTAGAGGTGGGCCTTCTCGAGCTCGTTGAGGATGCCGCCGGTCTTCTCCGAAATGTTCATCGGCGCGTGGGGCACGGTGGGTCCCACCGCCGGCAGGTAGCTGTTGGCGAACATCCGCGCGGCGTGCTCGGCGATCGACTCCAGCGGGAAGTCCGGCCGCAGCACCGCGTCACAGCCGGCGCCGCAGGTGGGGCCGCCCGTGGTCAGGGTGCCGCGCACCACCAGGTCGCCGTTGCTGTTGATCTGGAAGTCGTTGCTCGGGCTGGTCGGCTGGGTGATCACGAAGGTGTCACCCGAGGTGGTCCGGAAGTCCCAGTCGACGGCGTTGGTGCCGTCGCGGAACTCGAGGCGCGAGGGGCCGTTGGAGTTGGTGAGCCGGAGCATGGTGACCGCGGAACCTCCCCCGGCCCGCTCGATGTCGACCGCCGCGTCCGGCGACGTGGTCCCGAAGCCGACATCGCCGTCGTTCGAGATGTCGATCGCGCTGGACGGGGCGCCCGGCCGGATGCGGAACGGCAGCGTCGAGCCGCCGGTGGCGTCGCGGACGAAGAAATTGGTCTCGTTGCCGGCGATGTCCCAGGTCTGCGCCTGGAAGCCGCTGGAGCCGTCCTGCTGGAGTCGGATCCCCGGCGTGTCGCCGTCGGCGATATGGAGCTCGAGCACCGGGTTGGCCGTCTTGCGGCCGATGCGGCCCGAGCTGTCGACGTAGAGCGAGTGGCTCGGTGCCGCCGCCTCGATGGTGAACGGGCTGGTGCCACCGGTTGCATCGTCGAGGCGGAAGTGGCTCTGGCCGCCGTTGGTCGAGGAGTTGATCTCGATGCGCCAGTCGCGGCTGGGGAAGGTGCCGGCGGAGGTGTCCTCGAAATGGATCCGCAGGTTGTTCTCCTTCAGCCGGATGGTGTCGGAACCGAAGCCCTCGGCACTCGCGCAGTCGAAGCCCACGCACAGGCTGTTGTAGACCGTCAAGTCGCCGCTGATGACGGTCTTGCCGGTGACCCCCTCGAGGTCACCCCCATGGGCGACCGCCACGTCCGGAGCGGAGCGGACCGCCGCGACCTTGCTCCGGGCGCCCTCCTTCTCCTCCTCGCCGCGCGCCACGATGGCGCCTTCCCGGACGGTGAACGAGCCGGTCTGCAGGAACGGCCCCTGGGGCAGCAGGCCCTTGCGGCGCAGGTTGGCCACCGCCTCGTCGTCACCCTGGTTGCGGGCGCGCTGCAGTTCCTTGCGCACGGCGGAGTCGACCACCGGCACGATCCGCACTTGCCAGGTATAGGTGCCGTCCGGATCGTCGGGGTAGACCTCCTCGGCGGGATCGAAGACGATCTCCTGGCCCGGTTCGAGCACGCGCTCGATGGGGCCGCAGGGCGTCTTCACGGTCAGCACCACGGCCTCGTGCTCCACGAGCATGCGCCAGTACATCGTGCGTCCGTTGTCGAGCACCTCGGAGAGCTGCCCCTCCCCCTGATCGGGCATCGGTCCCGCCCAGGCGGCTGGCGCTGCCAGCAGCGCCAACGACAGCAACAGCACGACGTCGGTTCCTCGTCCCTTCGACATCTCGCTCCTCTCTCCGAACCAGGGGCGCCGTCGTCGGTTGTGACGGCGGGCACTTCGGGTTCGGCCTCGTGGACTGGCCCGCCGGAGCCTCGCGGGCCCGGGCGGGTACGACGATCTGAAGGTGCTCCGACGGAATCGGCGAAAGGTCTCGAAAGAAGAGGACGTGGGAGCCGGTCCGGCGGGCTCCCACGTCACGACCGCCTACTGTCCCTGCTGCAGGAGCAGCTGCTCCAGCCGTTCCACGCGCTGGAGAAGCTCGGTGTTGCCGCTCTCGAGCTGGTTCAGCGACGCCTCCTTCTCCTCGAGGCGCTCGTGGAGCTGGACGATGTAGATGTGGGCCTTCTCGAGCTCGTTGAGAATGCCGCCCGTCTTCTCCGAGATGTTCATCGGGGCGTGGGGCACGGTGGGACCCACGGCCGGCAGGTAGCTGTTGGCGAACATCTGGGCGGCGTGCTCGGTGATCGACTCCACCGGGAAGGACGGGCCGAGGACCGCGTCGCACCCGGTGCTGCAGGTGGGACCGCCGGTGGTCAGCGTTCCGCGCACCACCACGTCGCCGTTGCTGTTGATCTGGAAGTCGTTGCTCGGGCTGGTGGGCTGGGTGATGACGAAGGTGTCGCCCGAGGTGGTGCGGAAGTCCCAGTCGATGGCGTTGGTGGAGTCGCGGAACTCCAGGCGCGTCGGACCGTTGGTGTTCGTGAGCCGCAGCAGGTTGGCCGCGGCACCCGCCCCGTTGCGCTCGATGTCGACCGCCGCGTCCGGCGAGGTGGTCCCGAAGCCGACGTCACCGTCGTTCGAGATGTCGATCGCGCTGGTCGGCGCGCCGGGGCGGATGCGGAAGGGCAGGCGGGAGCCGCCGGTCACGTCGCGCACGAAGAAGTTGGCCTCGTTGCCGGCGATGTCCCAGGTCTGGGCGGTGAAGCCGCCGGCGGAGGTCTGCTCCAGGCGGATGCCGGGGGTGTTGCTGGTGCTGACGTGGAGGTCGAGCACCGGCGTGGCGGTGCGGAAGCCGACGCGGCCGGTGGAGTCGACGTACAGCGAGTTGGTGGTCGCACCGGCCTCGATGGTGAACGGCACCCGGGCACCGGTGATGTCCTCGATGGAGAACTTGTTGGCGCCGCCGCTCGCCGAGTCGTTGGCGGTGAGCTGCCAGTCGTTGGACGGGAAGGTGCCCGCGGAGGTGTCCTCGAACTTGATCCGGAGGTTGTTCTCCTTCAGCCGGATGGTGTCGAAGCCGAAGCTCTCGTTGTTGACGCAGTCGAAGCCGACGCAGATGCTGCCCTGGACGATCAGGTCGTCGGGAATCACCTGGTCGGCGGCGGTCACCACCTCGACCCCCTCGACCTGCGCGGCGCCCGCCGCCGCGCGGATCTGCTTGACCGTACGACCCTCCTCCTCCTCAGCGTCGCCCGGCGCCACGATGGTGCCGTCGATCACCCGGAAGCTGCCGGACTGCACGAACGGACCCTGCGGCAGCAGGCCCTTGCGGGCCAGGTTGCGGACGATCTCCTCGTCTCCGGTGGCGCGGGAGCGGGCCAGCTCCTTGCGCACGTCCGGCGACACCACCGGCTGGATGCGCACCTGCCAGGTGTAGGCGCCGTCCGGATCGTCCGGCGCGAGCTCCTCGATGCTGAACGCCGGGTCCTTGCCCGCCTCGTACAGCCGCTCGATGGTGCCGCACGGGGTGTGGATGGTCAGCACCACTGCCTCGTGCTCGGCGAACACGCGCCAGTAGGCGGCGCGGCCGTCGTAGAGCACCTCCGAGACGTCGCCGGCCTTCTCCGGGAGCGGACCCGCGAGAGCCATCGGGGCCGCGAGAAGCGCCACCACGGCAGCTGCCGCGAGCCATTGCGATCTTCCTTGCCTCATGAAAGTTCCTCCTGCTGCGAATGCGTGGGTGGCCGCGGCCAGTGTCCACCGCCGTGCGCCGACGGCCGGATGGCCGCGTCCGAGCTCCACGCGATCCAAATGAGACTGCATCTAGGATACTCCCCTAATCATTCTGTATCTCCACGGGCGGTCGGCACGGCCGCTGCGTGACGTAGCGGTCCAGCGCCGCCGCCAGCTCCGCCGCCCGGGGCGGCGTGCTCTCTGCGGACCCTTCGATCACCCGCCGCTGCCAGGTGGCCGCCTCGTCGCAGCGGCCGGCTTCGGCCAGCGCCAGGGCGACGGTCTCCGCGTTCCACGGAGTCGGGCGGGCGGCGTGGACCGCCTCGGCCAGGGACACGGCGCGCTCGGCGTCGCGCACCTGCGGGTCGGGGGCCGCGGCGAGCAGGCGGGCCAGCGCCTGGGCGATGCGGCCGCTCTCGGGCCGGGCCGCATGGCCGGCTTCGAGCACCTCCCGCGCTTCGGCGTACTCGCGGCGCGCCACCCGGCCCGCGGCGGTGCCGAGCAGGGCGCGCTCGTCGGCCGAGCCGAGCTCCAGGGCCCGCCGGTAGTGGGGAAAGGCGACGACCGGGGCGCCGAGACCGGTGAGCGCCTCGGCCAGCTCGAGCTGGAGGCCGGCGTCCTGGGGCGACCCTTCTACCGCGGCCCGCAGCCGCTCGATCCCCTCGACCAGCCGGCCTTCGGCGACCAGCAGCGTGCCGAGGTTGTAGAGCGCGGTGACGTTGCCCGGCTCCTGGGCGAGCACCCGCTCGAGCTCGGCGAGCGCGGTCGCGCGATCGCCGGCGGCGGTCAGCGCCGCGGCCAGGTTGACCCGCGCCGGCGTGCTGTCGGGGGCCGCCGCCAGGGCGCGGCGGAAGTGGCGCGCCGCGTCCTCGTAGCGACCGACGTCGAAGGCGCGCCGGCCGCGCAGCATCTCGATGCGCTCGCCGGTGCGTAGCGCCTCCAGGGCTTCGAGACGCGGATCGGTCGGGCGCACGCCCACCTCGCTGCGCTGCACCAGGTGCTCCCGCGCCTCCTCCTCGCGCCCGAGGCCGCGGTAGGCGAGCCCCAGCAGGTAGTGCAGCCGCGCTGCCGCCGGTGCCGCCGCCAGGGCCGCCTCGAGGGCGGCGGCGGCATCCTGGTAGCGCTCCTCGGCCAGCGCCACCTGACCGACCAGCGCCAGGGCGGCGGGGGATCGCGGCGCCACCGCCACGGCCCGGGCCGCCAGCTCGGCGGCCTCGGCGGTGCGCGCCTGCTCCAGGCGCACCTCGCCACTGAACACCAGGGCCGGCACGTCCTCGCCGTGGAGCGCCAGAGCCTCGCCGTAGGCGGCGACCGCCTCGTCGAGGCGACCCGCCTCGTGGAGCACGCGGCCGAGATAGAAGGGCCACGCCGGATCGTCCGGCTCCAGGCGGGCGGCGTTGCGATAGGCGGGCTCGGCCGCGGCGAGCAGTCCGTAGGCATGGTAGTGCTGCCCCAGCCGGCCGAAGGCGAGGTGCACCGCGGCCGCCGGCTCACCGGCGGCGAGGGACGTGGCGAGGCGGCGCTCGGCCTCCAGCCGCGCCTCGGCGAGCTGCTCGACCACCGCCGCCTCGAGGCCCTCGAGGCTCGGCGCCGGCACCGGCTCCAGGGCGGCGAGGGCCGGGTGCTCGGGCGGCTCGGGCAGCGGCCGGGCGAGCAGGTCCTGGGCCGTGGCGGAGCCGGGCAGTCCGAGCACGGTGATCGCGAGGAGGAGCAGGACGGCGAGAGGACGGTGCTTCACGGCGGGCTCTCCAGGGGGATGCTGCGGTCCGGGCTGCTGTTCGCGCGGGCTCCTGGCGCCGACGGGTCTGCGGGCGCCCCGCCCTCCTTCTGTTCACCTCCGGGCCTGTCTTCAGCGGCCTCCTTCGCTGGCTTCGGCCCGGCACCCTCGCCCGCCTGCAGGTGGGTGTACCGGCCGAGGGGCGGCGCCGGGAAGCGCTCGGTGGTGCCGTCGGGCCAGTGGATGGTGATCCCGGTCACCCGAGGCCCGTCGCCGAGGCCCACCAGCACCCGCGGGTCGTGGGCGGCGCCGAAGCTGCCGTCGGCGGCGAGGCGGCGGTGGAGCGCGGCGGCGCCCGCCCGGTGCACCTCGACGCGGGCACCCAGTGCGTCGCGACCACGGCGGTCGAGGAGGCGCAGGCCGAACCAGGGGCGCGCGCCATCGGTGGTGTTGAGCAGCAGGCGCAGAGGCCCGGCGGTATTGCCCACCACCACGTCGACGTCCCCGTCGTCGTCGAGATCGCCGAAGGCCGCGGCGCGGCTCACCTCCTCGCGGGTAAACGCCGCACCGGCGGCGGCGGACCGGTCGTCGAAGCGGAGTGTCCCCCGGGGGTCGGGCCCCAGGTTGCGGAAGAGCTGGTTGGCCTGGGCGAGGGGGAACGGATCGCCGTCCGCCGCCTGGTGCTCCTGGATGCGCACCGCGCCGTTGACCACCAGGAGATCGAGCCAGCCGTCGTTGTCGAAGTCGCGCCAGCCGGTGCCGAACGAGGTGAACGGCAAGCTGGGGGCGGCGAGGCCGGCGGCGGCGGTGCCGTCTTCGTAGAGGCCGTCGCCCTGGTTGACGTAGAACGTGTTCGTCTCCCTCGTCAGGTGGACGACGACGAGGTCCTCGTCGCCGTCGCCGTCGGCATCGGCGGCGTCCACGCCCATGCCGGCCTCGGAGCGCCCGGCGCCGTTGACCGCCACGCCGGCGAGGAGCGCCTGGTCCTCGAAGCGGCCCTCGCCGCGGTGCACCCAGAGCTGGTTCGGAGCGCCGTCGTTGGCGACGTAGATCTCCGGCCGGCCGTCCCCGTCGGCGTCGGTGGTGACCACGCCGAGGCCCGGGGCCGCCGCGCGGGTGAGGCCGGCGCGGTCCGAGATGTCCTCGAACGTGCCGTCGCCGCGGTTGCGCAGCAGGCGGTCGGGTGCCGGCGGGAAGTCGGTGGGGCCGCAGTAGTCGCGGCGGCTGCTCGGCGCGTAGCAGGCCGGGTTGGCGGCGACGTCGAAGGTCAAGTAGTTCACCACGTACAGGTCGAGCCAGCCATCGGCGTCGAAGTCGACGAAGGTGGCGGCGGTGCTCCAGCGGGGATCGTCCACGCGGGCCTCTCGGGTGACATCGGCGAACGAGCCGCCGCCGGTGTTACGCAACAGGCGGTTGCGGCCGTAGGCGGTGACGTAGAGGTCGGTGCGGCCGTCGTTGTCGTAGTCGCCGGTGGCCACGGCGGTGGCGTAGTCGCCCGCCGGCAGCTTCGCCTCGCGGGTGGCGTCGGTGAAGCGCAGCCGGCGCCCGCCGCCGGGGGAGACCGCCAGGTCGTTGCGGAACAGCCGGTCCCCCGCCGGCACGCCGGCGGCTGGCGGGAACAGGGCGTCGGCCATCGCGTCCTCCGGGCCGAGCAGCGTGCCCTGACCCACGAAGACGTCCAGGTCGCCGTCGCCGTCGGCGTCGAGGAGCGCCACCGCCGGACCCAGGATCTCCGGGAAGTAGAGGGCGCCGGTCATGCCGTTGAAGTGCAGGAAATCGAGCCCGGTCTCCGCCGCCGCCTCGCGAAACGGGACCGGCCGGGGCGTGGGCGCGGGTCCGGTGGGCGCAGGGGAGGCAGGCACCGAGGACGAGGCCACCGGAAACAGCAGGAAGGCGACGAGCACTACGGCGCGGCGGGGAACAGCCGTCGGGAAGACCATCATCGTGAAGAACCGGCTCAAGAGAATAGCAGCGGACCTGCGGCGAGTCGAACGGCCGCGACGAGGTTTCGAAGTTGGACGTTCAAGCACGCGAAGCAGGGAGGTGGTAGGCGCCGGACGGCGCCTACCGGGAGGTGTCTCCGCCGCCGCTGCGGTCCGGCGGGCGCGCCGGGGCCGGCCGGGCCGGGCGCTACCCGGCGGGGCTGCTGGCGGGACCCCTCTCGGCCAGCGGCGCCGGCTGCGCGGCGCGGGAGCGCGAGACGAGCACCAGCAGGCCGGGCAGCACCAGCAGGGTGATCGCCAGGCAGGTGCCGACGGCGAGCACCAGGAGCGCGCCGAGGCGCTCGTTGGCCGGCACCGCCGAGAGCGTCAGCACGCCGAACCCGAGGCCCACCGCCAGGGCGTCGGTGAGCACCGCCGGCCCGACGTCGGCCACCGCCGTGGCCACGGCCTCGGCGCCCGCCGCGCCGCCGCGGCGCACCTGGCGCAGGCGGGAAAGCAGGTGGATCGCCTGGTCGACCCCGACGCCGAGCACCATGCCGGCGAACATCGAGGTCGCCACCCCGAGGGGAACGCCGAGCCAGCCCATGGCCGAGAAGGCGAGCAGCACGGCGGCTCCCGGCGGCAGCAGCGCCACGGCGCCCCAGCGCCAGGTGCGGCCGGCGAGCGCCACGACGGCGAAGATCAGGCCCAGCGACAGCAGCAGACTGGTCGTCTGGGTGGAGACGACGGCGGCGATCAGCGCCCGGGACAGCGCCACGTCGCCGGCCAACCGCAGCCGCAAGCCGGCCGGGGCGAGGTGGCGGCGCTCGTGGTCGGCGAGGGCTGCCACCAGCCGCTCGCTGCCGGCGTAGGTGGAGCCGCGCAGGTAGACGTTGATCAGGCCACGGCGGTAGCCCTCGGGGTCCACCACCTCGCGCAAGCCGCCCTCGCCGCGGGCGGTGGCCAGGTTGCGCCAGCGGGCGGCGATGCGGCTCGGATCGTCCGGCAGCGCCGCCTCGCCGGTGATCGGGATCATCCGGCCCACCGCCGCGAGATGGCGCGCCGGCCCGTGGACGCCGCCGACTCCCGGCTGGTCGGCGAGGAAGCCCTCGAGAGCGGCGATCCGCGCCAGCACGGACGGCTGCAGCAGGGGCTCGGCGGCGAGTCTCCAGGCGATCGTCTCGCCCGGCCGGGGAGCCAGGGAGAAGCGGGGCGAGCCGCCGCGCGGCGGCAAGCGGAGGACCGTTGCCTCGCCGTCGGCGACGGCGGATTCGACCCAGGTGCGCCACTCGGCGCCGCCGGCGCCGGTGACCCACAGCCGGGCGCCGGCGAGGCGCTCCAGCGGCAGGTCCGCCGCGGCCGGAAGCACCAGGCGGTCGTGATCCAGGGCACTCTCGGGCACCGTGCCGGTCCGCTCCAGGGGCTCTCCCTCGACGGTGACCCGCAGCAGGTGGGCACCCAGGAACTGCTCCTCGAAGCGGTCGGTGGCGCGCACCAGGGGGCTCGCCGAGTCGAAGCCGGCGAGCCAGCTGTCCTCGACCCGCAGCCGCAGGACCCCCGGCAGCACGGCCGCGAGCAGCAGGGCGGCCGCGGCCGGCGCCAGCCAGGGCCGACGGGTGACGAGGTGGGCGAAGGCGGTGAAGGCCTGCCGTCGACCGGCGGCGGCGGTGCGCGGCGGCGCGAGCAGGCGATTCCGGGGGACCAGCACCAGCAGGGCCGGCAGCACGGTGAGGGTGAACAGCCAGCACGCCAGCACGCCGGCGGCGGCGAGCACGCCGAAGTGCCGCACCGGCGGAATCGGCGACAGCGCGAAGGAGAGGAACGCCACCGCGGTGGTGAGCGAGGTGCGGGTGACCGGCGGGGCCATCTGTTCGAGCGTGGCGTCGACGATATCGCGCACCGGCCTGCCGGGCCGCTCCCGGCTGAGGCGGGCGAAGCGGTGGAAGACGTGCACCTCGTCGGCCACGCCCACCGCCACCAGCACCACCGGCAGCACCGCGAAGTTGAGGGCCACCGGGATGCCGAGCCAGCCCATGGCACCGAACACCACCAGCAGGCAGCCGCCGGCCTCGGCCAGTGGCAGCAGGGCGGTGGCGAGACGACGGAAGGCGACGAGGAAGACGAGGGCCATCACCACCAGGGCGAGCGGTACGAGGCGGCCGAGGTCGGCCAGCAGGTGGTCGCCGAGGAGCGCCTCGGCGGCGGGGGCGCCGACCAGCTCCAGGGTGTGGCCGGGAGGCGCGCCGCCGGCGAGGCGGGCGCGCACCGCGCGCACCAGGCGGGCGCGGCGGCCCGGTTCGTCGGCGCCGGGGTCCGGCACGCCGACGACGATCGCCGTGCCGCGGCCGTCGGCCGAGCGCAGCACGCCGTCGTAGAGGCCGATCTCGTCGAGGTCGTCGCGGAGCCGCGCGAGCTCGGGGGCGGTCGACGGCAGCGGATCGAGAAGCGGCAGCGGATCGAGGGTGCCGGGGCGCAGGCGCAGGCCCGGTTCGGTGGCCAGGCTGGTCAGGTGCTCCGGCTCGACGCCGGGAATCGCCGCCAGGCGGGCGGTGAGCTCGGTCACTGCGCCGAGCGTCACCGGGTTGAAGATGCCGTCGGGGTGGGACGCCCACAGCACCACCGCCAGCGGGTCGCGCAGCGCGAGGTCGCGCCGCAGCGCGGCGTCGTAGAGCGCCTCCGGAGCCTGGCGGGGCAGCAGGGAACGTCCGTCGGTGGCGATCTCCAGCCGCAGCAGGCCGGGGACGGCGAGCGCGACCACCAGGGCGGCGGCGGCCACGGTGACGCGGGGCCGCTGCAGGGCGGCGCGACCGAGGCGCAGCGCCATGGAGGTCATGGGGTCACGAGGGAGAGGGGAGGGAGCAAACCCGCCCGGAGCCGCGGGAACGGCTCCGGGCGATGCGTCACGGCGCCGCGTCGCCGCCGTCCTCGGGATGGGCGTACGCGGTCATCCTGGTGGTCCCCTCGACCGTGCCTTCGCGGCCCTCGAGGGCGCTGCCCTCGGCACCGACGAAGCGGATCGTGTAGGAGACGTCGAAGTGGCTGTCGAAGCGGTAGCCGTCGCCGTCCGGGGTGATGACCATCCGGCCGGGGCTCGGATACCCGTTGTGGGTGCCGCCGACGACGCTCAGCTCTGCGAAGTCGGGATCACCGGGGGGCAGGTCGCCCTGCACGCGAACCATCTCCGTCTCGACGTCCTGGACCTCGGCGCCCTCCTCCGGCGGCCCGCTGTGGACCTCCACCATCACGTTGGGGATGACCACCGTGCGGGAGAACCCTTCGAGGGTGCCGGCTCCGTGGAACTCGAGCACCAGCTCGGAGGTGAACTCCTCGACGTGGCCAGCGAGGACGCCACCCGCCACCCGGCAGTCCCGGAGCTTGGGATTGTGTCGGCAGATGAAGCGCTTGTGGCTCGGGATCGCCATCAGCTCGGCCATCGTCTTGTTCTGGGACAGGAGGGCCGTCTTGACGGCGCCGACGTACGAGCAGTCCGGCGGCTGGAAGCTTGCCGACGCCTGCCAGCACGGATGGAGGTTGGTGCCGGGCGTGGGGACGTTGGCGGCCGCCGCGGCCCCGGAGGCCGTGGCGAGGGCGAACAGCAGGGCGATGCCGGCGGTGAGGCCGCGGTTGCGCTGAGTGATGGTCATGGTCGTCGCTCCTCGCCTATTGCCCACTGGACGGCTGCGGCTCGCCGGCTCGCATGCGGGTCACCTTGGACGTGACGCCCTTGTACCCGGCGAGCTTGCCACCGGGGGCGCCGACGAACTCGATCGTGTAGCCGACCTCGAACTGGCTGTCCACCTTCCAGTCCCGGCCAGTGAAGGTACCGACCGTGTGGCCGGGGCTGGGCTGGCCGTTGAACGTGCCACCGACGATCTCGAAGCGGGCGAAGTCGGGATCCCCGGCCGGCAGGGTGCCCTGGATGCGCACCATGTCGGTGGCGAGGCTCTGCTGGGTGGCACCAGGCGTCTGCTTGCTGGTGTGCACCTCGACGGCCACGTTGGGGATGGTGATGGTGCGCTGGTAGCCCGACAGGGTGCCGGTGCCGGTGAGCTCGAGCACCACCTCGGAGGAGAACTCCTCGACGTCGCCGCCGAGGGTGCCGCCGGGCTTGCGGCAATCGTTGCCGGTGCTCCCGGGGGACCGGTGGCAGACGAAGAACTGGTGGATCGGCCGGGCCAGGATCGCGGCCTGCTGCACCGGATCCTCCACCGCATGGACGTCGTTCGGCGACAGGTACGGGCACGGCGGCGGCAGGGCCATGCCGGTGGTCGGGCTGCCCTGGGTGGTGCAGCCTTGGGCCAGGGCGGCCGGCGCGACGAGCGTCAGGGCCAGACCCAGAGCGAGCGCCAGGAAGGTGGGGACGGACTGCGGACGGCGTGTCGACATACGGTCTCCTCGGTTTGTTGATTCGTTCGAGCTATGCAGCGAGACGTAGAGATGCACTTACTATAATAAGCCGACACGGCAAGTCAAGGTCCCGCGAAGCAGGGCGGCGCGAGGAGGTGCGGCGCGGGGAGGTCTGCTAACGTCTCGCCCATGCGAACCGTGCTCGTCACCGGCGGCGCCGGCTTCATCGGTTCTCACCTGGCGGAAGCCTTCCTGGCGGCGGGGGACCGGGTGGTGGTGCTCGACGACCTGTCGAGCGGCCGGGAGGAGAACGTCCCCGCGGGGGCCGAGCTCCACGTCGCCGACGTGCGTTCGGCCGAGGCGGCGCGGCGGGTGGAGTGGCTGCGGCCCGACCTGCTGGTGCACCAGGCGGCGCAGATGGACGTGCGGCGCTCGGTCGCCGACCCGGTGTTCGACGCCGAGGTCAACGTGGTGGGCACGCTGAACCTGCTCGAGGCGGCGCGGCGGGCCGGCACGCGGCGGGTGCTGTTCGCCTCCACGGGCGGCGCGATCTACGGCGACCAGGAGGTGTACCCGGCGCCGGAGGGCCACCCCCAGCGCCCGCTGTCACCCTACGGCGTGGCCAAGCTCGCGGTGGAGCGCTACCTCGACTTCTTCCACCGCGAGCACGGCCTCGACGCGGTGTGCCTGCGCTACGCCAACGTCTACGGCGAGCGCCAGAACCCGCACGGCGAGGCGGGAGTGGTGGCGATCTTCCTCGACCGCCTGCTCGCCGGCGAGGCGCCGACGATCCACGGCGACGGCCTGCAGACGCGCGACTACGTGCACGTATCCGACGTGGTGCGGGCCAACCTGGCGGCGGCGCGGCAGGGGGGCGGCGGCGGGGCTTCGGTGCCGGGCTTCCGGATCTACAACGTGGGGACCGGCGTCGAGACGACAGTGGTGGAGCTCTACCGCCACCTCGCGGCGGCGGTGGGCAGCGATCTGGTGGCGAGCCACGGCCCGGGCAAGCCGGGCGAGCAACGGCGCTCGTCGGTGGACCCGAGCCTCGGTCGCCGCGAGCTGGGGCTGCCGGAGCCGTTGGGGCTGGCCGAGGGGCTGGCCCGCACGGCGCGCTGGTTCGCCGCGCGGCGTGCCGGTGGTGGCGCGGAAGGCAGCGGCGCGGAAAACCGAGGCGCCGGGAACCGCGGCCCCGGAATCAGCGACCGGTGAGCACCGCTTCGAGGGGGCGGCCGTCGAGGTACAGCTCGGCCTCCTCGACGCCGCGGAACTGCTCGGCGGTGGCGCGGAGCTGGGCGGTGACCCGCGGGTTGTCGCAGACGCCGCCGAGGCGCAGCTCGCCGCTGAGCTCCACCCGGTAGATCCCCTCGTCCTCCTCCATGCCCGGCGCGAAGCGCACGGCCGCCACCTCGAGACGGGAGCGCTCCAGGGCGTTGTAGAGGTCGCCGGGCGCCTCGGGCCCGCCGCCGCTGGCGAGCAGGAAGCGCACCGCCGCCGCCACCCGATCGGCGGTCGTCGCCTCGGCGGTCGCCACCGGTACCGTCACCCCGACCAGCCGATCGCCGCACCCGAAGGTGCCGGGGCCGGCCTCCTCGCCCTCGCCGGCCACCCGGACCAGGAACACCTGCACCCGCTCGAGCGGCGGCGGCACGGACTCGCCCGGCGCTGCCTCCCCGGCGGCTCCGGACCCGGCGGTGGCCTGCGGCGCCCCGGTGTCCTGCGGCTCGGGAGCGGCCGGGGGTTCGGCGGGCACGTCGGCCGCCGGCAGCGCGTCGACCGGCGAGGCCTCCGGAGACCGCGCCCCACCCGCCTCGCCGGCCCCGACCTCGCCGCCCGACCGGGGCTCGCCGCCACCGCCGCAGCCGGCGAGCAGGACGATCGTCAGCGCCAAAGCGCTCCACCGGTTCCCGCTTCGAAGCATCTTCGCTCCTCTCCTCACAGCACCCGTTCGTACTCGGCCACGTCGTAGCGCCACACCGGCACCCCGCAGTAGCGGCTGCCCTCGGGACATGCCGGCTTCGTGCCGGCGCGGTGGCGCTGGGTGCAGGGGGGCAGGAGCCAGCGGCCGAGGCGGGGATTGCGCTCGCGCACCTGCCGGGCCTCGTCGACGCTGGCGCGCCAGATCTCCTCCTGGGCGTTGTAGCAGAGCCGCATGGTCAGCTTGTGGTGCAGGTGGAGCAGATCCGACGATTCGGTGAAGCGCACCGCCACCGCGTTGGGCAGCAGGTACTGGGCGGTCTCGCGGTCGACGCCGAGGGTGCGCAGCCGGGCCATGCCTTCCCAGGCCCGGGCGCAGGCGTCGTGGAAGCGGCGCCGCACCGTCTCGTCGCGGGCGAGCAGGGCCGGCTCCACCACGTCGGGCTGGCCGTCCACCTGGGCGGCGAGGATCGGCCGCGAGGCCGGCGTCATGCGGTGGCGCTGGTCCTGGCTGTCGGCGGTGTGGCTGAGCTTCTTGCGGAACGTGTAGTGGGCGTGGGAGAGGCAGCGGGTGAGCTTCGACAGCGTGGAAAGATTGAGCGACTCGCCGAAGTAGCGGTTCTCCGCCGGATCGAGGACGAGGGCCAGCGCGGCGTCGTCGTCGAGCTCGGCGGGGGAGGCGCCGAGCACCTCGCGGACCGACTCGGCCACCGTCTCCTCGTTGGCGATCTTCCAGTCCACCAGGGCGCTGGTGCGCTCGCCGAGGGCGGCGTCGAAGCGCGCCGCGAAGGCGGGATCGGCGCCGCGGTCGCGGCCGAGGCGCTGGAAGGCCTGGGCCTCGACGGTCTCCTCGAGCGGAATCGGCTCCTCGAGCACCTCGCGGTAGGCGGGCTCGACGGCGAGCACGGCGGCGACCATCTTGCCGATCACCAGGCGCTGCTCGGCGGGGGCGTCGAACTGCTCGGCGAGGCGCCAGTAGCGGAACAGGGTCACCGCGCTCACCGTGTGGTAGAGGTACGCGAAGGTCGCCACCGGCAGCACGTAGCGCGCCACCTCCTGGGCCTTCTTGCGGATCTCGCGGCGCCAGCGCTCCGGGTCGTGGCGGCGGGCGGGGAAGCGCTCGAAGAAGGCGTCGGCGGCGATCGGCTCCAGCGCGGTCGTGAGCTCCCGGTAGTCGGCCGCCAGGGCGTCGGCGGTGCGCCGATAGACGGCCAGCGCCTCGCCGGCCAGCGGCGGCACGGCATAGGTGCCGTCCTTCACCGTCACGTAGCGCTGGCTCACCTGCTCGGAGTTGTAGAACGGGTGGCTGTGCAGGAACGACCACAGGAAGTGGCGGCTCACCCGGTCGAGGGTGAACTGGAAGTGGCCGTGCTGGAAGGTGGTGTGGTGGCCGGCCTGGTAGAGGTCCCGGGCCAGCCGGTCGCGCTTGGCCGCGAGCTCCACCAGCCGCGCCGCCGGCTCGTCGGTGCCGCCCACCTGCTCGGGAGTGACGATGCCCCGTGCCGAGTAGCAGGTGCGGGCGGTGGCCACCGCGTTGTCGAAGCTGCGGTGGAAGTGGTTGACCAGGTGGACTTCGGGCTCGGGAGAGAGGAACTCTGGGGTGCGCAGCATATGGGGCCTCCGGAGCCCGACGATACTACATCTTGGGGCTGGGCGGGAGGCGGAGCGCGAAACGACGACGGCCGCTCCGCCCGGAGCGGCCGTCGCGGGTCGTTCAGGGGCAGACCACCCCGGGCTCGTTCATGAGGCAGGTGTCGGGGTAGATCGGGCCCGTTCCGCCGCCGCCGCTGGACGGGTCGGGGCAGGACGGGTTGATGCACGAGAAGTGGCCCTTCATCTGCCACTCCTGGGTGTCGAAGAAGTAGGTCTTCTTCTGGCCTGGGGAGTCGGTGCAGAACAGGTTGTTGGCCACGCCGATGGATTCCTGGTAGATGTCGTCGCCGTCGTTGAAGATGGCGATGATGTTGAGAAGCAGCTTACCGATGGAGAACAGGAAATTGTCGTCCATGGTGCGGATGTCGTTGATCACCTGCTGCACCGATTTCCACAGCTTGGTGATGTTGATCTTGGTGGGGTGCACACGCAGCACGCCGCGGTCGTCGTCCTGCTCGACGAGCAGGGCCGAGAACTCGAAGCCCCGGTCCAGCGGGAAGAGGGCGAGACCGTTGGTCACCGTGTACCACGACCAGGTGTTGTTGACGTCCGGGAGGTAGCGCGATCGGCCTGCCATGTCGGTGACGTACTGCCCGTAGAACCACAGGGTCGTCTGGGCAGTGGCGGTGCTCCCGGGCGGGGAGACGACATCGATCCGCAATGGGAACAGCTCGATCTCCGAGTTGCCCTTGAGCGCCCCCTCGTGGTCCGTCTTGATCAGCAACTGGTCGAGCACGAAGTAGGGCAGATAGCCGGTGGGGCAGACAGGTCGGCCGCTGCTGCAACCCGACGATGCCACTTCCTGCGTGCAGGTCGAGGCAGCGGTCACCGACTCGAGGCCCTGGGAGGCGCCGACCAGGGCACCGAGATCGACGCCGGGGACCTCCGGTAGCAGCTCCAGGGGAAGGCGATGGCGGGGGAGCCGCAGCTGCGCGCTGCCGAGCTCCAGGCTGGCGTCCAGGGAGGAGACGGCACCGCCGGCTACCGGATCGGCGGGGTGGATCTCCACCAGGGTCACCGCCAGGGCCGCCTGCTCCTCGAGGTCGGACTCGAAGATCGGCATCTCCAGGCCGTCGCGGAAGCCGAGGGCCCGATCGTCACCCCATCCGTCGAAGACCTCCTGGCTCAGAAAGACGATGTAGGGCGCGTTGTCCGGGTCGAAGCCCTCCCACCCCGAGCCGACCCTTTCGAGCTGAATGCGATAGAGGTCCTGCCCCAGTCGCACCGCTTCCGGCGCGTGCACGAACACCTCGTCGAGGCGCAGGTCCTGGAGCTCGAGGCCGCGAAGGATCTCCGGGCGCAGCCAGCTGCGGTCGATCGACAACCGGGCCGCCAGCTCCTTCAGGTTGCCGAGGCCCGACTCGGCGAGCAGGCCGGGCGGGTCGTCCTTGTCGTCGAGGGCCCGCTCGATCGTCGGCTGGTGGCGGGCCGCTCCGAACACACCCTTCTCCTGCACCGGTACACGTTGGACCGTTCCGCGCCGGATCGCCGTCTCCAGATCCATCTCGACCGACTTCTGGGCGTCGGCTTCGGCGTCGGCTTCCTGGGTTCCTGCCGGACGCTCGGCCGCTGCGGTGAGCGAAAGCAGGATGCTGAGCGCCAGAGCGGCGAGTCCACGGGGGTTGCTGGCAGAGTGATCCACTGGATGTCTCCTTGTCTACAGCTTCTACAGCGTTCGGGGTTCTGGCGCCCCCTCGGGTGCGCCATCCTTTTAATCGAGTACTGCGAATACTATAAAGAAATGAGCACCGAGGGGTCAAGCCTCCGCCGGTGGCACGAGGTTAGAATGCCGATTCGTCATGGCAATGCTGGAGCTGGAACCTACCGAGGAAGGGCGGGGTGCGGATTCTCCGGATCCGCTCGGCGAGCTGCTGCGGCAGCTGGAGGGGACGTTACAGGACGCGGTGGGACTGCTGGCGGGGCTCGAGGAGGGGCAGGGAGGAGTCGCGGCGGAGGTCGCCGCGGAGAGCGGGGACGAATCCGGCGCCGAGGCGACCCGCGCCCAGGGCATCGAGCGGCGCCTGGCGATGGTGGAGGGGGACCGGCGGGAGCTGACCACCCGGCTGGTCGACTCCGAGCGGCGGGCGTCGCGGCTGATGACCCTCTACGTCGCCACCTATCACCTGCACGCCGAGCTCGATCCCGCCGCCGTGCTCGGCGCCATCGCCGAGATCGCCGTCGACCTGCTCGGCGCCCGCCGCTTCGCCCTCCTGCTGCGCGACGGCGAAACCTGCCGTCTGGAGCTCGCCCGCGGTGGCGCCGAGGGGGAGGAGATCTTTCGCGACGGGCGCTACCGCGGCGGTGACCCGATGCTCGACGCCACGCTGGCCGACGGCGTGCTGCGCCTGGCCCCCGCGGGCGAACCGCGGGTGAGCCGGGCCCTCGCCGCCGTGCCGCTGAACCGCGGCGACGACACCGCCGGCGTGCTCGCCCTCCTCGAGCTGTTCGAGCAGAAGGAGGGGTTGAGCCCCGAGGATCGTGACCTCCTCGATCTGCTCGCCGCCCACGCCGCCTCGGCGCTGACCGCCGCCGAGTTGTTCGCCAGCAAGGACCGCCGCCTGCGCACCTTCGAGAGCCTCGTGCGGCTCGTCCGCGGCAGCGCTCCGGGAGCCGGCTCCTAGCTCACAGCGTCGTCAGCACCCGTTCGATGCGCTCGATCGCCCAGTCCAGCTCGTCGCGGGCGATGGTCAGCGGCGGCGCGATGCGGATGACGTGGTCGTGGGTCTCCTTGCACAGGAGGCCGTCCTCCTGCAGCGCCTCGCAGAAGCGGCGGGCGCCGCCGGCGGCGGCGTGGAGCTCGATGCCGATCCACAGCCCGCGGCCCCGCACCTCGGCGACGTGGGGCGAGTCGATCATTGCCAGCCGCTCCAACATGTAGGCGCCGAGCTCCGCCGAGCGCTCCACCATCCGCTCCTCGACCAGCACCCGCAGCGCCGCCCGCGCCACCGCCGCGGCCACCGGGTTGCCGCCGTAGGTCGAACCGTGGTCGCCGGGGGAGAAGACCCCCATCACCTCGTCGTCGGCGAGGATCGCCGACACCGGGTAGAGGCCGCCCGAGAGGGCCTTGCCGAGGATCACCACGTCGGGCCGGATGCCCTCGTGCTCGTAGGCGAAGAGCTTGCCGGTGCGGCCCAGGCCGCTCTGGATCTCGTCGACCACCAGCAGGACGCCGTGCTCGCTGGTCAGCGCGCGCAGCTCCCGCAACCACCCTTCCGGCGGAATGATGATGCCGCCCTCGCCCTGGATCGGCTCCACCAGCACCGCCGCCGTGCGCTCCGAGATCGCCTCGGCTACCGCCTTCGCGTCGCCGTAGGGCAGCCGCCGGAAGCCGGGGGTGAAGGGGCCGAAGCCGTTCTTGTACTGATCCTCCGAGGAGAAGCCGACGATCGTCGTGGTGCGGCCGTGGAAGTTGTTCTCGAACACCAGGATCTCGGCCTCGCCGTCCGGCACCCCCTTCACCGTGTAGGCCCACTTGCGGGCCGCCTTGATCGCCGTCTCCACCGCCTCGGCGCCGGTGTTCATCGGCAGGACCTTGGCGAAGCCGGTCAGCTCGCAGAGATCGCGGTAGAACAGGCCGAGCTGGTCGTTGCGGAAGGCGCGCGAGGTCAGCGCCACCTTGCCCGCCTGCTCCACCAGGGCGCGCACGATCTCCGGATGGCAGTGGCCCTGGTTGACCGCCGAGTAGGACGCCAGGAAGTCCATGTACTTGCGGCCCTCGACGTCCCACACCCACACGCCCTCGGCGCGGGCGATCACCACGTCCAGCGGATGGTAGTTGTGCGCCCCGTAGCGCTCCTCGAGGGCGATGGAGTCGGCGGACGACGGCGTGGGGGCGGTTCGGGTCTGCAGGTCTACGATGGTCATCGATGCCTCGTCGGTTCGAAAGTTGGGAGGGAGGGCGAAGCGCCCTCCGGCGCCTTGTATCATAGCCCTCGGCGGGGCCGCAATCCGCGTTCGCCGCGCCCTTGCGCGAACGAGATTTCGCGGCACGATGTCTACATCTTGGCCCGCCCGCTCACCTTCCTCAGTAGGCGGACGGCGGCGGCTGCAGGAGTCGACCGCGCGAGGCCGCCGGAAGAGAGGTTGCTCCCCATGTTGTTGATGACGCTTCGTCGCATCTGTCTCGCCCTCGTGCTCGTTGCTCTCGTCGTCGCCGTCCCCGCGCCGGCCGCTGCCGCCCCCGCCGATCCCGGCGACGTGAGCGTCCTCGACGGAATGTGGAGCCAGCTCTCCGATCTGTGGAGCCAGCTCGTCGGCGTCCTCGCCGGCTCGAGCACCACCGAGGAGCCCACCGAGCCGCCGCCCACCGACGGCGGCTACGGCCTGGGGGTCGACCCCGACGGCCGTGTGCCCACGGGCGACCCGGAGGAGTCCTCGCTGGTGGTGTACAGCGATCCGGAGTGCGGGTCGTTGCTCGACCCGAACGGTTAAGCCTGCCGCGCAGGACCGGTGTGGCTCCGGCCGCCCCCGCCGCGGGGCGCCCGGGGTCACGCCGCACCCGCCGCATCCATCCCGCCTGCCGGCCCCCTCTAGAATCCCCGGATGGGCCCGGCCTCTCCCGAACCCTCCACGGCTCCCCCCGCTGCGCAGCCCGTCCGCGAGCGGGCGGTGGCCACCCGCTACGCCTGGCTCTCCATCGCCGCGGCCCTCGCCACCATGGCCATCAAGGGGGTGGCGGCGCTGGTCACCGGCTCGGTGGGCCTGCTCGCCGATGCCCTCGAGTCCCTGGTCAACCTCGCCGCCGGCGTGCTGGCGCTCCTGGTGCTGCGGGTGGCGGTCCGGCCGCCCGACGAGGAGCATCACTACGGCCACGAGAAGGCGGAGTACTTCTCCAGCGGCGCGGAAGGCACGCTGATCCTGCTGGCGGCGGCCAGCATCCTGGTATCCGGCGTACGCCGCCTGCTGGCACCCCAGCCGGTGGCGCAGATCGGCCTGGGGCTGGTGCTGCTACTGACGGCGGCGCTCGTCAACCTGGCGGTGGGGCTGGTGCTGCGCCGGGCGGGGCGCCGCCTGCGCTCGATCACCCTGCGCGCCAACGGGCAACACCTGCTCACCGACGTCTGGACCTCTGCCGGCGTGTTGGTGGCGCTGGGGGCCGTGGCGCTGACCGGGTGGCAGGCCCTCGATCCGTTGATCGGCCTGGCGGTGGCGCTGCAGATCGCCTGGACCGGGCTGCGCCTGCTGCGCTCCTCGATCTCCGGGCTGATGGATCGCGCCCTGCCGCCGGACGAGGTGGCACGGGTGGCCCAGGTACTGGCGCGCCACGCCGACGAGGAGCACGGCGAGGTGCGCTTCCACGCCCTGCGCACCCGCCGCGCGGGCGCCCGCTCCTTCGTCTCCTTCCACGTCCAGGTCCCCGGCGCCTGGTCGGTGCAGCGCGGCCACGACCTGCTGGAAACGATGGAGGAGGAGATCCGCCGGTTGCTGCCCGCGGTTTCCGTCTTCACTCACCTCGAACCCGTCGAGGACCCCGTCTCCTACCACGACACCGGGCTCGACCGCCCGGGCTGAGCCGCGGGCGAGCCGGCCCCCACCCGGTCCCGGCCGGGGCGCTACGGCTCGTCGTCCGCCGTGCGGGAGTTCCAGAGCGTGCGGGCGACGCGCCAGGTGCCGTCCTCGCCGCGGCGCAGGACGCGCATCACGTTGAGCTCGCGGGTCACCGGCTCGGCGCCGCCTGGGGGTTGGACGCGGGCGTGCAGGCGGCCCCATTCGAAGGCGTGGTCGCCCACCACCCGGACCTCCTCGAAGTCGAGGTCGTACTCGAGGATCTCGACCCCCCGCATCCCCGCCGTCTGGCCGTAGGCGAAGGAGATGTTCTCGTCGCGGCCCACCACCGGCGGCCGGCCCGGCGGCAGGGCGACGATGTCGTCGGTCCACAGGCGGGCGAGGGCCGGGACGTCCATCGCCCGCGCGGCCGCCTCGTCGCGGCGGTGCAGCTCCTCGATGGCGGCCAGATCGGCGGCCAGGGAGCGCTCGGCGCCCGGCGTCGCGGCCGCCGACGCGGGGGAAGCCGGGGACGGCGCGGGCGTCGCCGAGCAGGCGGTCAACAGCAGGAAGAGCGGCAGCATCGGACGGCGCCACCGGGCGGTGTCGCGGGGGTGGACGGCGCGGGGTGACGGCGCGGCCTTGCGAGGCGGCGTGACGGGGCGGGGCAGCGAGGCGGTCCGGAGCATGGCAGGCGGTCTCCGCGGGGTGCGATCGAGTTCGAGGGGGCGGGGCCGGGGCGGCCCGCGGGTTCGGTGGGCGCACTATAACGGCAGGCGCGAGTTTGCCGTAAGCGCCTGATTGTGCAATCCTTCGGTGGACGCGCGACCGGGCATGCCCCGGGGCCGCGCTCCCTCGCCCGGGCCTGCTTTCTCGCGCCCGCACGACGGCCGGCCCCGCCGGCCCCGAGTTCCACCGTGCCTTGCAAGGACTTCCATGAGCTTTGATTCCTTCGCCATCGACCCCGCCCTGCTCGCCGGAGTGCGCGACCTGGGCTTCGAGCAACCCACCGACATCCAACAGGACGCCATCCCCTGGGGCCTCGAGGGCCGCGACGTGCTCGCCTGCGCCATGACCGGCAGCGGCAAGACCGCCGCCTTCGGCCTGCCGATCCTCCAGCGCCTGCTCGACCGGCCCCGCGGCACCACCCGGGCGCTGATCCTCTCGCCGACCCGCGAGCTGGCGCTGCAAATCGAGGAGCACCTGCGCGAGCTGGCGGTGCACACCGGCGTCACCGTTGCCACCATCCACGGCGGCGTCGCCTACGAGCCGCAGGAGAAGGCGCTGCGCGAGGGGGTCGACATCCTGGTCGCCACTCCCGGCCGCCTGCTCGACCTGCTGCGCCGACCCTACGCGCGGCTCGACGGCGTCGAGGTGCTGGTGCTCGACGAGGCCGACCGCATGCTCGACATGGGCTTCATCCCCGACGTGCGGCGCATCCTCGCCCAGGTGCCCAGCGAGCGCCAGACCCTGTTCTTCTCGGCCACCCTGCCGCAGCCCATCGTCAAGCTCGCCGGCGACATGCTGACCGACCCCGTGACCATCAACCTCGAGCGCCGCAGCATGCCCGCCGAAGGCGTACGCCAGTCGGTGTTCCCGGTGCGCCACGAGCTCAAGCCGGCGCTGCTGCGCCACCTGCTCGAGCGCAAGGAGGTCGAGAGCGCCCTGGTGTTCACCCGCACCAAGGACCGCGCCGACACGGTAGGGGAGTACCTGCGCCGCGCCGGCATCGGCGTCGCCGTGATCCACGGCGACCGCACCCAGCAGCACCGCAGCCGGGCGATGAACGCCTTCAAGGAGGGCAAGCACCGGGTGCTGGTGGCGACCGACGTCGCCGCCCGCGGCATCGATGTCGAGGACCTCTCCCACGTCGTCAACCTCGACGTGCCCGACCAGCCGGAGGACTACATCCACCGCGTCGGGCGCACCGCCCGCGCCGGTGCCACCGGCGACGCCTGGACCTTCGTCGCCGCCCGGGAGCTGGCCTCGCTGCACCTGATCGAGAAGTCCATCGGCAAGAAGCTCGAGCGCGTGCGCCTCGACGATTTCGACTACTCCGGGGTCCGCCAGGCACCGGCCCAGGCGCCGGCCCCGGTCGCCGCCAGGACGCCCGCCCCGGTTCCCGCCCCGCCTGCGACGCCGCCTCCGACCCCGGGGCCGGTCGCCTCCACCGGAGCGGCCCCGGCGGAGGGGGCCCGGTGGCACGACGACCGTCCCGCCGCCCCCGCGGCCGCCGCCTCCGGAGATCGGCCGGAACGGGAGCTCCCGCCGGAGCCGAACCGGAGATGGC
>DATACC010000307.1:0-15358 GCA_036259255.1 Thermoanaerobaculia bacterium | reverse complement strand
GGCGCCCGGGGCCCCCGCGGCGGCGGCGCGGCCCCCGGCATCGCCCGCCTGTTCATCGGCGCGGGCCGCGAGGCGGGCGTGCGCCCGCAGGACCTGGTGGGCGCGATCACCGGCGAGGCCGGCCTCACCGGCCGCCAAGTCGGCGCCATCGACATCGCCGACCGCTTCTCGATCGTCGAGGTGGAGGAGGCCCTGGCCGGCAAAGTGATCCAGGCCCTGCGCGACAGCACGATCAAGGGGCGGAAGGTGACGGTGCGGAGGGACCGGGCGGAGGGGGAGTGATCAACCGCCGTACGGTGGAGGCGGATTCAAGGTTGCCGCTCGTCGGCCGGTGCTGAGCTAGACTCAACAATGGCGCAGCTCCACGAAAGCGAAGCCGCCGTGTCTTCAAGGTCTTCAATGGCGGCTTGGAAGCTTCCGGTGCTTTCGATGTGTTCGGGAGGTCAAGCTGTATGGGAAAAGGAAAAATTGCCAGCAGATCCGATCAAATCTCGGTTACTCGGGACGATTTTGACCATGTCCGTCGAGCCCACTCTCTGCTTGTTATCGCATCCGTGGTTTTTGTCTACCTCTCCGTGGCGACGTGGAACTCGGCGCCCGAGTTGAACCGCGAACTCAAAGAATTGCGAGCGCGGCTATCGGTCCTCAGTGAGCTGAATCCTCCAGATTCCCGATCCATGCTCCCACTTATCCAAAATTGGGCAAACCGGTACGCGAAAAATCTCATCACGGTTCTCAACACAAAGGTCCCCGTCGCCATCACGATGTCCCCTGCCGAGGTTGGCGTCCGGAATCTAGGAGGGTCCTTTCCTGGGAGCCGTTTCGTGGGTTGCGCCGAGTGGCTGCGGCGTCGTCTTTTGAACTGGTGAATTGGCAGGCCCTGGAGGTGAGGGGGCTGGCTCTCGAAGCGTACGCTAACAATCTGAACGGCTGGCTGGTCGATGTCTTGCGACTCGATGGCGTTGTTTCTGTTGACCAGGATTCTTTGACGTGGCTGGACGAGCAAAAAGGTGCCGGTACCACAGCGTTTTACCTCATCGGTGTCGAGCCGCTCAGGAAGTCTCTTGGCGAGCAGGACTGTGGTTTCACAGTAGAAGCATATGCGGCCCGTTGGCGCCCAGGCTATGGCGGGCGGCTCGCCTTGCGGGAGACCCGAGAGGCAGGAGTCATTAAGGGTCGATGCTCGCTGGTTCAGGAGTCGGTTCCTCTTGAAGTAGATCAAGTGCTCGACAACTTCCCAGTCCTGCGGCACAAGTACTGGGTTAAGCTTCGTAAATATACGCTAAGCGAGGCCTTAAAATTTGGAGATAGTCTGAGAACTGAGGAGCTCAAAGATCGAAAAGCAAATCTTGGAATCTTGGAGATCGACGCTCAAGACATCGCCTATTTCGCGCCGCTTTCTCTTGTCTGTTTCCTCAGCCATATGTTAATCCTCATCTTGCACCTTAGGGAGGTGGTATTGCGCCGGTTCAGCGCGCCGGGAACGGAGCCTCTGTCGTCGTTCTCATCCTGGATAGGAGCGGCCGACACTTCTGCGGGTCGGTTTGCGTCCGTGGTCACGCTTGTTGTGTTGCCAGCCATTGGTGGCGCACTGCCGATTTGGCGTCTGACCTTGTGGTCCCTCCCAGTCGCGCTCATCTGTGGTTGTCTGATCGGGATCCTCGGTTGGAAGCTGACGGTACTCGGCCGGCAGATCGGAAAGCTAGTGGTATGAACCACGCTTTCAGCCCCGCCTGCCGGTCAACGGAGCGGACGAAGACAGGTAAGCCGGCTGACCCCCATCGCCGAAGTCCGTTCGCGAGGAGGCTGCCACCAAGTACACCTCGACTGAGTCGCTCGGCCTTCCGCTGTCTCAGCCCAGCCGAATTCAACTGGCCGCGGCCGCCAGCGTGAGCTGTGGCGGATTTGGCCAGGTTCTTAATCTAGAGGCCAGCGGCGACACCGGGAGATCGGAACTCACGTCAAGCACTCCCTTCCGGTCCGGAGCTGCGCCGCCCGGCGGCATCGGGCTCGCCGCTTCGCCATTCAGGATAGGAACGCTATAGTCCGGGCGCCCAGTTCCGGATCGGAATTCGTCCCATGACGGCAAACGCCTTGATCCTCCAGGAAGCCGATGGCACCCTAACGCGCTTTCTCCATCGTGTATTTGAGGTGCTTCACTCTAAATGTGGTGACTGTTCTGGCGGGGCGGTCCATGCGCTGTGGCAGCCCATTCTCGACGCTACGTCCGTCCATCAGCCAGTGGTGCCTGTCTTCACACTCAACTACGACTGGACGTTTGAGAAACTCGCGATCGAGAGGATGGCGGAGTACCAACTCTCAGATGGCTTTGAACTCCTGGGGGGCACATGGGTCTCTGGCCGTCTAACCCAGCTGAAGCCGGTGTCCGGGAAGACCAACATTGCTCTTTGCAAGCTCCACGGTTCCACCAACTGGCTTGCAGGCGGCCCGGTCAAGTCGCTCGGCAGCTTTCCCTCCTTGACAACCCAGGATCCCGACTTCCCGCCACACCAGTTCGATATGGTGTACCCAGGGCACGTGCATGAGAAGTGGTTCGGAAAGGAATCTTGGCGACCGATTCACGGTCCCGACGTTATGTTCGGGCCGTGGATCGAACAGGAGCCGTACTCAACGCTCTACGAACTCCTTGGCAGTGTTCTTCGGTCCGCGCACCTCCTCGTATCTGTTACCCATGTGCCTGGGTCAGTACCGATTTGCGTTTCTTAGAGGCGAGTATTTCTAGTAGGACAAGCGGAAAGATCAATGTCAGCACTGCAAGAGGGAAGGCTGCCCTGAGAATGAGCTTGCGAGACTCAATGCTCTCGACCGTCCAAATATCGTCGATCTTACCAGTGGCCGCGTCGACCAGATCCTCCTCCGTGGCATGCGGGTGCCGAAGCATGTACTCCTCGCCTTGGGCGGTAAGAGTACCCCCACGCCAGAGAAGCTCAGGACCATAGGGAGCGGTTGACCAACCTCGTAGGGCAAGGTAGCTTGGCATGAGGAGGCAAACTCCGGTAAATGCGATCACGGCTGTCACCAACAGACGCACCTTCCTCCTCATAGCGTATATCGCGGCGCGGTCAGCGAGGATCCAAGAGATTGCAGCAGTGGCTACGGCAATCGCAAATACTACAGCGGGATCATCTGGAGGCCCTATTGCGGCCATCAATGCAGCTCCGCCTAGGGATGTGAGTAACTGGATGATTTTTGCTGTCATCGCACGTGCTCGGGAATTGGTAGAACAAAGGTATCTTCGCCGCGCACTTCTCGCAACTTTGGTTCACCTTGACGGTCGTCCTGAGCGGTCCAAAAAAGGTAAGATCCACGGACAACTCTATGAGTTGTCGGAGAACTCCGACGAGGAAATTCGCGGACCTTTTCCTCAACCCCTTGCCAGAACGCGGGCACGTATCGAACCCAATAATTACCTTCTTCCTTGTTTTCTGAGTCGACCGTCTCGACGTGAATGGGCCACAGAACTCTACCTCCATCCGACTCGAGTTTGATCTCTATGTCGCGGGTTAAGTTTGCACGCCGACCTGCAACTTCTTGGATTGAGAGAGCTGAAATCTCCTCCCTTGCGATCAGCTCTCTCTCCATTTCGGAGAGCGACTGCAGTGCTGAACTGAGATCAATTGCGTCAGCGCAGTAACCGCGCTCGGCAAGCCTCTGGGTTATCGTATCGGTTTCGCGAGGAGAGACGCTTGCAAGAGTAAACCCTTCGGTGACGCCAACAGCCTCGGAGGCTTCCCGCACCGCATTCGCGTACGCCAAGCAGATCTCGCCAGAACAGTCTTCACTGTCGAGGTTGACGATTTGCGTCCAGTGTGGTTCCGTCGGCGGGCACTCTTGGGCGCTTGCGATCGTGATGCTCAACGACAGGGCGAGGAACGGCAAAATCTTTTTTGTATTTGTCATTTCTTGGTTCTCCAACATGGCTGCGGTGATTGATTGGGTTAGACCTTAATATCCTCGCATCGAGTCAGTAGCGTCCTCTCTGCGGCATTGCTGAAGCGGCGCCGCTTCCATTCCTATCCTCATGCTGCCGCCGCGCCTCAAGATCGGACACCCTCTCCTCGGACCGGACGACCGGTGCTGCTCTGTCGTTGGGAGGTACTCTCCGCGCACCGGCTGGCGATGGTCAAATTGCCATATTTGCGTGAGAAACTACGGAGACAGTTGGGAGTTCAGGCAAGAGGGGGCGAAGCATGGGCGCAACGCACCGTCGGCTGCATCGACGCCCACACCGCCGCTCGAAACTCGGCCGGGCTGCGGTAGCCGAGGCTGGAGTGCTGCCGCCGGGTTGTAGAAGCCCCCTATGTATTCGGCGCGCCGCCCGGGCCGGAGGCCCAACTCCCGGCGCAGCCGAGCCACGCGCTTGCGGTTCGTCTGGACGCCCCGACGGCGCAGCGACTGCTGATTGCGCGGGGTCCGGTATAGGACCCTGCTCGCGCGTGCTCTTCGAGGATCTGCTGCTTGAGGTGGCGATCTTCCCGGAGGCACTAACTCGGTTTATGCCGGCGCCAGCGATAGTAGCTGCTCGTCGAGACGCCAAGCAGCGGCACGCCGCGGAAACTCAGCTTCGCGTCTATTCGGACTCTCCCTGCGCCAGCCTTCTGGCGATGTAGGCCTCCCCCCTCACTTCTGCCGCAACGCCACCCACCCCGCCAACGGCACCAGCAGCACCCACACCCCGACCGCCACCAGCAGCGGCGTGCTCATCCGCACCGTCCCCGCCAGCCCCCGCAGGGCCTCGGCGACCTCGCCACCGAACAGCCCCACCACCAACATCAACGCCACCCCCAGGGTCGCCGCCTGGCCCACCAGCAGAGACCGCCGGGCACGCGCCTCCGCCTCCTGGCGCTGGCGGATCTTCAGGCGCCACCACATCGTTCCGGCGCTCGGCACCGGGGCCTCGGCCATCGCCGCGGCGCGCTCGTCGAGCAGGCCGCCGGCCACCAGGTGCAGCTCGGCGCAGGCGGGGCAGGAGGCGGCGTGGGCCGCGAGCTCGGGGGCGACGAAGCCGCGGGCGAGGGCGTCGAGGAGGTCGTCCTCGCGGGGGCAGAGGTCGGTCGTCATCGCCGCGCCTCCTGTGGGTCGTCCGCCGCGCCCGCGGTGAGGATCCCCGCCAGTTTGCGGCGCGCCCGGTGGAGGAGGGTGCGGACGCTGGCGGAGCGCAGGCCCAGGATGCCGGCGATCTCGTCGTGGGAGGCGCCCTGGGCGTAGGCGAGCCAGAGCAGCTCGCGCTGGCGGGGCTCGAGGTGCTGCATCGCCCGGGCGAGGTCGGTGCGGATCACCGCCTGGCGCTCCGGCGCCGGGGAGGTGCTCTGCGGCAGGTGGCCGCCGTGCTCCGCGCCCCGGGCGTCCTCCTCGTCCAGCGGCACGTCCCGGTGGCGGCCGGCGCGGCGGGCCGAGTCGCGGGCCAGGTTGGTGGCGATCTGGAACAGCGAGTTGCGGCGGTGCGCCTCGCTGTCGTGCCGCGCTCCCGCCCGGCAGAACCGGTAGTAGGCCTCCTGCAGCAGGTCGTCCGCCTGGTGCGGGTCCCGCGTCAGCCGCGAGAGGTAGGCCCACAGCGGCCGGGCCGTGCGCTCGTAGAAGGCCCGGAACTCGTCCTCGTCCATCGCGGCGAGGGCACGGTCGCCCTCGCGGCTCGCGGCCATCGCGCGGCCGACCATCGCCAGCGGCAGGTTCATGGTGTCGATCATCCCACGAGACCGGTGTCGTCGAGCCGCTCCGCGGCACCAGGCCCGCCCGCCCCGCCCGAACCCGCCGGCGGCGCCCACAGGCCGAGGCGGCGCGACAGGATCATCGAGACGACGGCCGAGGCGATGAAGCCCGCGCCCAGGCAGAGACCGATGGCGCCGAGGGCGAACAGCGCCTGCGCCGTCTCCGCGTCCGACCGCAGGCTCACCAGCAGCATGCCGAGGGCGCCGGCGGCCACCACCACGCCGATCTGCACCGACCACAGCGTGCGCGGCAGCGGCGGGCTCTGGGCCGCGGGCCGGTCGGCGTGGAGCGGAATCGGGGCCGATTCCAGGAAGCGCGAGCCGGCGGGGCT
The DNA here is from genome assembly GCA_036259255.1 of Thermoanaerobaculia bacterium. GTDB lineage: Bacteria > Acidobacteriota > Thermoanaerobaculia > Multivoradales > JBCCEF01 > DATACC01. The sequence continues at coordinate 9,297 of DATACC010000307.1, read as the reverse complement.
CTTCACGTAGGCGAGCAGCTCGTCGCTGGTGCCGAAACGGTCGAGGATCTTGTTGTGCACCTCCGTCTGCGTCCGCGACAGCCGGTTCCACCGCTTCTGCTCGATCAGCGTGCGCACCAGCCAGCCGAGGGCCAGCGCCACGAGCAGGAACGAGGCGAAGACGGTCATCATCTCCGCGATGTCGGCCAGCAACGGGCTGCGCCGGGCAGTTTCGTACGGCGGCAGGTAGAAGTGGGGGTTGCGGCGAATCTCCGGGTGGCCCGCCAGGAAGGCGGCGAGCTCCGGGTAGCGCGTCAGGAACTCGGCGTTCGAGAGCAACGCCGGCTCGAGGGTAAGGAGCTGCCGCAGCTCCGGCGGATGGTCGCGCAGCAGGGCGTGGAGATTGGTGCGCACCTCGTGGTTCCCGCCCGCCGGCTCGGCGACCGCGCCGGACGTGGCCGGCGATTGCTCGGCGGCGCCCGGTGCTGCGTCCGACTCCGGGCCCGAGTCCGAGACGGGGACGACGACGGGACTCTCGACCGCCGCCTCGCCTTCCTGGGCGAGGAGAACGACGGGGAACGAGAGGGCGAGGATCAGCAGGGTGGTGGCAAGACGCATGGGGTGAATCTCCTTTCCCCGGCTAATACGCCGCCCCGGCAACTCGGTACACAGCAGGTCGGTACACAACGAGACGGTCCACAGTTGCCTGACCGGCCGCGGACTGCCAAGATCGTCCCACCCCATGACCGGGATCGGAACCAGCCCCCCGCGGCCCGACGGCTTCGCCAAGGCGTCGGGGGCCGCCGTCTACGCGGACGACCTGGTGCGGCCAGGGATGTGGTTCGGCGCCACCGTGCGCAGCCCTCACGCCCACGCCCGCCTCGATGGCGTGCGTTTCGCCGCCGAGCGGGCGCCCGAGGGGGCCGTGTGCCTCACCGCGGCCGACCTGCCGGGCCCCAACGGCATCCTGCTCATCGACGACGAGTGGCCGATCCTCGCCGCCGGAACGGTGCGCCACGTGGGCGAGCCGGTGGCCCTGGTGGCGGCGCCGAGCCGGCTCGGGGCGCTCCAGGCCGCCGCCGCCGTCGAGGCGGAGTACACGCCCCTGCCGGCGGTGCTCACCCTGGAGGAGGCCGCCGCCCAGGCCACCGCCCAGCCCACCACCCAGACCACGGCCCACGCCACCCCCCCGGCCACCGCCCGCCCGCTCCTCGCCGAGTGCAGCCTCGCCTGCGGCGACGTCGAGGCCGCCCTGGCGGCGGCGACGGCGGTGGTGGAAGGCACCTGGTCCACCGGCCACCAGGAGCACATCTACATCGAGTGCAACGCGGCCACCGCCTGGGTCGAGGACGACGGCACGGTGGTGGTGCACGGTTCGATGCAGTGCCCCTACTACGTGCACAAGGCGCTGGTCCATGCCCTCGGCGCGGCCCCCGAGCGGGTGCGGGTGCAGGCGTCGGTGGTCGGCGGCGGCTTCGGCGGCAAGGAGGATTTCCCCAGCGTCATCGGCGTGCACGCCGCGCTGCTGGCCCGCGCCGCCGGCCGGCCGGTGCGCCTGGCCTACGACCGCCACGAGGACATCGTCGGCACCACCAAGCGCCACCCTGCCGTCGTCCGCCACCGCACCGCCGTGGCCGCCGACGGCACCCTGCTGGCCCTCGACATCGACGTCACCTTCGACGGCGGCGCCTACCGCACGCTCTCGCCGGTGGTGCTGTCGCGGGCGGTGCTCCACGCCTTCGGGCCCTACCGCTGCCCGAACGTCCGCATCCACGGGCGCGTCCTCGCCACCCACACCGCCCCCAACAGCGCCTTCCGCGGCTTCGGCGCCCCCCAGACCCAGTTCGCCATGGAGCGCCAGATGGATGCCGTGGCCCGCCGCCTGGGGCTCGATCCCCTGGAGGTGCGGCGCCGCAACGTGGTGCGTCCGGGCGACCGCTTGCCCACCGGCCAAGTGCTCGGCGAGAGCACCGCAGCCGAGGCGTGCCTCGAGCGGGCGGCGGCGCGCACCGGCTTCCAGGAGCGCTGGCGGGCCCTCGAGCGGGAGCGGGAGGGGCGGGCCGACGATTCGGCCGACGGCGCGCCCCGACGCGGCATCGGCCTCTCCCTCTACTTCCACGGCGCCGGCTTCACCGGCAGCGGCGAGCGGCGCATGCAGTCGCCGGTCGGTGCGCGGCTGCTGGCGGACGGCCGGGTGGAGGTGCTGACGGCGACGACCGACATGGGGCAGGGGTGCGTCGCCGTCTTCCCGCAGATCGCCGCCGCGGCGGGCTCGCTGGCCGACGACGACGTGACCTTCGCGCCGCCCGACACCGCCCGGGTGCCCGATTCCGGTCCCACCGTCGCCTCGCGCACCACCATGATCGTCGGCGGCACCATCGCCCGCGCCGTGGCCGGGCTCAGCCGCCGGGTGGTCGACTGGTGGCAGGGCGAGCACGGCGCCGGCTGGCAGCTCGCGGACGGCACGCTGCGGCACCCCGGCGGCGACGCGGTGCCCTTCCGGCAAGCTGCCCGCGAGTTCCTGGCCGCCGGCGGCGAAGGGGCGCTCGAGGTCCGGCACCGCCCGCCGGACTGGCAGGAGTTCGACGACGCCACCCACCAGGGCTCCGCCTACCCGGTGTACGCCTGGGGTTGCGACGTGGTCGAGGTGGAGGTGGACCCGGACACCTGGGCGGTGCGCCCCACCGCGGTGACCGCCGTCTGCGAGGTGGGCCGGGCGCTCCACCCCACGCTCTGCGCCGGACAGATCGAGGGCGGCACGCTGCAGGCCGTGGGGTGGGCGCTCACCGAGGAGGTCAAGCTCGACGGCGGCCGTTACCTCAACGACCGGCTGGCCACCTACATCATCCCCACCGCGCGCGACGCCCCCCGCGTCTCCGTCGAGCTGTTGGAGCAGCCCTACGAGGGCGGGCCGTTCGGGGCCAAGGGCATCGGCGAGCTGCCGATGGACGGCGGCGCCCCCGCCGTGTGCCAGGCGGTCGAGAACGCCACCGGCATCGCGGTGACGGCCATCCCGGCCACGCCGGAGCGGCTGTTCGCCTGGGCCGAGGGCGACCGGCGGCGCGAGGAGGTGGCGTGAACGTCCGGTTCGTCGTCAACGGGGAGGAGCGGGAGGCCGAGGGGGCCCCCCTCGAACGCCTGCTCGACGTCCTGCGCGAGCAGCTCGCCCTGACCGGCACCAAGGAGGGCTGCGGCGAGGGGGAGTGCGGCGCCTGCACGGTGCTCCTCGACGGCGAGCCCGCCCTCTCCTGCCTGGTGCCGCTGGCCCAGTGCGCGGGCCGCGACGTGCGCACGGTGGAGGGGGTGGCGGCGCTTCCCGCCGGGCGGCGGATCGTCGAGCGACTGGTGGCGGCCGGCGGCGTCCAGTGCGGCGCCTGCACCCCCGGCATCGTGGTCACCGCCTTTGCCCTCTTCGAGCGCGACCCGGCGCCCACGCGCCAGGCCCTGGCCGACGCCCTGGCCGGCAATCTCTGCCGCTGCACCGGCTACGAGGGGATCTTCCGCGCGCTGACCGACGACGCGGAGCAGCCGACGGTGTCCCCGGCGCGGCCAGGCGCACCGGCGGTGGGGGAGGCGGAGTGACCGCCGCGCCTGGCGGGACGGCGGCGGACGCGCCCCGCACCCTCGCCGACGCCTGCCGGCGGCTGGGGGACGATCCGAACCTCGTGCCGGTGGCCGGCGGCACCGACCTGATGGTCTCCGACCGCCTCGAGCGCTCCGCCGTCGCCGGGGTGCTCGACCTCACCCGCATCCCGGAGCTCACCGGCGTGCGGGAGGTCGCGGGGGGATTGGAGATCGGCGCCGCCACCCCGTTCGCCGTCCTGCGCAGCCACCCCGCGGTATGCCGCCGCTTCCCGGCCCTGGCGGCGGCCGCCGCCGTGGTCGGCGGCTGGCAGATCCAGAGCCGCGCCACCCTCGGCGGCAACCTCGTCAACGCCAGCCCCGCCGGCGATTCGCTGCCGGTGCTGCTGGCCCTCGAGGCGGTGGTGGTGGCCGCCGGGCCGGCGGGGGAGCGGGAGATTCCCTGCGCCGCCTTCCACGTCGGCTATCGCAAGACGGCGCTGGTACCCGGCGAGCTGGTGGCCCGCATCCGCCTGCCGGACCCGTCGCCCGGCAGCCGTCAGCTCTTCCGCAAGGTGGGTACCCGCGAGGCCCAGGCGATCAGCAAGGTAGTGGTGGCGGCGGTCGGGCGCGTCGGCGGGGAAGGGAGGGAGGGCGGCGTGGTGGAGAGCCTGCGGCTGGCGGCGGGGAGTGTCGCCGCCACGCCGGTGCGGCTGAGGGCGGCCGAGGCGGCGGCGGTGGGGAAGCCCTGGTCGCCGGAGACCGCGCGCACCCGGCTCGCCGAGGAGGTCGGCCGCGCCGCCCGCGGCGAGGTGACCCCGATCGACGACGTCCGCTCCACGGCCGTCTACCGCGCCGCCACCCTGGAGCGGGTGGTGCGGCGCCTGATTCTCGACCTGGGGAGCCCCGAATGAGCCGGCAGCCCGCCGCCGATCTCCACGCCCGCCTCGCCGGCGCTCGCCAGCCGGTCCACACCGTGTACGGCGGCGCCCACCTGTTCCGCGCCGACACCGCACGCCGGCTGGGGGAGCGGGCGCAGGCGGTGCTGGCCGAGCACGCTCCGGACGGCGCCAGCCTGGCCGCCGCCCTGGCGGCAGCCCCGGCGGCGGCGCCGGCCGCCGCCCCTGCGAGCACCCCGGGTCGGCCGCCCGAAGCCGCCGGCGAGGCGGAGCTGGCCGAGCGGGTGTACGCCCGGGTGGTGGAGAAGCTGCGGGTCGAGCCGGTGGAGGACTTCCGCATCGATTTCGAGGACGGCTACGGCCCGCGCCCCGACGAGGAGGAGGACGGCCACGCCCGTTCCGCCGCCCGCGAGGTGGCCCGCGGCCACGCCGAGGGCACGCTGCCGCCCTTCGTGGGGCTACGCATCAAGCCCCTCACCGCCGAGCTGGGTCCGCGGTCGCTGCGCACGCTGGAGCTGTTCGTGACCACGCTGGTGGAGGAGACCGGCGGCGAGCTGCCGGCCGGCTTCGTCGTCACCCTGCCGAAGGTGAACCAACCCTCCGAGGTGGAGATCCTCGTCGACGCGCTCGAGGGGCTGGAGGAGCGGATGGGTTTGGCGGGCCGGAGTTCGGCGGGCCCGGTGCTCCCCCTCGAGCTGATGGTCGAGACCCCGAGCTCGGTCTTCACCGCCGACGGGAGCGTCGCTCTGCCCGCCCTGGTGGCGGCGGCCGGCGGACGCTGCCGGGGCGCCCATCTCGGCACCTACGACTACACCGCCTCGCTCGGCATCACCGCCGCCGAGCAGCGCATGGACCACCCGGTGTGCGACTTCGCCAAGCACGTGATGCAGGTGGCCCTGGCGGAGACCGGCGTGTGGCTTTCCGACGGTGCGACCAACGTGCTGCCGGTGGGCCCCCGCGACACCGTGCACGCCGCCTGGCGCCTCCACGCCCGCCACGTGCGCCACTCGCTCGTGGGCGGCTTCTACCAGGGGTGGGACCTCCACCCGGCCCAGCTCCCGTCGCGCTTCGCCACCGTCTACCGTTTCTTCCTGGAGGCCGCGGCGGCGGCTGGCGAGCGGCTGCGCGGCTTCGTGGAGCAGGCGGCGCGGGCGACGCTCTCCGGCGACGTCTTCGACGACGCGGCAACCGGGCAGGGCCTGCTCAACTTCTTCCTCCGCGCCACCGCCTGCGGCGCCCTCGACGCCGAGGAGGCGCGGCGGCTCTCGGGTCTCACCCCCGGCGAGCTGGCCGGCCGCTCGTTCCCCGCCATCCTCGCCGCCCGGCGCTCCGGCGCCCCCGGGGCTCCGTGATGCCGTACCCCGCCGAAGAGCTGATCAACCTCGCCCTGCGCTGGGTCCACGTGGTGGCGGCGATCTTCTGGATCGGCCAGACGGCGCTGTTCACCTGGCTCGACACTCGGCTGCGGGTGGAGGGCGACGAGAACGGCCGGCAGGTGTGGATGGTCCACGGCGGCGGCTTCTACCGGGTGGAGAAGCTGCCCTGGCAGGCGCCCCCCCGGCTGCTCCACTGGTTCCGCTGGGAGGCGGCCGTGACCTGGGGCTCCGGGTTCCTGCTGCTGGTGTGGGTGTACTGGCTCGGCGAGATCCTGGTGCCGCCCGGGGGCGCCGTCGCCCCCGTCGCCGCGATGGGCCTCAGCCTGGCGGTGCTGCTCGGCGGCACGGCCGCCTACGATGCCTTGTGGTCGAGCCCGCTGGCCCGCCGCCAGGGCCTGGCCGCCGCCGTCTCGTTCGCCGCGCTGGTGGCTCTGGCGTGGGGCCTGACCCAGGTGTTCACCAGCCGCGCCGCCTTCCTCCAGGTGGGGGCGACGCTGGGCACCATCATGACCGCCAACGTCTGGAGCCGCATCCTGCCCGCCATGCGCGAGGCGGTGGCGGCGGCGCGCGCCGGTCGGGAGCTCGACGCCGGCGTCCAGGCGCGGGTGGCACGGGCCGGCCAGCGCTCGCGGCACAACACCTTCCTCGCCTTTCCGGTGGTGTTCCTGATGATCTCCAACCACTACCCGGTGACCACCTACGGCCACCGCTGGAACTGGCTGCTGCTCGGCGTCTTCACCCTGCTGGGCATGGCCGCCCGCTGGCTGGTGAACCGCCACGAGGCGCGGCCGGCACGGAGCGACGGATGAGCGGCCTCAGCACCCACGTGCTCGACACCGCCCGGGGCCGGCCGGCGGCCGGCCTGGCGGTGCGGCTCGAGCGGCGGGAGGGAGAAGGCTGGCGGGAGCTGCGGCGCGCCACCACCGGGGCCGACGGGCGGGTGGCCGCCCTGCTGCCGGAGGGAACGCCGCTGACGGCGGGCGATTACCGTCTCACCTTCGACGTCGGTGTCTGGCTCGCGGCGCAGGGGACGGGAGGGTTCTACCCGGAGGCGGCGGTGGTGTTCACCGTGCGCCGTCCGGACCAGCACCACCACGTGCCGCTGCTCCTGTCGCCCTACGGCTACTCGACGTACCGGGGGAGCTGACCTCCCGGGGACGATCGCCAGGCGCGCGATGTCGGCCCTCTCCTTCCTCCGGAGGGATCGCTCAGGTGCCGGAGGCCGGGGCGGGCTCGCCCACCAGGCGGCGCAGGCGCAGGCGGGTGATCGCCGCCTGCTCGGCCGCGGCCCGGCGCAGCTCGGTGTCCGGATCGTTGCCCAGGCGGGCGCGCAGGTCGGCGAGGATCTCCTGCGGGCCCCGGCCGCTGGCGCAGATCACGTAGAGGTGGCCGAAGCGCTCCTCGTACTCGCGGTTGGCCCGGGCCAGCTCGTCGCGCACCGCCGCGTCCGATTCCACCGCCACCCGGGCCTGCTCGCCGCTCGACCAGCGGGCCGCCCGCCCGGCGCCCGCCGGGCGCTCGCCGATGCGCGGATGGGCCGCGAGCGCCTCGCGCCAGTCGGCGGGGTCGAGGCTCCACCAGACGGCGTCCGCCGCCGCCTCCAGGGCGGCGAGGTCGGCGAAGGGGCGGCGCGCGGCCGTCGCCGCCGCCCAGCGGGAGGAGCCGCAGCAGGCGGCCAGTGCAGCGCGCGCCTCGTCGTCCGGCAGGGCGTTGAAGGCGGCGAGGTCCACCGTCAGAACGTCCCGTCCGGCAGCGGCTCCACCGGGGCGTGGACCCGCAGCCGGGCGACGCCGCCGTCGGGGTAGATCGACAGGCGCACGTGAGACACCGGCTCCGCCGCCTCCACGAACAGCTCGTGGCGGGTGTCGGGCTGGAGCGGCGTGCGGGGGAGGAGCGGTCGCCAGTGCGTCGCATCGCCCGCCCAGCCGCCGGGCGGGCAGCCCTCCACCGAGCAGGCGCCGGGGGCGTTGCCCTTGAAGTGGGTGGTGTCCACCTCGAGGCGCCGCGGTCGGCCCGGTCGGCCGAGCGCGACCACCACCCAGTCGTTGCCGGGACCGCGGCGGCGGCGGGTCTCCCAGCCGTCGTGCATGCCCCGCGGCGGCCCCGGCAGGACGAGGTGGTGGCGGTGGCCGAAGAACATGTCGCTCGCCGCCAGCACCCGCCCACCGTGGACGGCGGCCGCCAGGTCCACCTCGCCGCGGCGTGCCAGCTCCTGCCAGTCCGGGCGCGCCGCGCCGTGGACCCGCAGCCGGGCGACGCCGCCGTCGGGGTGGATCGCGAAGCGCAGGTGGGTCACGGGAGCGCCGGCGGCGACGGGAAAGGGGTTGAGGGAGTCGCCGGCGAGCGCGCTGCGCTCCAGCAGGGGGCGCCAGGGCACCCTCTCCGCCAGCAGCTCGGCCGGGGTCGGCTGGCCCGGCAGGTGAACGCCGTCGAGGGCGCACTCCTCGGGATGGTTGCCCCGGAAGTGGCGGGTGTCCACCACCACGCCGTGCACGACGCCCGGCGCGCCGAGCCGCAGCAGGCAGGTGTCGTGGCCCGGCTCGCGCCGCCGCCGGGTCTCCCAGCCGTCCATCCACTTGCCCCGTTCGGTGTAGGCGTCCGGGTCCCACACCGGCTCCGCCTCCCGGATCAGGCGCTCCCTGGGGGCAAAGAACTCGTCGTTGGCCCACAGGACGGTGCCGCCCAGGCGCTCGCCGGCCAGGTCGGGCCAGTCGCGGAAATCGTGGCTCATCCCGTGACTCCCTCGCGGCGCAGGAGCCTACCGTGGGCCACCGTGCCGGGCCGCGCGCCGTCGTAGATCTCGGTGCCGCGCAGGAAAGTGTGGTGGACGACGCCGGCCAGGCGGCGTCCGGCGTACGGGGTGGTCGGATGCCGGTGGTGGAGCCGCGCCGGGTCGACCTCGCGCTCGGCCTCCGGGTCCCACACCACGAGGTCGGCGTCACGGCCCGGCGCGATCGTGCCCTTGCGCGCGGCGAGCCCGGCAAGGCGGGCCGGAGCGGCGCTCAGCCATTCGCCCACCTGCGCCAGCCCGATGCCCCGCCGCCGGGCCTCGGTCCACACCAGGGGCAGGAGGAGCTGGAGCGACGAGATGCCGCCCCAGGCGGCGGCGAAGTCGCCGCGGTCGAGGTGCTTGCCCGCCGGGGGGCTGGGGGAGTGGTCGCTCGCCACGACGTCGAGGATACCGTCGAGCAGGCCCTGCCAGAGCGCCTCGCGGTGGGGCCGTTCGCGGATCGGAGGCGCGCACTTCCACAGCGTCTGCCCGTCGGCGATCTCGTCGGCGCAGCAGGTGAGGTAGTGGGGGCAGGTCTCGGCGGTGAGCGCCACCCCGGTGCGCCGTGCCCGGTCCACCGCCGCCACGCCCTCGGCGGAGGAGACGTGGACGACGTGCACCCGGGCGCCGGCCTCGGCGGCGAGCCGGGCCACCAGCTCGATGGCCGCCGCCTCGGCGCGCGGCGGCCGGGCGGCGAGGTGGGCGCCGTGGC
>DATACC010000306.1:0-3117 GCA_036259255.1 Thermoanaerobaculia bacterium | reverse complement strand
GCCGCGACGGCACAGGCGGCGGCGGGGCCGGTGGCGGCGGCCGTGCCCCCTCCGGCCGGCGCGCCGTGATGGTCGGCGGCCGCGGCGTCGAGCTGGCGGCCGACAGCGCCGTACGCGACGAGGAGCTGTTCGTGGCGGTGGACGTGGCCGAGCGCGCCGGCAGCCCGGAGGCGCTGGTGCGGCGAGCTTCGGCCGTCGAGCGCTCCTGGCTGCCGCCCGAGCACCTGGTCACCGAGGAGACGGTGGACTTCGATCCCGAGCGCGAGCGGGTGGTGGCCCGGCGCCGCACCCGCTACGAGGACCTGGTGCTCGAGGAAGCGGAGCTGCCGGTGACCGGCACCCTCGAAGAGCAGGCGGCGCGGGTGCTCGCCGCGGCCGCCGCCGCGGCGCCGGAGCGCGCCCTGCCCCTCGCCGAGCCCGAGGTGGCGAGCCTGCTCGCCCGCCTCGCCTGTCTCGCCGAGTGGATGCCGGAGCTGGAGCTGCCCCGCCTCGGACCGGAGGAGATCGCCGCGCTGCTGCCGAACCTGGCCCGCGGCCGGCGCTCCTTCGCCGAGCTGCGCCGCGCGCCGCTCGCCGACGTGCTGCGCGGCACCCTCGGCTGGGAGCGGCTCCAGGTCCTCGACCGCGAGGCGCCGGAGCGCCTGGAGGTGCCGAGCGGCAACCGGGTGCGCCTCGCCTACGAGGCGGGCCGGCCGCCGGTGCTCGCCGTGCGCCTGCAGGAGCTGTTCGGCCTCGCCGAGACGCCGCGGGTGGCGGCCGGGCGGGTGCCCGTGCTCCTCCACCTGCTCGCCCCCAATTTCCGCCCCCAGCAAGTCACCGACGACCTCGCCAGCTTCTGGCACAACACCTATCCGCAGGTTCGCAGAGAGCTCAAGGGACGCTACCCGAAGCACGCCTGGCCCGACGATCCGCTGACCGCCGAGGCGGTGCGGGGCGCGCGCCGGCGCCGGAGCTCGCCCTAGCGCGTGCGCAGGCCACGCGGTCCCGCGGCCGCCGGCCTGCTCCGGGACAGCGGTCCCGACACCGGCGCGGCCGCGGCGGCGAATCGAGGACATCCGCCTCCTGCGTCGGCGAGCGCCGGGCTGTACGGTGAGCGGCGAAAGGAGATTCGACATGACCCGAATCCTCGCCACCGCCTACGGGTTCCTCGCCTACGGGATCTTCCTGGTGGTCTTCCTCTACGCCATCGGCTTCGTTGGCGGCTTCGTGGTGCCGAAGGCGATCGACTCCGGGCCGACCGAACCGCTGGGGCCGACGCTGCTGGTCGATCTCGCGCTGCTCGGCCTCTTCGCGGTCCAGCACAGCGTGATGGCCCGGCCGGGGTTCAAGCGCTGGTGGACGCGCTGGGTGCCGCGGCCGATCGAGCGCAGCACCTACGTGCTCCTCGCCAGCCTGGTGCTGGCGCTGCTCTTCTGGCAATGGCGGCCGCTGCCCGAGCCGATCTGGACGGCGGAATCCGCGGCGGTCCGCGGGCTGCTGTGGGGGCTCTTCGGCCTCGGCTGGGCGACGGTGCTGGTGTCCACCTTCCTGATCAGCCACGCCCACCTGTTCGGCGTGCGCCAGGTCCTGGACCACCAGCGGGGACGGGAGCCCGCGAACCCGGGATTCCAGACTCCCAACCTCTATCGCCACCTGCGGCATCCGATCATGCTCGGCTTCTTCATCGCCTTCTGGGCGACGCCGGACATGAGTACCGGGCACCTGCTGTTCGCGCTGGCGACGAGCGGATACATCCTTTTGGGGGTGGCCCTGGAGGAGCGGGACCTGCTGCAGGCCTTCGGCGAGCGCTACCGGGTCTACCAGGAGCAGGTGCCGAGATTCCTGCCCCGCCTGAGGGTTCGGACGAGGCGGCCGGCCGAGCCGACGTTGGCGCCCGGGCCCGGCGAGGGCTAGCAGGCCGCGGTCAACCCGCGTCGCGGTCCACGGCCGCGTCGCGGCCCAGGCCGGCCTCCCGGGCCAGCACGATGGCGCGGCCCCGGCTGGGGACCTGCAACTTCCCATAGAGGGTCGAGACGTAGTTGCGCACCGTCTTGGAGGTCACGAACAGGCGCCCGGCGATGGCGTCGTTGTCGAGCCCGCGGGCGAGGAGCTCCAGGACCTCGCGCTCCCGGGACGTCAGCTCCGGGAAGTCCGGCCGCGGCTCCGCCGCCGCCGTCTCCGGTCTCACCGAACCCAGGAACTCGTGGACCTCCGCCACGAAGCGCGCCCATGCCGGCTCGTCCTCGGTGAGCACGTGGTTCCTGCTGGCGAGTTGGAGGAAGCGGGCCCCGGGGACGAGGCTCGCCAGGGCGCGACCCGCCTCGAACGGAACCGCCGCATCGTCTCGGGCATGGGCGACGAGTGAGCGCGCCGAGACCGAGCGGGCCTCACGGACGACGTCGATGCCGTAGAAGGCCCGTTCCATGGCGGCGGCGTTGTCCGGCGTCGTCGAGATCCGGGCGAGATGATCGAGCCACCGCTTCTGCTCCTCGCTGGCTTCGGGCATCAGCAAGGTGGTGAAGATCTGGCGGAAGGCGGGATTGTCCCGGCCCCAGCCGACGCGGATGACGTTGATCAGGGTCTCGGCCTCGAGGACCTCCTCCGCGCCGGTCGACCGGGACAGGCGCCCCTGGGCATAGCCGCCGTAGAGCACCAGGTGGGTGACCCGGTCCGGATGCCGCGCTGCGTAGGCGACGGCCACCGCCGCCCCCTGGGAGAGGCCGAGGAGCGCGAAGCGCTCCAACCCCGCGGCATCGACCACCGTCTCGAGATCCCGCAGCCACCCATCCATCGAGAGGTCGTCCACGTTCCAGTCCGACAAGCCGCAGCCGCGCTGGTCGTAGCGCACCAGGGTGTGGTGGCGGGCGAGCTCCCGCAGCCAGTGGCGCCAGACGGGGCTCTCCCAATCGTGCTCGAGGTGGGTCAGGTAGTTGGCGGTCTTGACCAGCGGCGGCCCCTGCCCCGCCGTGGCGTAGGCGATGCGGACGCCGTCCGCAGCCATGCAGAAGCGGATCTGCTGCTTGCCGGCCATCCCGCTCATGCCGAGCAGCTTACCGGACCGCCGGCCGGGCGTCGGATCGGGGCTTCGAATCAAGGCCCCCCCACCCCATACGGTGCCCTGGAGCGAGGCGGGGGGGG
>DATACC010000305.1:0-18440 GCA_036259255.1 Thermoanaerobaculia bacterium | reverse complement strand
GGGGCCCCCGCGGGCGGGACCCGGCACCCTACTCCTTGGCGCGGGAGACGTATTCGCCGGTGCGGGTGTCCACCCGGATCACCTCGCCGCTCTGCACGAACAGCGGCACCTTGACCACGGCACCGGTCTCGAGCTTCGCCGGCTTGGTGCCGCCGCTCGAGGTGTCGCCGCGCACCCCGGGATCGGTCTCGACGATCTCCAGGTTGACGAACGACGGCGCGGTGACCGCCAGCGGCACGTTGTTGTAGAGCATCACGGAGCAGACGTCCTGCTCCTTGATCCACTGGGCCGCGTCGCCCATCGCCTTCTCGTCGGCCTCGTACTGCTCGTAGGTCTCCGGCAGCATGAAGTGCCACTTGCTGCCATCGAAGTAGAGGTACTGCATGCCCGTCTCGTGGACGTCGGCGGCCTCGAAGCCCTCGCCCGACTTCAGCGTGCGCTCGTTGACGCGGCCGGTGGTCAGCACGCGGTACTTGATGCGCGCGAAGGCCTGGCCCTTGCCCGGCTTCACGAACTCGGCATCGAGGATGTTGCACGGCTCGCCGTCGACCATCACCTTGAGGCCGGTGCGCAGATCGTTGGTGTTGTAGCTCGGCATCGCTTGTCGGTTCCCTCGCTTGTATCGGATCCCGGAATCCGGGTACTTTCCGCCGGATGATATCCCGAAGCCCCACGCCGTCCAGCTCTGGAGCCGCCAGCCCCGGAATCGCCCGCTCCGCCACCTCGAGACCCGCGGCCCCGGCCCCCGCCTGGCAGCGCGAGCTCGCCGCGGGGGTGCGCACCGTGGGCGAGCTGCTGGCACTGCTCGAGCTGCCGCCCGAGGCGGCCGGCGAGGCCGGCGCCTCCGGGGCCGCCGAGCGCCAGTTCCCGGTGCGGGTGCCGCGCGGCTTCGCCGCTCGCATGCGCCGGCGCGACCCCCGCGACCCGCTGCTCCTCCAGGTGCTGGCGACCGCCGCGGAGGACGAGGAGGTGCCGGGGTACGGTCCCGACCCGCTGGCGGAGTCGGCCGCCGCGCCCCTTCCCGGGGTGCTCCACAAGTACCGCAACCGCGTGCTGCTGGTGGCGACCGGCGCCTGCGCCGTGCACTGCCGCTACTGCTTCCGGCGCCACTTCCCCTACGGGGAGCAGGGGCTCTCCGGCGCCGGCTGGGACGCCGCCCTGGACTACCTCGCAACGGACCGGCAGATCGACGAGGTGATCCTCTCCGGCGGCGACCCTCTGACCCTCGGCGACGAGCGCCTCGCCGCCCTCGCCGCCCGCCTCGCCGCGGTGCCCCACCTGGCGCGGCTCCGGATCCACACCCGGCTGCCGGTGGTGCTGCCGCAGCGGGTGGGCACGCCGCTGCTCGCCTGGCTCACCGGCGGCCGCCTCGCCCCGGTGGTGGTGGTGCATGCCAACCACCCCCGGGAGATCGACGCCGCCGTGGCGGCCGCCCTCCGCCGCCTGCGCGCCGCCGGCGTCACCGTGCTCAACCAGTCGGTGCTGCTCGCGGGCATCAACGACGACGCGGCGACGCTCGCCGAGCTGTCGCGGCGCCTGTTCGCCGCCGGCACCCTGCCCTACTATCTGCACCTGCTCGACCCGGTGGCCGGAGCCGCCCACTTCGCCGTGGGCGAGGCTTCGGCCCGGCACCTCGCGCGGCGGCTCGCCGAGAGCCTTCCCGGCTACCTGGTGCCGCGCCTGGTGCGCGAGCTGCCCGGCGCGCCGGCCAAGGAACCTGTCCCGCTCGACGCCCGGGCAGACACCTCAGACCACGTGGAGCCGAGACCATGAATCGACCCGACCCGGCCGACCGCTGGACCGCCTATCGCCAGCCCCGCGCCGCGGCCCTGGTGCGCCTGTACTGCTTCCCCTACGCCGGCGGCTCCGCCTCGGTGTACCGCACCTGGGCTCGCGACCTGCCGCAGGAGATCGAGGTGGTGCCGGTGCAGCTCCCCGGCCGCGAGAGTCGCATCCGCGAGCGTCCCCTGACCAGCATGGACGAGCTGGTGGCGGCCCTCGACGAGGGGCTCGGGCCGCAGCTCGACCGGGCCGAGCCGCCCTTCGCCTTCTTCGGCCACAGCATGGGCGCCATCGCCGCCTTCGAGCTGGCCCGTCGCCGTCGCGACGCCGGTCGCAGCGAGCCGGTGCACCTGTTCGCCTCCGCCCATTCGGCCCCTCAGGTGCCCGATCCGGAGCCGCCGATCCACGACCTGCCCAACCCGCGGTTCCGCGAGCGGCTGCGCGAGCTCAACGGCACCCCGGCGGAGGTGCTGGACCACCCGGAGCTGATGGACCTGGTGGAGCCGCTGCTGCGCGCCGACTTCCGGATCAACGAAACCTACGAGTACCACCCCGGCGAGCCCCTCTCCGCTCCGCTGACCATCTTCGGCGGCGCCGAGGACGGCGAGGTGCCCCGCGAGCGGCTCGCGCCGTGGAGCGAGGTGACCCGCGGAGCCTCGACCCTGCGCATCCTGCCCGGCGACCACTTCTTCCTCACCGGCCCCGCCCGCGCCGAGCTGTTGCGCCTGATCGCCGTCGACCTGCTCGCCTGAGGCCGCGAGGCGGGTCACCGGGTGACCCTTCGGGTCAACGGTTGATCCGCAAATGCGTCAAGACTTGACCATGTCGTAGAGGACGAAGCGGCGGGCGAGCCCCGGAAACCTCGCCGTCATGGGGCTTTTTCCGTCCCGGTCGCCGCTCCGCCGACGCCGGCAGGGTTCGTGCTCATGTCCTCACTTCCATTCGCCGCGATGCATTGTCGCAGCACCTCAATGGTCCAAGGAGGATGCATGATCCGCAGAGACTCCGCCCTTCGTCCCACCCTGGTCGCCGCCGCCGCCCTGCTGCTCGCGGCTCCCGTTCTCGCGGCTCCCCCCGAGGCGCTGCCGCTGGCCGCCCAGGACGCCCGCATCCACCGCGCCGCCGACGGCGCCCTCACCGGCCCGTCCACCGCGCCCCCCGGACAGGTGGTGGCCGATTTCGTGCGCGCCCGGCGCGGACAGGGCGCGGCGGTCAGCCTGGTGGCACGCTCCACCAGTCCGGGCGGCCTCGGTGGCGTCACCCACCTGCGCTACGGCCAGCGCGTGGCCGGCCTCGACGTCTACGGCACCTATGTCAAGGCCTCCGTCGATTCCGCCGGCCGGCTGGTGAGCCTGGTCGAGAACCTCTCCCCGGCCCAGGGGGCGCCGGAGCGCGCCGCCATCGGCGCCGACAAGGCCCTCAGCGTGGCCCTCGAGCACCACTATCCCGGCCTGCGCTACGAGCCGCGGGTCACCGCCCGTGCCGGCAACCGCACCGAGTTCGACGACGGCGCCGGCTTCTTCTGGGAGCCGCCGTCGGTCACCCGGGTGGCGGTGCCGCTGCCCGGCGGCGCGTTGGCCGAGGGCTTCCTGGTGGAGACCTGGACCGAGAAGGCCAACGAGCTGTGGCACACGGTGGTCGGCGGCGACGGCGCGGTGCTCTACCAGGAGCTGCGCACCAACACCGACACCTACAAGATCTACCTGGAGAGCCCCGGCGCCGGTGGTCAGACGGTGGTCGCCGGGCCCGGCTCCGGCAACGCCGAGTCGCCCATCGGCTGGGTGACGAGCAACACCACCATCGGCAACAACGTCGACGCCTACCTGGACCGCGACAACAACAACTCCGCCGACAGCGGCGGCCGGCCGACCTCCTCCACCCAGACCTTCGAGTGGACCTACGACCCGGCCGGTAGCCCCACCGGCACGACCAACCAGTACGTCGCGGTGACCAACCTGTTCTTCCTCAACAACGTCATCCACGACAAGCTCTACGCGCACGGCTTCACCGAGGCCGCCGGCAACTTCCAGAGCAACAACTTCGGCAGGGGCGGCGCGGGCAACGACCCGGTGCGTGCCGAGGCCCAGGACGGCGGCGGCACCAACAACGCCAACTTCTCCACCCCGGCCGACGGCAGCCGGCCGCGCATGCAGATGTACCTCTGGACCTTCTCGACCCCCAATCGCGACGGCGATCTCGACGCCGACATCGTCTGGCACGAGTACGGCCACGGCCTGACCTGGCGGATGATCGGCAACATGAGCGGCCCCTTCGCCGGCGCCATCGGCGAGGGCATGAGCGACGTGCTGGCGATCTACACCCACGGCGATGACGTGGTCGGCGAGTGGTCGTACAACAACCTCACCGGCATCCGCCGCTACGCCTATACCGGCTATCCCCTGACCTACGGCGACCACAGCGGCTCGAGCGTCCACAACGACGGCGAGATCTACGCCGCCGCGATGTGGAAGCTGCGCGAGCTGTGGACCACCGCCGGCTACACCGAGGACGAGCTGTGGGACGTGATGATCGACGGCATGAACTACACGCCGTCGCGTCCCGCCTACGAGGACATGCGCGACGGCCTGCTGGCGTCCAGCCCGACCCAGGCCAAGGACTGCGTGATCTGGGATGCCTTCGCGGAGCTCGGCATCGGCGTCGGCGCCAACGGCACCGAGAGCTGCTTCTGGATCTTCTGCAGCTCCAACGTGACCGAGTCGTTCACCAAGCCCGCCGTCTGCAGCTAGGCGAGGGCTCCCTCGAGCGGCTCCGGACCGACCGCGGTCCGGAGCCGCCGAGTCCCGCCCCGGGGCACCTCGGTGCCACGACACGGCGGCTTGGGGAGGTATTGACTTACGCCTCTTTTACGCCTAGGATGGCTCTCCCCCAGGAAGGGAGGTCATCATGGGAAAGACAGACGACGCCACCCCTCTCGACCGCCTCGGCCCCGCCCTGCGGCGGCTGCGCAAGAAGCGCGACATGAAGCAGTACGAGGTGGCCGACGCGGCCGGCGTCACCAAGGCGATGCTCTCCGCCTACGAGACGGGCAAGCGGCGCCCGTCGATCCGCACCCTCGAGAGCCTGCTGGAGGCGATGCGCGCCAGCCTCGGCGACCTGCACATGGCCCTGGTGGCCGAGCAGCGGGAGGCCCGGGCCGCCGCGGCGTTCCCGGCGGCCGGCGGCGGCGGCGACGAGCTGGGCGAGGCGACCACCGCCTACGATGCGCGCTACGACGGCGGCCGCCGCGACACCGGCTCCTGGGGCTACGGCCCCGGCGTGGACGTGTACCAGGCTCTCGGCATCGACGAACCGCTGCTGCCGCCGGTGGAGCGCGCGCTCGACGAGATGCTGCGGGGATTCTTGAAGATCCTGCGCTTCATGCACGAGCGCATGGTGCGCGGCGAGGTGCCCGGCTGGCACCGCAGCCCCTACGACTCCTGAGTCCCACCGGCCGCTAGGCAACCCGCGACACCCGGTGCCGCCCCAGCTCGGCCACTCGGTCGAGCAGGCGCTCCGGCGGGAACGGCTTGGCGAGGAACGCCACCCGCTCGCGGGCAAGCAGGTCGTCCACCTCCACGCGTTCGAGGTAGCCGGTGGTCAGCAGCACGCCGCCGGTGGGCACCTCGAGGGCGCGCAGGGCGACGTCGCGGCCGGAGCCGTCCGGCATCAGCAGATCGGTGATCACCACGTCGAACGGCGCCTCGGCGCGGTCCAGCAGGGCCAGCGCCTCGACGCAGCCGGCGGCGGTGCGCACGCGGTGCCCCGCCTCGGCGAGCAGCGCCCGCACCGGCTCGCGCAGCTCGGCCCGGTCCTCGACCAGCAAGACGTCGAGGCACTCCTTCGCCGCCGTCGCGCGCTCGGCCCGGGCGGCGGGTTCGACGGCGCGCCGCGTGCGCGGTAGCACCACCTCGAAGCGGGTGCCGTGCCCCGGCTCGCTCTCCACCCGCAACTCGCCGCCGGCCTGGCGCACGATGCCGTAGACCGTGGACAGCCCCAGCCCGGAGTGCGCGCCGTCGGTCTTGGTGCTGAAGAACGGCTCGAAGATGTGCTCCCGGTCCTGCGGGCTGATGCCGACGCCGTCGTCGGCGACGGCGAGCAGCACCCTGCCGGTGGCACCGGCCAGGTTCCCGGTCGAGACCACCACCCGGCCGCCTCGAGGCAGGGCGTCGCGGGCGTTGAGCAGCAGATTGACCAGCACCTGCTCGAGCTGCGCCGCGTCGGCCTCCACCGGCCACAGCCCCTCCGCGGGCTGCACCTCCAGGCGCACGTCGTCGCCGAGCAGCCGGCGCATCATCGGCAGCAGGCCGTCGACCACCTGGTTGAGATCGACCGCCGCGGCTTCGACCGGCTGCTGGTGGCTGAAGGCGAGCAGCCGCCGCACCAACCCGGTGCAGCGGCCGACCGTGGCGACGACCTCGTCCATCATGCCGACCAGCTCGGCGTCGCCGCGGCGGCGCAGCCGCACCACGCCGCACTGGCTGTTGACCGCGGCCAGGTAGTTGTTGAGGTCGTGGGCGAGGCCGCCGGCGAGGCGGCCGACGGCGTCGAGCTTCTGGGCCTGTCGCAGCTGGGCATCGCGCTCGGCCAGGGTGATCTCCGCGAGGCGGCGACGGCCCTCGCGCTGGCGCAGGGCGAAGGCGGCAGCCGCCAGCAGCACCAGCCAGCCGCCGAGGATGCCGGCGAGCAGCCGGCGCGACTGCCGCCGGCCGGCGTCCACGCGCAGGGCGATGGCGCTCTCGAGGGCCGCCGCCTCCGCCAACAGGCGGCGGAACACGAGGTCATAGCGGGCATCGAGGTCGGAGCCGACCCCGGCCGCCTCCGGCCCGAGCTCGCGCACCTGGGCGACCCGCGTCTCGGCGAGGACGCGGAAGCGGTCGAGGAGTCCCTCGATCGTGCCGGCCTGCCGGCGCAGCGCGTCCTCCTCCAGGGGGTGCCGGATGGACCTGCCGGGGGCGAGCTGACCGCCGTCCAGCAGAGCCTCGAGCAGCTCGTCGGCCTGGCGCAGCTCTCCCCACACATCGCGCTCCAGCGCCACCGAGGCGTCCCCGGCCAGGTGCTCCTCGAGCCACAGGTGCGACGAGGCCACCGCCACCCGCAGGTCCGCCGCCGCGCTCTGCGCCGGCGCGTAGTGCACCACGTGCCGCTCGCTGATGGCCTGGGTGGCGAGCAGCATGGCGACCACGCCAACACCGAGCACACCGAAGGCGGCCAACTTCCAGGCGCCCCATCTCCAGGTGCGGCCGAGTGGTTCGTTCACGTCGCGAGGGTCCCTACCCGCTGAGTGCCGGCCACCGCCGGAGCGGGACCAGGCGGCCGGACCCTCAACCCTCCTCGGTGGGCTCGACGAGGCCCTCGCGCAGCGCGAGACTCACCGCCTCGGCCCGGCTCCCCACCTGGAGCTTGTCGAGGACGTTGCCGACGTGGAACTTCACGGTGCGCTGGGAGACGCCCAGCCGTCGCGCCAGCGCCCGGGTGGAGGTGACACCGCCGGCGAGCAGCGCCAGCACCTCGCGCTCGCGCTCGGTGAGCTCCAGCGGATCCTTGCGCCGGCCGCCGGGCCCCGGCGCCGAGGCCAGCCGGGTGAGCGCCCGGTGGGCCAGCCCCGGCGGCAGCACCGGCTCGCCCGCGACCACCTTCTCGAGGGCGGCGAACAGCTCGCCGGGCTCCACGGTCTTCATCAGGTAGCCCTGGGCGCCGGCCTCCAGGGCGCGCAACAGGGAGCTCTCGTCGTAGGAACCGGTGAGCACCACGACCCGCGTGCCGGGCATCTCGGCCAGCAGCCGGCGGGTGACGAGGATGCCGTCGGGCTGCGGCATGTCGAGGTCCATCAGCACGATGTCCGGCGCGCAGCGGCGGACGGTATCGATCACCAGGTCTCCGCGCTCGGCCTCTCCCACCACCTGGAAGCCTTTCGCCTCCAGCAGGTTCTTCAGGCTGCGGCGGAACAGCGTGTGATCGTCGGCGAGGACGATACGCATCGGATTCTCTAGTTTTCATTGTATCCCACCATCCTGTCCTTTCGGACAGGGCGCCCTGGCCCCACGGCCAGCGCGCGACCCGATCCTCCGGCCGTGGCGGCCGCCGCGTCTTCGCGCTGCAATGGAGCGCAAAGTCGTCGCAAGCAATCGGTCGTGCTCCGGGGATCCGGGCCGGCCCTGTGGCTCTCGAGGAAAGGAGACGTGCCGTGATCCATCGTGCCGTGACTCGTTCCGTCCATCGGCTCCCGGGGGCGGTCGTCGTCGCCCTGCTGTCGTCCCTGGCGCTGGCGGCGCAGCCGGCCGCCGCCGCCTCCTGCGAGAGGACGCTGTTCGCCGAGGTCGTGGCTCTCGACCAGCCCTACTTCTGGAACCGGCTGGGCGCCGCCCAGCCCCAGGGGCAGGTGTTCGCTCTCAAGCGCGACGTCGTCGCCCGCAGCGGCTCGACGCCTGGCGCCGGCAACGCCCGGCTGCGCGATGGCAAGCGGCCGCGGCCGCTGGTGCTGCGGATGAACGTCGGTGACTGCCTGCAGATCCGCTTCTACAACTGGCTCGATTCGAACGCGCGCCATCACCAGCCGGTGACGCGCGAAGCGTCGATCCACGTGGTCGGCATGCAGCTCGTCGACGACATCGACTCCGACGGCTCCTGGGTGGGCGAGAACGGCTCGAGCCTCGCCGCCTCCGGCGGCTACCGCGTGTACACCGTCTACGCCGAGCGCGAGGGGAGCTACCTGCTGCACTCGGCCGGCGCCCTGACCGGGGGCCCCGAGGGCGACAACGGCACCCTCTCCACCGGTCTGTTCGGCGCCGTCAACGTGCAGCCGCGCGGCTCCGTCTGGTTCCGCAGCCAGGTCACCGAGGCGCAGCTCGGCCGCGCCATCGTCGACTGGAAGAGCGCCAGCGCCACCGGCCTCGCCACGCCCTTCGTCCACGACTATCCGGTGGTCGACTACTGGGCCCTCTACCCGGCCACACTGTCTGCCGCCGGTTATCCGAAGCCCAACCAGCCGGTGCTGGCGATGCTGTCGGGCAACGAGATCATCTACTCCGACCTGACCGCGATCGTGGTCCCCAACCCGGCGATCTTCAGCTACCCCACGGTGCCGGTGTACCCGGACCGCGACGATCCGTTCCGCGAATTCACCATCATCTTCCACGACGAGATCGGCGCCGTGCAGGCGTTCCGCCACTTCGACGACCCGGAGGAAGGGGGACGCGCGCCGGCCATGGGCTCCGACGGCAAGCCGCTGTGGTACACGCTGCACAGCGTCCGCGACGCCTTCGCCATCAACTACGGCACCGGTGGTATCGGAGCCGAGATCCTGGCCAACCGGCTCGGGGTCGGGCCGATGCGCGACTGCGTGAACTGCCAGTACGAGGAGTTCTTCCTTTCGGCCTGGGCGGTGGGCGATCCCGCCATGGTCGTCGACGAGCCGGCCAACGCGCCGTGCAACCTGAGCGACGAGGAGCTGAAGGAGCTGGGTCTCGACCCCGATACCTGCGAGCCCGGGCCCGGGGCCAAGGCCACCCGGGCGCTCTACCCGGACGATCCCTCCAACGTCTACCACTCCTACCTCAACGACCACGTCAAGTTCCGCAACCTGCTGGCGGGCTCGGACGACCACCACATCTTCCACCTGCACGCCCACCAGTGGCTGCACACGCCGGACAGCTCCTCCTCCACCTACCTCGACAGCCAGGCGGTCGGCCAGGGCACCTCGTTCACCTACGAGATCGCCCACGGAGGCTCCGGCAACCGCAACAAGACCCCGGGCGACTCGATCTTCCACTGCCACTTCTACCCTCACTTCGCCCAGGGCATGTGGGGCATGTGGCGCGTCCACGACGTGCTCGAGCTCGGCACCGAGCTCGACAAGGAGGGCCGGCCGGCCACCGGTTCCCGGGCGCTGCCGGACGGCGAGATCGCCCGCGGCACGCCGATTCCCGGCCTGGTGCCGCTGCCGGGCCTGCCGATGGCGCCACCGCCGGGTGCCCACGTGACCATCAGCGGTGGCCAGGTGGTGGTGACCAGCGTGGGCATCCCGGCGAAGGGCAACCCCGGCTATCCCTTCTTCATCCCGGGCGTGGCGGGCCAGCGGGCTCCCGGCCCGCCCCTCGACTACTTCGACGACAACGGTGTGGTGCACGACGGCGGCCTGCCGCGCCACATCGTGACCGCGGGCGAGATCGACGAGGTGCACACGCGCCTCGATTTCCGCAAGGACGTGAAGGCGGCGGACGCCTTCGCGCTCGCCGAAGCCGGCGAGCCGTGGGAGCAGGTGGCCATGGCGTTCCACGCCGACAGCGGCCTCGACAACCTGCAGGACGGATACATCGCCGCCTTCACCCCCGAGGGCGTGCTGAGGACCGGCTCCGCCGGCTTCGAGCTCAACGGCTCCGATCCGATGCCGGGTGCTCCCTACGCCGAGCCGTGCTCCCGGCCGACGACCGCCTACCCCGGCGTGGTGCGGCACCGCACCTACAAGGCCGCCAACATCCAGATGGACATCACCTTCAACAAGAAGGGCTGGCACTTCCCACAGCAGCGCTTCCTCTCGCTGTGGGAAGACGTCGAGGACTACTACAACCACGCCCGGGCGCCGGAGCCGCTGTTCATCCGCGCCAACACCGGCGACTGCGTGACCTACCTGCACTCCAACCTGGTGCCGCGGCGCTACGAGCTCGACGATTTCCAGGTGCGCACGCCCACCGACATCCTGGGCCAGCACATCCACCTGGTGAAGTTCGACGTCACCTCCTCGGACGGCAGCGCCAACGGCTACAACTACGAGGACGGCACCCTATCGCCGCAGGAAGTCACCCACATGATCGACGCGATCAACCAGTACGGCGGCCTGCGCCAGGCGCAGAACAGCAGCACGCGGACCCCGCTCACCGCGGTGGACCACCCGTTCTTCATGAACAAGACGCTGCCCCCCGGGGTGCAGACCCTCGGCGCCCAGACTACGGTGCAGCGCTGGTACGTCGACAACGTCATCGTGGAGCACGCCGGCACCAAGAAGGACGCCACCCTGCGCACGGTGTTCACCCACGACCACTTCGGGCCGTCGACCCACCAGCAGGTGGGCCTGTACGCCGGTCTGATCGCCGAGAAGGCCGGATCCACCTGGTGGCACGGGGAGACCGGGGAGGAGTTCGGTACCCGCCACGACGGCGGCCCCACCGGCTGGCACGCCGTCATCGAGGGGCCCGACACGTTCCGCGAGTTCGTGCTCGAGTTCGGCGATTTCCAGCACGCCTACGTCGAGAACGAGGGCGAATGCCCGCTGACCGTCGCAGGCACCCTGGAGGACCTGGTGGGCTGCTCCGCGCCGCGGGCGGCGATCAACCCCCCGGGGCGCGAGGAGCAGTGGGACGACCTGGCGCTGAAACCGTGGATCTACGAGAAGCCGGCGCTGGTGGGCTACTGCCCCGACGGCATGGAGCCGCCGTGCCCGGAGGCCGTCGCCGCCGACGACCCCGGCACCATGGTGGTCAACTACCGCAACGAGCCCATCGCCCTGCGGGTGAAGAATCCCGGGAGCGAGACCCAGGCGGCCGGCGACGCCGGCGACCTCTCCCACGCCTTCGCCTCCATCCCGCGCGCGGACGGCAGGCTCAACACCATGCCCTTCCCGTGCCGCGGAGAGGTCGCCGCCAAGAGCGAGAAGGTCGACTACGACCCGTGCACGCCGCTGTTGCGAGCCTACGAAGGCGACCGGGTGAAGATGAAGATCCTGGTCGGCGCCCACGAGGAGGAACACAACTTCAGCATCCACGGGGCGCGCTGGCTGTTCGAGCCCGCGGACCCGGACTCGGGCTTGAAGGCTTCGCAGATGATGGGCATCTCCGAGTTCTACGACTTCGAGATCGACCCCATCCTCTCGACCACCGCCGACACCCTGTTCACCACCTCGGCGCAGCGCTCGGTCGACCTGCTCTACAAGGCGGGCTCGTCGGCGGACGACCTGTGGAACGGCATCTGGGGTCTGATCCGCGTCTACCGCGGCACGCGCACCGACCTGCAACCCACGACCACCAACTCCGACGGTCGGGCCGTGGACGACCTCGCCGAGCAGACCGCCACCCAGGACGCCCGCACCGCGGTGCCGGGCTACAAGGGGCAGTGCCCGATCCTCGCCCCCGACCAGAACTACCACGTGGTCGCGGTGGCCGCCCGCACGGCGCTGCCCGGCGGCCGCCTGGTGTACAACGACCGGCCGGGCCTGTCGAGATCGCCCCTGATGGACCCGACGGCGATCCTCTTCGTGCACAAGGACGACCTGGTTCCGGGCAGCGTCTATCAGGACGGCGAGGGCGTCTGGCGCTGTGCCGAGGCCCCGCAGCTGGGCAACCGCCCGACCGAGCCGTTGATCCTGCGCGCGGCGGCCGGCGAGTGCATCCACGTCACCCTGACCAACTGCCTCGATCCCCAGCCGTTCGACCTCAGGGGCTACGGCCTGCTGCCCAACATCGTGGACTACTGGAACCAGAACCAGGTGGACCCGTCCACCAAGGTGGGCCTGCACGCGCAGGCGGTGGCCTACGATCCGGTGGTGGACGACGGCCACAACGTCGGCCGCAACCCGGAGCAGACCGTGGACCCGGGCCTCACCGGCCGCTACCGCTGGTACGCCGGCACCACCACGGCCGACCAGAACAACAACCTGACCAGCACGCCGGTGGAGTTCGGCTCGCTCCCGCTGTACTCCTCGGATCCCATCAAGCACTCCAACAAGGGTGCCGTGGGGGCCCTGATCATCGAGCCCCTGGCCGCCACCTGGACGGAGCACCCGACCTCCCGGGCGCGGGCGGTGGTCCATCCGCCGAACGCGCCGTCGTTCCGCGAGTTCGTCCTGGTTTTCCAGGACGACATCAACCTGCGGCGCGGCGACCACGAGTCGCTCTACGGCTCACCGATCCGACCGCTGGAGGTCAGCGAGGATCCGGCCGAGACGGGGCAGGCGGCGCTCAACTACCGCACCGAGCCGGTGTGGTTCCGCCACCAGCAGGTGCCGCAGGACCTGGTCAACATCCCGCTGGCCAAGACCTTCTCGAACGACCTGATGCAGCCGTTCCCCGGCGACCCCGATCCGAAGACCCCGGTGTTCCACGCCCGGGTGGGCGACCCGGTGCGCTTCCGCATCGTCCACCCCGGCGGCGACTCCCAGCAGCACACCTTCGGGCTGCACGGCCACGTGTGGCAGGAGCGGCCGATCCTCGACGGCTCCAACTCGACCGTGATCGGCCACAACGCCCAGTCCGAGTGGAAAGGTGCCGAGTACGGCCACGGCCCGACCAACGCCTTCGACGTCCTGCTGCAGAACGGCGCCGGCGGAGCCTTCGGGATCGCCGGGGACTACATGTACCGCGACTACGTGTCGTGGTACCTGGCCGGCGGCCTGTGGGGCATTCTGCGCGTCCACGGCTCGGACGCCAGCCTCGATGCCGCGGAGCCCGGCTGGCCCGCCGGGAGCGGGAACACCACCGGCGGTGGGAGCCTGCAGCCGTGAGGCGTCGCCGCGGGCGGCCGGAGCCTCCATCCGCCCGCGGCTCTTCTGCCTTCCGAACCCGGAGATCCGACATGAGAGTGCACCGCCCCCCGACCGCCCTCCGCCACGTCCTGACCCTCGCCGCCGCGTTCTCGTTCGCCGCGACCCTGCCCCTCGTCGCCGCGGCGGGCGAGCCCGGGGAGCCGACGCCCTCCGACGGGCCGGCGCAGACCGCCCGAGGATCGGACGCACCGCCCACCGGTGCGCCGCTCGAGGCGGGGACCGTGCGCGAGGGCGTGTCGGTGGCCGCGCGGGTGGAGCCTCTCGCCGGCGGCTTCCTGCAGGAGGGCGGCCACGCCCGCGTCTCCTTCACGATCACCGACACCCACACCGGAAGGCCGTATCCGGCCCTCTACCCCGCCGCGTGGATGGACCTGCTGCCGGCCGGCACCGAGGAGGAGGGCTCCTGCACCACCAAGGTCGAGAGCTTCGTGGGGGGGTCGATCCTCGCCCAGTCCGAGCTCGACCTCAACGTCTTCTACGTGCTCGCCCTCAACGACGACCGCACCATCACGGTGGTCGATCCGCTCTTCGGCTTCGGTGGCTCGAAGCTCCTGGCCCTGGTCCGCCTGCCCAGCCAAGGCGAGGACTGGGCCCTTTCGCTCGACCAGGAGCGACTGTTCGTATCGCTGCCGGAGGACGACGGCGTGGCGGTGGTGGATACCGCCACCTGGGAGATCGTCGCCACCGTCGCCACCGGGCCGCGGCCCGGCCGCCTGGCGCTGCAGGGCGACGGCGCCTTCCTGTGGGTCGCCCACGGCGGCGGCGAGGCCCCCGGCGGCGTTTCGGTGATCGACGTCGCCGAGCTGGCGGAGGTGGCGCGGATCCCCACCGGCGCCGGCGCCCGGGACGTGGCCCTGGCGGCGGATGACCGCTTCGCCTACGTCGCCAACGCCGCCGCCGGCACCGTGACGGTGGTCGACGGCCGCACGCGCCAGGTCGCGGCGCAGGTGCCCACCGGTCGCCGTCCCGTGACCCTCGCGTTCTCTCCCGCCGCGGATGCCCTGTGGGTGGGCGACGAGGTGGACGGCACGCTCACCGCCCTCGACGCCGACAGCCACCAGGTGCGCGCACGGGTGGAGCTGGCGCCGGGCCTGGTGCAGGTGCGGGTCACTCCCGGCGGCGGCCGCTGGGCGCTGGCGGTCAATCCCACCACCGACGAGCTGTTCGTCGTCGACAGCGCCACCGGCCGCCTGGTGCAGGTGGGCGAGATGGAGTCCGGCCCCGACCAGGTCGCCTTCAGCGACGAGCTCGCCTACGTGCGCCACCGCGGCAGCGAGACCGTGCTGGCCATCCCGCTGGCGATCCTCGGCCAGGAGGGCACCCCGGTGCAGGTGGTCGACTTCCCCGGCGGCAGCGCCCCCCCCGGCAGGAACCCCCGTCCCTCCCCGGCGGCGGGCATGGTGCAGGCGCCGGGCGCGCCCGCCATGCTGGTGGCCAACACGGAGGACGAGGCGATCTACTTCTACAAGGAGGGCATGGCCGCGCCGATGGGGAGCTTCAAGAACTACGGCCATCGGCCCCGGGCCGTGGCGGTGGTAGACCGCAGCCTCCAGGAGACGACCCCCGGCGTGTACGAGACCACCGTGCGCCTGCGCCGGCCCGGCCGCTACGAGCTGGCGTTCTTCCTCGACACGCCGCGCATCGTGCACTGCTTCCCGCTCACCGTCGCCGAGAACCCGGTGATGGCGGCCGCCCGCCGGCCGGAGATGATCGTGCGCCCGCTCACCACGGCCCGGGTGCTGCCCGCCGGGCAGCCGGTGGATCTGCGCTTCCGGGTCACCGATTCGCTCGACCGCGGGCCGATGGCGCTGTCCGACTTCACGGTGATGGCGATGCTCGCCGGCAGCAACTGGTTCGAGCGCGCCCTGGCCGAGGCCGAGGGGGACGGAATCTACCGCCTGCGCTTCACCCCGCCGCGCGCGGGGGTCTACTATGTGTACGTCGCCAGCCCTTCCCGGGGAGCGGGGTTCCACGAGAACCCGTACCAGATCTTCCGCGCCGTCGATGGCGATTCCGCCCCCGGCGACGGCGAGCCGGAGGGAGGAGGCCGTTCATGACGTCGTTCCCCAGCACCCTGCCGAGAATCGCCCTGCACCTCGCCGCCGTGGCCGCCCTCGGGGCCGCCCTGCCGGCGGCGGCGCAGCACGAGCACCCGCATCCCGCCAGGACCCAGGCCGAGGAGCCCCGGCACGCGGGCGCCGACCACACCGCCGATCCCCACGCCGCCCACCGGGCGATGGCGGCGGCGCCGGCCGGCGCGCCCGCCGCCGAACCGGTGGCGAACCTCGACATCCCGGACGTCCCGGTGATCACGCAGGATGGCCGCGAGGTGAGCTTCTACAGCGACCTCGTCGAAGGCCGCACGGTGGCGATGAACTTCATCTTCACCACCTGCACCACCATCTGTCCGCCGATGGGCGCCAACTTCGGCCGCCTGCAGGACGAGCTGGGCGAGCGCCTCGGCCGCGACGTCCACCTGATCTCGGTCTCCGTCGACCCCGCCACCGACACGCCGCAGCGCCTGAAGGCGTGGAGCGAGAAGTTCGGCGCCCGCGAGGGCTGGACCCTGGTCACCGGCGACGTCGGCCAGGTGGAGCACCTGCTCAAGGCGCTGCAGGTGTTCACGCCCGACGTGGCCGACCACGCCCCGGTGGCGTTGATCGGCGACGACGCCAGCGGCGTGTGGACCCGCGCCTACGGCCTGGCCGGTCCGAAGAAGCTCGCCGCCATCGTCGACCAGGTGGCCAACGGCGATGGCACCGCCGCCGGCGCGGGGGGCACGCCGTGAGGCACCCGGCACGACGAGCGGCCACGGCGTGGGCGGCGGCCACCGTCCTCGTCCTAACGGCGGCGGCCGGCGCCGCCGCGCCCCAGAAGGAGAGCCCGCCCGACGTCCCGCCGCCGGCCGAGCGGTCGCCCGCGGCCCGCGAGCAGGCCCGCAGCTACTTCACCGACGTGCGGCTGGTCGACCAGCACGGCCGCAGCCATCGCCTGTACAGCGACCTGATGGACCGCCGGGTGGTGGTGATCGACTCGATGTTCACCACCTGCGCCGCGGTGTGCCCGGTGCTCGGACAGAAGATGAAGAAGATCCAGGAGGCCGCCGGCGAGCGCCTGGGCGAGGACGTGGTCCTGCTGTCGATCACCGTCGACCCGGAGCACGACACGCCCGCCGAGATGGCCGCCTACGCCAAGCGCTTCGAGGCCCGCGACGGCTGGTACTTCCTCAGCGGCGAGCCGCAGAGCGTGCGCCTCGCCCTGTCGAAGCTCGGCTACGAGGTGGAGGACAAGGACGCCCATTCGACCATCGTCCTGATGGGCAACGAGCGCACCGGCCTGTGGAAGAAGGCCAACGGCCTGTCGAGCGCCGGCGAGCTGGTGGAGATCTTCGAGAGCGTGCTGCAGGACGGTGGGCCAGCGCCCGGGCAGGGGGCCGGCCGCTGAAGCCGGCCCCCCCGCGCCTCCGCCCTCGGCCCCGCCGCTGCCCGGCCGGAGGGCGGTCCGCCACCCTGCTGCTGCCGGGCCTCCTGTCGGCCGCGCTCCTGGCGGCGGGCCTCCTGGGCACGGCCGCGGCGGTCCGGGCGGAGGCTCCCGCCGCCGCCGGCCTCACTCCGGCCGAGGAACGCGGCAAGCGGATCTACAGGAGCGGCGAGAGCCCCGGCGGCGGCGAGGTGACGGCGCTGATGGGCGAGGCGGGCGTCGAGGTGCCCGCCACGGCGCTGCCCTGCGCGAGCTGCCACGGCGCCGACGGCCGCGGCCGGCCGGAAGGCGGGGTCGAGCCGTCGGACCTCACCTGGGACGCGCTGATCCGCCCCTACACCGTGCGGACCGCCACCGGGCGCGAGCGCGGCCCCTACACGCCGCGCCTGCTGGTGCGCGCGATCACCATGGGGCTCGACGCCTCCGGCAACCGGCTCGACGCGGTGATGCCCCGCTACCGGCTGTCGCGCCAGGACGCCGACGACCTGGTGGCCTACCTGCAGAAGCTCGGCCGCGACCCGGACCCCGGGCTCGCCGAGGACGCCCTGCGGGTGGGCGTGCTGCTGCCGCCGGAGGGCAACGGCGGGCCGGCCGCCACCGCCGCCACCGTGCGCCAGGTGCTCACTGCCTACGCCGCCGAGACCAACCGCCGCGGCGGCATCTACGGACGGCGGCTGGAGCTCGCCTGGCTGACGCTGCCGGCCGACCCGGCCGCCCGGGCGGCGGCCACGGAGGTCTGGCTCGACGAGCAGCCGGTGTTCGCCCTCGCCGCCTCCTTCCTCGCCGGTGCCGACCGCGAGCTGGCGGACCTCGCCGAGCGGCGGGAGATCCCGCTCGTCGGCCCCTTCACCTTCCATCCGGACGAGTCGTTCCCGCTCAACCGTTTCGTCTTCCATCTCCACGCCGGGCTCCCGGGCCAGGCGCGGGCGCTGGTCGCCTACGCCGCCCGCCGCGCCCCCTCCCCGGCTCCGCCGCCGGCGGCCCTGCTGCTGCCGGAGGACCCGCTGCTCGCCCCGGCCGCCGCGGCGCTGGCGGAGCGGGCCGCGGAGCACGCCGCCGGGGGCACCGGGGACGACGGGGGCGCCGGACCCTGGAGCTCGCTGCGCCGGCTCTCCTGGGCCCCCGGCCGCTTCGACGCCGCCGGCACCGCAGCGGAGCTCGCCGAGGCCGGGGTCGAGACCGTGTTCCTGCTCGCGCCGGGGAGTGAGGAGCGGGCCCTGCTCGCCGCCGCCGCCGCCCGCGGCTGGGCGCCGTCGATCCACCTGCTGGGGCCGCTGGCCGGCGGCGAGGTGGCCGAGCCGGTGCCCGGCTGGCGAGGGCGCCTGGTGCTCGCCTTCCCCACCCTGCCGCAGGACCGCACCCCGGCGGGCATCGAGCACCTCCACGAGGCCACGGGCGGCGCCGAGCTGCCGGCCGGCACCACCACGGTGACCGCCTTCGCGGCCCTCGACCTGCTGGTCGAGGGGCTCGAGCGGGCGGGGCGGGACCTGTCGCGGGAAAGGGTGGTACGGGCCCTCGAGGCGCTGCGCGACCATCGCACCGGGCTGCTGCCCCCGTTGACCTACGGCGCCAACCGGCGCATCGGCGCCCGGGGCGCCTGGATCGTGGAGCTCGACTCGCGGCAGCCGCAGTCGGAGCCGCGGCG
>DATACC010000304.1:0-25638 GCA_036259255.1 Thermoanaerobaculia bacterium | reverse complement strand
CCGGCCGCCGCGTTCCCAGAGGGGCTGATCCCCGACGAGCCGGCTCCGTCCGCACGCTCCGTCGCTCCCGCGCGACCTCCGTTCCGCCGCGCACCACCCCGTCGATAGAGGGTCGATCACTTGCAGATTGCTTCCCGTTTCCGCTCCGCCCGTCGCGGAGCCTCCACCCTGTCGTTCCCCTGCCTCTCCACCCAGTGGCTTCCGGCGACGCGGCACTCCGCCGCCCTCGTCGGCCTCTCGCTGCTGCTCACGGCCTGCGCCGAGCCGCCGGCCCAGCAGGCGCCGCCGCCGCCGGAGGTCTCCGTCGTCGTCGCCGACCCGCAGCCGGTGGTCAACCGGTTCGAGCTGCCCGGCCGCCTCCAGGCGGTGCGCACCGCCGAGGTGCGGGCCCGGGTCGACGGCATCGTGCAGCGCCGCCTCTACGAGGAGGGCACCGACGTGGACGCCGGCCAGCCGCTGTTCGGCATCGATCCGAGCGAGCTGCGCGCCGAGCTCGCCGCCGCCGAGGCCGCTCTGGCCCGCGCCGAGGCGACGGCCGCCAACGCCACCCAGGACGTCGAGCGCTACCGCGGCCTGGTCGCCCAGCAGGCGATCAGCCAGCAGGAGTACGACACCGCGGTGGCGCGCCAGCGCACCGCCCAGGCCGACGTCGCCCAGGCCCGCGCCCGGGTCCAGGCGGCCCGGCTCGACCTCGGCTACACCACGGTGCGCGCCCCGATCTCCGGCCGCGCCGGCCGCGCCCAGGTCACCGAGGGTGCCCTGGTCAGCGCCGCCAGCGCCACGCTGCTGACCACCATCGAGCAGATCGATCCGATCTACGCCAACTTCTCCCTGTCGAGCGCCGAGCTGCTGAAGGTGCGCCAGGGCATCGCCTCGGGCGAGATCGAGATGCCCGAGCTCGGCCGCGTCCAGGTCCGGCTGGTGCTCGAGGACGGCACCCTCTACGGCCCCACCGGGCACCTCGACTTCCTCGACCTGGCGATCAACGAGACCACCGGCACCACCGCCCTGCGGGCCGACTTCCCCAACCCGGAGAGCACCCTGCTGCCCGGGCAGTTCGTCCGCGTCCGCATCGACGCCGGCGTACGGCCCGCGGCGCTGCTGATCCCGCAGCGGGCGGTGACCGTCACCCCCCAGGGAGCCAGCGTGATGGTGGTGGGGGACGACGACGTGGTCGAGAACCGGCCGGTGAAGCTCGGTGCGCTGCAGGGCGACTCCTGGCTGATCGAGGAGGGGCTGTCCGGTGGCGAGCGGGTGGTCGTCGCCGGGATCCAGAAGGTGCAGCCGGGGCAGCCCGTGCGGGTGACCTCGGACGGGGCGCCGGCGGCCGGCGGACCGGAAGCCGGCCAGGATGCCGCCGCGGGCGCGGCCCCGGCGGCGGACCCGGGCGCGGACGAGCGGTGAGGGCGCACCCACGATGACTCCACGCTTCTTCATCGATCGGCCCGTCTTCTCCTGGGTGATCGCCCTCGCCATCCTGCTCGCCGGAGTGATGGCGCTGCGCTCGCTGCCGGTGGAGCAGTACCCGTCCATCGCGCCGCCGTCGCTGACCATCGACGTCGTCTATCCGGGCGCCGAGGCGGCGGTGCTCGCCACCAACGTCACCCAGGTCATCGAGCAGGAGCTCAACGGTGTCGAGGGCTTCCTCTACATGACCTCGACCAGCCGCTCCAACGGCACCGCGTCGATCACGGTCACCTTCCGCGCCGGTACCGACATCGACACGGCGCAGCTCAACGTGCAGAACCGGCTGCGCAGCGTCGAGCCGCGGCTGCCGGAGGAGGTGCGCCGTCAAGGCATCCAGGTCAACAAGGCCTCCTCCGGCTTCCTGATGATCGTCGCCCTGACGTCGAAGAGCGGCACCACGCCGACCCTCGACCTCGGCAACTTCGCCTCCAACCGGGTGGTCGACGAGTTGCGCCGGGTGCCCGGCGTCGGCGGCGTCCAATCGTTCTCGTCCGAGTACGCGATGCGGGTGTGGCTCGATCCGGACAAGCTGGCCAGCTATCGGTTGACGCCGGCCGACGCCTTCGCCGCCGTGCAGGAGCAGAACAGCCAGGCGACCGGCGGCGCGCTGGGCGACCGGCCGCTGGCGGAAGGCATCGAGATCAACGCGCCGATCCTCACCCAGAGCCGCTTCTCCACCGCCGAGCAGTTCGCCTCGATCATTCTGCGCGCCAACGGCGATGGCTCGGTGATCCGGCTGGGCGACGTGGCGCGCATCGAGCTCGGCGCCCAGACCTACCTGTTCAACCTGGAGCTCGACGGCAAGCCGGCCGCGGGCATGGCCGTGCAGCTCACTCCGGGGGCCAACGCGCTCGCCGCCGCCGAGGCGATCAAGCAGCGCATGGCCGAGCTCGAGCGCGGCTTCCCGTCGGACATCGGCTGGACGGTGCCCTTCGACACCACGCTGTTCATCGACGCCTCGGTGACCAGCGTGGTCGAGACCCTGGTGGAGGCGATGATCCTGGTGTTCATCGTCATGTTCCTGTTCCTCCAGAACTGGCGCGCCACCCTGATCCCGACCATCGTGGTGCCGATCGCGCTGGCCGGCGCCTGCCTCGGCCTGTGGGCGCTCGGCTTCTCCATCAACGTGCTGACCCTGTTCGCCATGGTGATGGCCATCGGCATCCTGGTCGACGACGCCATCGTGGTGATCGAGAACGTCGAGCGCATCATGGCCGAGGAGCACCTGTCGCCCTACGACGCGACGGTCAAGGCGATGCGCCAGATCACCTCGGCGGTGATCGGCATCACCCTGGTCCTGGTGACGGTGTTCGTGCCGATGGCCTTCTTCCCAGGCTCGACCGGCGGCATCTACCGCCAGTTTGCGGTGACCCTGGCGATCTCCATCGCCTTCTCGGCGCTGCTGGCGCTGACGCTGACCCCGGCGCTGTGCGCCACGCTGCTGCGGCCCCACGCGCCGCCCGGCGAGACCGAGTCGGGACACCGGCTCGCCGGCCTGCCGGGCCGCTTCTTCGGCGCCTTCAACCGCTGGTTCGCGCGCGTCACCGGGCGCTACCAGAACGGCGTCGGCGCCATCCTGACGCGGCCGCTGCGCTTCCTCGCCCTCTTCGCGCTGCTGGTGGCGGTCACCGCGCTGCTGTTCTTCCGCCTGCCGGGCAGCTTCCTGCCGGCCGAGGATCAGGGCTACCTGATCACCGTCGTCCAGGCGCCCTCCGGCGCCACCACCGAGCGCACCGACGAGGCCATCGAGCAGGTGAAGGCCTTCTACAACGCCCAGCCGGAGGTCAACCGCGTCATCTTCGTGCGCGGCTTCAGCTTCTTCGGCCAGGGCCAGGCCCACGCCATCGCCTTCGTCTCCCTCCATCCGTGGGAGGAGCGCCATGGCGACGAGCACAGCTCCCACGCCCTGGTGGCGCGGGCCAACGGCGCGTTGTTCGGCATGAAGGAGGCCATGGTGTTCACCCTGAACCCGCCGTCGATCCCCGAGCTCGGGGTGGCGAGCGGCTTCACTTTCCAGCTCCAGGACCGCGGCGGCCACGGCTACGACGAGCTGCTCCAGGCGCGCAACCAGCTCCTCGGGCTGGCGAGCCAGAGCCCGCTGCTGGTCGGCGTGCGGCCCGAGGGGCAGGAGGATGCGCCGCAGCTGCGCATCCACGTCGACCGCATCGCGGCCCGCGCCCTGGGCCTGGCCATCGGCGACATCAACTCGACCTTGGCGATCACCTTCGGCAGCGCCTACGCCAGCGACTTCAGCCGCGACGGGCGCATCCTGCGGGTGCTGCTCGCCGCCGACGCGCCGTACCGCATGACGCCGCAGGACATCCTCGACCTCAAGGTGCGCAACGACCGCGGCGAGATGGTGCCCTTCGGAGCCTTCACCACCGTCGAGTGGACGGCGGGGCCGGCCCAGCTCCAGCGGTACAACGGCTACCCGTCGATGACCATCGCCGGCTCGCCAGCGCCGGGCCGCTCCACCGGCGAGGCGATCACCGAGATGGAGCGCCTGGCCACCGAGCTGCCCGAGGGGTTCGACTACGAGTGGACCGGCGTCTCCTATGAAGAGCAGCAGGCCGCGGGCCAGGTGGGCGCGCTGCTCGGCCTGTCGCTGATCGTCGTCTTCCTGCTGCTGGCGGCGCTCTACGAGAGCTGGACGGTCCCGCTGGCGGTATTGCTGGTGGTGCCCCTGGGGGTGCTCGGCTCGGTGCTGTTCTCGATGGCCCGGGGACTGCCGGCGGACGTGTACTTCAACGTCGGGCTGATCACCATCATCGGCCTGGCGGCGAAGAACGCCATCCTGATCGTCGAGTTCGCCATCGAGGAAGAGGCGGCGGGCCGCAGCACGCTGCAGGCGACGCTGAACGCGGTGAAGCTGCGGCTGCGCCCGATCGTGATGACCTCGCTGGCCTTCGTTCTCGGCATGGTGCCGCTGGCCATCGCCTCGGGCGCCGGCGCGGCGAGCCGCATCGCGGTCGGCACCGGCGTGATGGGCGGCATGGTCGCCGCCACCCTGCTCGGCATCTTCTTCACGCCGCTGTTCTACCTGTCGGTCCGGCGTTGGATCAGCCGCCGGCGGCCGCCCGCCCCCGGGGAAACGTCCCACGCCGCCGAGGAGCCCGCCCATGCCTAGATCCACCGCGATCCTGTCCGCCCTGCTGGCGCTGGCGCTGCTCTCCGGCTGCCAGCTCGCCCCGCCCCACGTCCGCCCCGACCTGCCGACGGCGCCCGCCTATCCGCCGGAGTCCACCGGCGATGCCGGGGTCGGTGCGCCGGCGCCCGAGATCGGCTGGCGCGAGCTGTTCGCCGATCCGCGGCTCGAGGCGCTGGTCGCCCAGGCCCTGACCTCCAACCGCGATCTCGTCGTGGCGGTGGCGCGCATCGACGAGGCGCGGGGCTTCTACCGCATCCAGGACGCCGGCCGCTTCCCCACCCTCGACCTGCGCGGCGGCATCTCGCGGACCCGGTTGCCGGAGTCGGACGGGGGGCCGGCCACGTTCGACCGGTTCTCCGTCGGCGTCGGGCTGCCGGCCTTCGAGCTCGACTTCTGGGGCCGCGTGCGCAACCTGTCGGAGGCGGCCCGGGCCGAGTTCCTGGCCACCGTCGAGGCGCAGCGTGCCTTCCGCCTGCTCCTCGTCCGCGACGTCGCCTCGACCTACTTCGCCTCGGTGGAGGCCGCCCAGCGCATCGAGCTCGCCGAGGCGACGGTGGCGAGCCGCCGCGAGGGGCTGCGCATCGCCCGGGTGCGCCTGGACGCCGGCATCACCTCGGCGCTGGACTTCCGGCAGGCGGAGTCGCTGCTGACCCAGGCCGAGACCGAGCTGGCCGGGCTGCGCCTGGCGAAGGCACAGCGCGACAACCTCCTGGCGGTGCTGGTCGGCGGACCGATCCCCGGCGAGCTGCCCGAGCCCCTGCCGCTGCTCCGCCAACTGGACCCGGTGCCGATCGCCGCCGGGCTGCCCTCGGAGCTGCTGCTCGCCCGGCCCGACGTGCGCGCCGCCGAGGAGCGGCTGCGCGCCGCCCGCGCCGACATCGGTGCGGCGCGGGCCGCCTTCTTTCCGTCCATCGCGCTGACCGGCGACCTCGGGTTCGCCTCCGCCGAGCTCGACGAGCTGGTGGGCAGCGACGGGCTGACCTGGAGCTTCGGTCCGGCGCTCACGCTGCCGATCTTCAACCGCGGCCGCCTGCGCGGCAACCTCAGCGTCGCCGAGGCGCGGGAGAACATCGCGGTGGCCAACTACGAGCAGGCGATCCAGATTGCCTTCCAGGAGGTGGCCAACGGGCTGGCCGGGCGCCGCTATCTCGCCGAGCAGGTGGCGGCCCAGGAGCGCGGCACCGTGGCCCAGCGCCAGATCGCCGAGCTGGCCCGGGCGCGGTACCGGGAGGGGGTCGTCCGCTACCTCGAGGTGCTCGACGCGGAACGCAACCTGTTCGCCGCCGAGCAGGCCCTTCTGCTGCTGCGCCGCGCCGAGATCGACAACCTGGTGGCGCTGTACGTCGCCCTGGGCGGCGGGGTGAACGAGGTGAGCGGGGTCAGCGAAGAGTAGCCCGCCCTCAGCCCTGAGCCACCCAGCGCGCCAGGCGGCGGCCGATGGCGAGGCTGGCGGTGGCGGCGGGCGAGGGCGCGTTGACCACGTGGATGGCGCCCTCGCCACGCACCAGGTGGAAGTCGTCCACCAGCCGGCCCTGGCGATCCACCGCCTGGGCGCGGATGCCGCAGCGGCCGCGCTGCAGGTGCTCGCGGCGCAGCTCCGGCACCAGCCGGCGCGCCTCCCGGGCGAACGCCGCGGGCACTGCCGAGCGCAGCATCTCCCGCATGCCGGTGCGCCACAGCCGGGTATAGAGGCGCCAGGTGCCGGGCCAGGCGAGGCTCGCGGCGAGGTCCCCCGCCGAGGCGCGGCGCCACAGGTAGGCGTGGCGCCCCGCCGCCGGCACCGCGTTGGGTCCCGCCTCCACCGTGCCGTGGACGGTGCGCGTCAGGTGCACGCCGAGAAACGGCAGGGCCGCGTCGGCCACCGGGTAGATCAGCCCGCGCACCAGCTCCCGCGCCTCGGGAGCGAGCTCGAAGTAGTCGCCGCGGAAGGGCACGATCCGCACCCCCGGCTCGGCGCCGGCGAGCCGCGCCACGCGGTCCGACTGGAGGCCGGCGCAGTTGACCAGGAAGCCGGCGGTCAGGGGCCCGGCGGTGGTCGCCAGGTGCCAGCGGCCGGCCTCGCGCCGCGCCGCCGTCAGCCGGGCGCTCGTGCGCACCTCGCCCCCCTCCTCGGCCACCCTCCGGGCGAGGGCGCGCACCACGGCGGCGAAGTCGGCGATGCCGGTCTCCGGCACGTGGAGGGCGGCCACTCCCGTGGCGTGGGGCTCGAGCGCGCGCAGCCCGGCGGGATCGAGCCGCGTCAGGCCGGCGAGGCCGTTGGCGCGCCCGCGGCGCTCCAGCTCGGCGAGGCCCGGCAGCTCGGCGGCGTCCACCGCCACCACGACCTTGCCGCAGCGCTCGGCCGGCAGCCCCTGTTCGGCGCAGAAGCGGAACATCGCCTCGCGCCCCTCCACCGCCAGCTCCGCCTTGAGCGACCCCGGCCTGTACGGCAGGCCGGAGTGGATGACGCCGCTGTTGCGGCCGCTCTGGTGGCGGGCGAGCTCCGGCTCGGCCTCGAGGACCACCACCGTGCGGCGCTCGCCGCCCTCGCCGGTGGCCAGCGCCAGCGCCGTGGCGAGCCCCACGATGCCGCCGCCGACGACGGCGACGTCGGTTGCCGCCGCAGGCGCGCTCAAGGCTGCAGGCGCTCCAGGACCCAGCCGCCGTCGTGGCGCCGGTAGCGCAGCCGGTCGTGCAGCCGGTTGAGGCGGCCCTGCCACAGCTCGACGCTGTCCGGCACCAGGCGGTAGCCGCCCCAGGTGGTGGGCCGCGGAACGTCGCCCGCCGGGTAGCGGCGCTCCAGCTCGGCGAAACGTTCCTCGAGCTCCTGGCGGCTGGCGATCGGCCGGCTCTGCTGCGAGAGGGCGGCGGCGATGCGCGAGCCCGGCGGCCGGCGGGCGAAGTAGAGGTCGGCTTCGGCCGGCGCGGTCGGCTCGGTACGTCCCTCGACCCGTACCTGCCGGTCGAGGGGACCCCAGTAGAAGCACAGCGCGGCGCGGGGGTTGGCGGCCAATTCCTCGCCCTTGCGGCTCGCCCGGTTGGTGTAGAACACGAAGCCGGTGGCGTCGATCTCCTTGAGCAGCACCACCCGCGCCGACGGCGCGCCACCGGCATCGGCGGTGGCCAGCACCATGGCGTTGGCGTCCGGCACCTCGGCCCGCAA
This sequence comes from Thermoanaerobaculia bacterium, assembly GCA_036259255.1. Lineage (GTDB taxonomy): Bacteria > Acidobacteriota > Thermoanaerobaculia > Multivoradales > JBCCEF01 > DATACC01. Next base: position 17,881 of record DATACC010000304.1, on the reverse strand, counting down.
CGCCTCCTCGTACCAGCGCCGGACCTGCTCCAGGGGATCGGCCACCACGTCCTCCTCGGACAGGCCGCCGTAGACGAACTCGCGCCGCAGGTCGGAGATCTCGGTCATGGCGGGCCGGAGTCTACCTGGGAGCGCTTCCCTTTCCCGGAACCGCCGCGCCGGGCGAAGGCGTGCCACAGCAGCCCCGCCGCGATCAGCCCCAGCCCCGCGGCCCACACCCGGGGCTCCACCCAGAAGGCGACGAAGAGGCAGCCGACCAGGCCGAAGACGGGGATCCAGCGCGGGAACAGGCGGCGCTCGGGGGGGAGGCGGAGGGCGGCGAGGTTGGTCAGGGCGTAGTAGACGAGCACCGTGAAGGCGCTGAACGACCAGGTGGTCTCGACGCTGCCGACCAGGGCCAGGGCCGCCACCGCGAAACCCACTACCCAGACGGCGCGGCGCGGCGTCGAGGCGGACTCGTCCACCCGCGCCAGGGCGGCGGGGGCGTCGCCGCGGCGCCCCATGGCCAGCAGCACCCGGGAGAGCCCCAGCAGGAGGTTGAGGAGCACGCCGAGCATCGCGGTCAGGGCGCCGGCCGCCACCAGCCAGGCGCCGCCTTCCCCGGCGAAGCTCGCGGCGAGCACCTCGAGGGGAGCCGCCTCGCCACGGGTCGCCGCCGCGTAGGTGCCGGCCCCGCCCACCCCGACTCCGACCGCCGCCACCGCCACGTACACCACCACCGTGACCAGCAGCGTGGAGACGATGGCGCGGGGGATCGTGCGCCGCGGCTCGCGCACCTCCTCGCCCAGGGTGGCGATACGACCGTAGCCGGTGTAGGCGACGAAGGTCAGCGCCGTGGCGTAGAGCAGCCCCGACACCGGCCCGCGGCCGGAGCTGCCGGCGAAGAAGGGCGTGAAGCTCTCCCCCGCCCGCGCCAGGGCCAGGGGCGCGCCGGCGACGACGAAGAACACCAGGGCCGCGAGCGCCACGCCGACCAGCGCGAAGTTGGTCCGGGTCGAGCGGCGCACGCCGCCGGAGACCAGGGCCGTGAACACCAGGGCCGTCGCCACCGCCACCGGCACCCGGTACTGCCCCGCCGCCGCCCAGCCGGCCGACTCCAGCGCGTTGAGGCCGTAGCCGGCGAAGCCCAGGGCGGCGGTGGCCGCCGAGGCGCTCTTGGCACACAGGAACATCCAGCCGGCGGTGAAACCAGCGTAGGAGCCGAGGGTGCGGTAGCCGTACTCGTAGGTGCCGCCGCTCACCGGGAAGGCGGCGGCGAGCTGTGCGCTGGACAGTCCGTTGGCGGCGGCGAGCAGGGCCGCCAACACCACCGCCAGGACCACCGCCGGACCCGCCGCTCCGGCGGCGAGGCCGAGGCTCACGAAGACACCGGTTCCGAGGATCGAACCCAGCCCAAGGCCGACCGCCCCGAAGGTGCCGAGCTCGCGGCGCAGGCGAGTCGGGGCGCCGGGAGGAGTGTCGCCCGGCAGGGCGCCGCCGGGCGGGGTCTGGCCGGCGGGAGCGCTCATGGGTAGGCGATTCTAGCCGGCAACGGTTCAGGGAACGGGCGATGGGATCGGCGGGCCGGGTCGCCGGGCGCCGGGCGCCGAGCCGGGGCCGGCCGGCGCGAGCTACGGACGCTGGAAGACGAGGTCGGGCCGGTGGCGCGCCTGCTCGAGGTAGCGGCGGATCCCCTGGGCGGTGGCGGCCGACAGCCGCTCCTCGCGCGCCGCCTCCTCGAACAACGCCAGGGCGGCGAGGGCCTCGCGGTGGATCGAGCCACTGCGCAGGATCGGCGCCGACTCGGCCGCCAGCCGCTTCACCTCCGAGGTGCGGCCCTGCGCGAGGTGGACCAGCGCCACGTCCAGGGCGGCGACGGCGCCGTCGTAGACCATGCCGCGTTCACGGTAACTGTCGAGCACGCCCGTGAACAAGATTTCTGCTCTCTCGAGATCGCTCAGTCCGAAGGCGATTCTGCCCTCCAAGGTGCGCAGCCGCAGCGTCCACCACGGCTCGTCCACCTCGTCCCACCACTGCTCGGTATCGTCGAGCACCTGGCGCGCCTCAGCGTACTTTTCGAGGTCGCAGAGCGTCAAAGCCAAGGTGCCGACGGCGCTCAGGAAGAGCGGCATATCGCTCTTCGGATCGATGGACGACAGGGCGCGCTCGAGATCCTCCAGCGTCTCGTCGAAGCGCCCCTGCTGGCGGTGCAGGACGGCTCGCTTGACGAGGGAGCGAGCCAACTCCTCGCTCAAGCCGCCCTGGTTGGCCAGCAATGCCGCTCGGTTCAGCAGCGCCTCGGCTTCCTCGAAGCGCCGCTGGTCCAGGCGAATCGAGGCCTCCAGACGAGCGATCTCGGCATGTGCTTCGATGTCGTTGAGCGGGTGCTGCGCCAGGAATCGGCGTGTGGCGCTGAAGCCGGCCGCTGCCTCCTCGAGATCCCCTGCCACCCGAAGGGCGTTGGCGCCGTGGGCGAGAGCACGGGCATGTAGTGCCTGCCCCCAACTCGCCTCCAGGGCTCTAGGTGTCCATAGCAGGACGGTGCTCGCCAGAGCGGCCAGTTCGGCGGCTTCCCTCGCATCGCTGCGCAGCACGCGGCGGCTTTCCTCGAGCAGAAGCTCGGCGAGACCGCGGGAACGGAACCTGGCACGAGCTTGCACCACTCGCGCCTGCCGCTGGTCTGCCGGGGTTTTCATCAGCTCCCGAAAGTCGCGCCGCGCCCGCCGGCGACTTTCCGCAACCATCTTTCGACGCTCGTCCAATCGCTCCGCCGAAGGTCCGTAGGCCGAAGCCACTGCGCTGTCGGGTTCGGCCGGCGACGCCTCTTGCCGCTTGAGGCGGTTCGGCATTCGACTATAGGTCTCCCACTCTTCGCGACAGATCCCGCACACTTCGAGGAGATGCCGGAACCCCACGTCGACCAGCGCCCGTGGCGGCAGCTCACCACGGAGCACCATCAGATACAGGTTCAGGTCCAGATGCGGCATCCACGTCTCCTTTCGTCAGGCGCTAGTCTCTCGGGTCGCCTGCTCATCTTAATAGTTGCTAGGGCAGCACGTCACGCAGAGGAAGGCGGGGACCGGCGGTTCCTCACCGGTCCCCACCTCAGGCTCTAGCCATCCGGATCGAAATCGGGATGCAGTTCCGAGTGCCCAACGATCCGGGACAGTGCTTCACCACCTCCCCCGGTGCTTGACGTCATCGGAGTCTCGCGGTCGGCCTCCACCCCCGGCACCTCGGAGCTTCCGAAGACTCCCGCGAGCCACTCCTGCACCCAGTCCTGGAGCACGGTCACCGGCTCCGGCCAGCTCCAGGCGGCGGGGTGTTGCGATTCGTCGAGGATGGCGGCACCGGCCGCCAGCGGCGCGAAGAGCGCCCAGACGGTCACGGTGAGGCACAGCAAACGCTTGCGAAGCCTCGTCATCAGATCCTCCTTCTGGACGCCCGCTCGGCGGACGCGGCGGCATTGCCGTCCTCGGCGGGGCCCAACACCTCAGAGTAGGAAAGTGGAGGAACCGGAGACACGAAATCGAGGCGAGCGGCGTGGACAGCAAGAAACTCGACCAGGAGATTTCAGGTCCTCATTCGGGAAGACCTGCCTCGTCAGCCGATTACAGCGGTATTTCCAGGAAAGGACTTGCCGCGCCATCGAATCGATTCGCAGCGCGCCGGCCGAGGGCGGATCGACCGGGCGGCGGGGCGGGCGCTACGGCGCCGGATCGTCGGGGATCCGGGGGTCGCGGCGGCTCGCCTCCTGGAGGTTGCGAGCCACCTCCTCCACCCACGCCGGATCGTCCGCCGCCTGCCGCCAGCGGCGGGTGGAGGCCCACGCCACCTCGGCCTCGGCAAACCGCCCGAGCTGCGAGAGCACGAGCGCCAGGTGGCCGGCGGCCCGCACGAACAGGAACGGCCGCGACTCCGGGTCGAGCAGCGAGAGCGCCGCCTGGAGATCGGCCAAGCCCTGCTCGAAACGGCGCTCCCGCCGGTAGAGGGCGCCACGCTGCACCAGGATGCGGGCGAGCTGCACCGGCAGCTCCGCCTCGCGCAGGGCGGAGGCCGCCCGCGTCAACAGCCGCTCGGCCTCGGAGAAGCGACCCTGGGCGGCACGCAGGGCGGCCTCCACGCCGTCGAGCTCCGCGGCCTCGGCCGCGCCGAAAGCGGCGGCATCCTCCTCCGGCCCGTGCCGCAACGCGCTCAGCTCCTCCTGCGCCTCGTCCAGCCGTCCCGCCGCCCGCCAGGCGTCGGCCCGCAGGGCGCGAGCACGCCGGCGCAACGCGGTGGCCCAGTCGCTCGGCTCGGCACCGGGCGTGCGACCGACCACCGTCGGCACCAGCTCGACCAACGACAGGGCCTCGGCCGGATCGCCGTCGGCACGGCGGCGACTCTCCTCCAGCAGCAACTCGGCGACGGCGCGGGAGCGGAAGCGGGTGTTGGCGCGGGCCACCCGGCGGGGGCGTTCGGACCGTGGGGTGCGCAGCAGCATGCGCAGCTCACGGCGAGCCTCGATGCGGCGGGCGCGCAGGGCGGCGGTCTCGCGGTCGAGCCGCCGGGTGGCGCGGTCGAAGGCGGCGGCGTGGCGCGGCGGCGCAACCTGCGGCTCGGGAGGCTCCTGGGCTGTCGCCTGCGCAGACAACTCCCCCCCGGCCAGCTCCTGGCGCCATGCGAGGTCGTCGGCCAGGGCCCGCCCGAGCACCCGCAGCACCACGGCGCCCTGGTCTCCCAGCGCCTCCCAGGAGGAGCGGCACTCCGGACAACACGCCATCAGGTGCCGGTGGAGCCTCTGCGCCAGAACCGCCGGCTCGGTCTGTCCGGAGGCCACCCGGAAGTACAGCTCCAGGGGAATGTGGTCGTGCCTGGTCACCGTGCTCTCGCTCCCGGTCCCTGTCTGCATCGTTGATCTCGCAAAGTGTGGCACGGCGGCGTCCACCGCCCGGTTCCCGGAGAGTTGTCCTGCGAAGTCCCGCCGATTTGGCCCGCGATCCCCGCTGTGGTCCGCAGAGCCAGGAACGGTCGCGGCGAACCGCGACACTGCGCCGGATGAGGAGCTGTGACCGGAGCACCGTGCGCATTCGCCTGGCGCTACCGGTCCGACTGGCAGAGGCGCTGGCGCAGCGATCTCGACGGGAGCTCCGTCCGCAAGCGGAAATCGTGCGCGAGGCGCTCGGTCGCCATCTCACGGAGGAGATCCGGATGCCCGGGAGAGCTCCCGACACCGAGCCGTTCTCGGCAGGGCAGGACCTCGGCGGCCTGCGCGAAACCTGGCTGCAGGCGATGGCGGAGCTCGGAGCGCCGGTGGCGGGGTTGCAGGCGACGACGGCGCGCATGCTGGCGCTGCTCCTCGAAGCCGCACCACCGGATCGGCCGGAGCAGGTTCCGCTCGACCGGCGCCTGCGGGCGGTGGCTGCGGACCTGCGGCAATCCGCCGCCTTCCTGCGCTCCCTCGCCGGCGAGCCCGGAGGCGTTCCCGCTGCCGCGGAGGCCGAGGCGGTGGAGCGGGCGGCCGACGCACTGGCGGAGCTGATCGAGCGGCTGGCGGCGGAGCGGGAGGGCACCGGCCGCGGGTGACCGGTACCGCCCCGCCGGTCCCCGTCGGCCTTTTCCCGCCCCCGGCACCGTGACGATCTCGTGGTGAAAAAGGCGCAACCGCCGGGGCACCCGGTGCGCAACCGCGGTCCGCAAGGGCGGCAACCCCGCCCATCTCAGGGCCGACGACACGAGGATTCGGCTTCGGAATCAGCAACTTACGCCTGTCGGTCCATCCTTGATTACGCCCCGTTCACGCCCTACTCTCGATCCCGGAGCGAAGGCATGGGAACCGCGGCACAGCGCACTGCAGACACCGGCCCCCGGGAGCGGCCGGTCCTGCGCCTGTTGGGTGCCGAGGCCGCCGCCGAGCTGGGCGGCCAGGTGACCACCGTGCGCGAGCTCGGGCGCCGGCGCGAAGAGGCCCGGCGCGGCGCCTTCGCCACCGGCCTGCCCGCTTTCGACCGCCTGCTGGGCGGCGGCCTGCCACGGGGCGCGCTGGTCGAGCTGGTGGGGCGCTCCTCCGGCGGGCGCTTCTCCATCGCGCTGGCGGCACTGGCCGCCGCCACGGCCGCCGGCGAGGCCGCCGCCCTGGTGGACCGGGGCGACCACCTGGACCCCGAGTCCGCCGCGCACCTGGGGGTGGACCTCGAACGCCTGCTCTGGCTGCGACCTCGCGACGTCCGGGAGACCCTGGCCGCCGCCGAGACGGTGCTCGCCGCCGGGTTCTCGCTGGTGGTGGTGGAGCTCGGGCTGGCACCGCTGGCCGGGGGGCGAGGCGCCGAGGCCGGCTGGCTGCGCCTCGCCCGCGCCGCCCAGACCCACGGCGCCGCCCTGCTGGTGGCGAGCCCCTACCGGGTGAGCGGCACCGCCGCCCACACCGTGGTCGCCGCCCGGCCGGCCGCCGCCGTCTATCCGCCGGGGCCGCCGCTGCTCGCGGGCCTGGCGGCGCGGCTGGAGCTCGACAAGGCACGGGGGCGGCGCGGCGGCGACGAGGACACCCTGGAGCTGCGGCTCCCCGGCGCGGTCGACGCGGCGCAGCCGGCGGCCGAGCGTCGCCCTCCCCGGCGTCCGCCCGTCGCGCGGCCACCGGCCCCGGCCCGGCAGGCCTTCTCCCCTCGGCAGGACGCCGCCACGGCCGCAGGCGCACCGGCGGCCGGCGCTCCGGCCTCGCGGCGGCCTTCCCCGGCGCTCCCGCCGTCCCGGCACCGTTCGCCCCTCTCCGCCGCCCCGCCGGCCGGCGAGCGATCCGCCGGCGCCGAGCCCCTCGCCGACGAGGCGTTCGCCGACCCGGCGTTCGCGGACTCGCCGTTCGCGACCCCGTTCGCCGGCCGGGGCCTCGGCGATCACCCGGCCGCCGGCTGACCTCCCGGAGCTGCGCGCCGTGCCCTGGATCGCCTGCCTCACCGTCCCCTTGTTCCCGCTGGCTGCCCGCCTGCGCACCGAACCCGAGCTGGCGGACGAGGCGGCGGCGGTGTGTGCCGGCAACGGCAATGCGGCGCGGGTGGTGGCGGCCACGCGGCGGGCGCGCCGGGCCGGCGTGCGGCCGGGCCAGAGCCTGCCCCAGGCACGGGCGCTGGTGCCGCGGCTGGTCACCCGCCCGCGCGACCCGCAGTGCGAGGCGAGCGCCCGGGAAGCCCTGCTGGAGGCGGCCGGCACGCTGTCGCCGCGGGTGGAGGACGGCGGCGAGGGGGTGGTGTACGTGGACGCCGAGGGGCTGGAGCGCCACTTCGGCGCCGGCGACGCCTGGCAGGCGGCCCTGGGGCGGGCGCTGATCGAGGCTGCGGAGCGCGCCAGCCTGCCGGCCCGGGCGGGGGTGGCGGGCTCCAAGCTGGCGGCGCGGCTGGCCGCCTCCCGGCCCGGCTCCCCCACTCCCGGCTGCCCCACCGTCGTGCCGGCGGGGCGGGAGGCGGAGTTCCTGGCGCCGCTGCCGCTGGAGCGCCTGGCGCCGCAAGCGTCGGTGGCCTCGACGCTGGCGCGCTGGGGCATCGCCTCGGTGGGCGAGCTGGCCCGGCTGCCGGAGGCGGAGGTGGCGAGCCGCCTGGGGCGCGCCGGCCAGGAGCTCCACGCCATGGCGCGCGGGCTCGATCCCCATCCGCTGGTGCCGCACCACCCACCGCCGGTGTTCCGGGAAGGGATGATCCTCGAGTGGCCGCTGGTCAACCTGGAGCCGTTCCTGTTCGTCGGCCGCGCGGCGCTCGAGCGGCTCACCGCCCGCATGGCCGGCCAGGGCCTCGCCTGTACCCGGCTGGAGCTGGCCCTGCACCTGGAGCCCGACGGCATCGACGAGCGCGCGGTGGATCTGCCGGCGCCGACGCGGGACGTCAAGACGCTGCTCACCCTGCTGCGTCTCGACCTCGAGGCCCGGGCCCCGGGCGCGCCGGTGTCCGCCTTCACCCTGGTCGCCCATCCCGACCGGCCGCGGGAAGCTCAGCTCACGCTGTTCGGCCCGTCGGCGCTGTCACCGGATCGGCTGGCCACCTCCCTCGCCCGCCTGTTCGCCCTGCTCGGCCCGGACCGCGTCGGTTCGCCGCGCGCGGTGGACGGTCATCGCCCGGAGAGCTTCGCGCTGGTGCCCTTCGATCCTCCCCCGCCGCCGGAGGTGACGCCGGCGCCCAGGGCACGGAGCGGTGAGGGGGCTGGGACGGACGGGGCGGCGGACGGGTCCGCGGGCGGGACGGGCGACGCAACTGCCGGCGGGACGCGCCGCGATGGCCGTGGCCTGCTGGCGGTGCGGGTGCTGCGCCCGGCCGTGGAGCTGGAGGTGCTGGTGGACGAGACCCACCCCCGGTCGCTGGCCCCGGTGCTGCGCGAGGAGACCGCCGGCCGCCCCCAGGTACAGGGCCGCGTCCGCGTCGCCTCCGGTCCGTGGACGCTGGAAGACGAGTGGTGGTCCGAGGCACCGGTGGCGCGCGACTACTGGGACGTGGAGCTCGCCACCGGCGGCATCTACCGCATCTACCGCGACCGCACCACCGGCGACTGGTTCGCCGACGGGGTGTACGACTGAAGCATCAGAGCGTTCCTGCCCTGCGAGTCAGGATGTGCTCTCGCCTCTGAGCCCGTTCGGCACGCTAGGTGGCCCAATTCGGGCTGCTGGGGACAGAGCTCACTGGGTCCAAAAAAGGAGACTGCCGGAGCCCAGGCGGCGGGCCCCCTTGATGTGTCCGTCATCAGCCGCCCGATGTAGTTGGGAAATCGGGCCTGGATCGACCGATGCTGGATCGATATCCCGGTGCTACTCTGCTCGTCCCGTGGAAGGCGATGGTCTCGATTCTCTGCGCCGGCGCATCCGGCAGATCGACGACGAGTTGGTGGCGCTCGCCGCGGAGCGGGTGCGGCTGGCGCGGCGCATCGGGGAGATCAAGCGCGCCGCCGGGCGACCGACCATCGATTACGCCCAGGAGCGCCGGGTGCTGGAGGCCGCCGGGGCCGCGGCCCGGCGGCACGGGGTGGAGAGCGCCGTCGCCCAGGATCTGCTCGCCCGCCTGATCCAGGCCGCCGTCACCGCCCAGGAGGAGGAAAGCCTGCGCCAGGCCGCCACCGGACGCGGCAAGCGGGCGGTGGTGGTGGGCGGCGCCGGACGCATGGGGCGCTGGATGCGCCACTTCCTCGAGGCCCAAGGATGGTCGGTGGCGGTGGACGACCCCGAGGCGCCGGAGGGCGAGAGCGCCCGCGCCCTGGCCTTGCTGCCGGACGCCGACCTGGTGGTCCTCTCCACGCCCCCCGGCCACACCGCCGAGCGCTACCGCCAGTGGCGCGAGAAGCCGCCCCGCGGCGTGGTGGTCGACATCGCCAGCATCAAGACGCCGCTGCTCGGACCGATCGCGGCGCTGCAGCGCGCCGGCGGCCGGGTGGCCTCGATCCACCCGATGTTCGGCCCCTCCAAGGTCCTGCTGCGCGGCGCCGACGTGGTGGTGTGCGACACCGGCGACGACGAGGCCACCGCCCTCGTGGAGCACCTGTTCGCCGCCACCTCGGCCCGCCGGGTCCACCTGCCCCTCGAGGAGCACGACCGCATCATGGCGGACCTGCTGTCGATGGCCCACGCCTTCGTCATCGCCTTCGCGCTCGCCCTGCCGGCCGACGAGCACCCGGTGCACAGCGTCACGTTCCAGGTGCTCGAGGAGATCGCCGCCAAGGTGGCCCGCGAGAGCCCCCAGGTCTACTACGAGATCCAGGTCGACAACCCCCACTCGGCGGAGGCCCTGGACCGCCTGCTCGCCGCCCTCGGCCGGCTGCGCGAGGTGCTCGCCGCCCGCGACCGCGAGGGTTTCGTCGAGCTGATGGCCGAGGGCCGCCGCCGCACCCCGGACCGCGGCCGCCTGCGCTAGCCGCCCGCCACGGCAGGCACGTTCCGGTCCGGTCCGGGTGCTAGAGTCGCGCGATGGATTTCCTGAAGGATCTCGCCTGGCGCGGCCTCGTCGAGGAGGTCACCCCCGGGGCCGAGGAGGCGCTGGCGGAGGGCCCGGTCACCGCCTACATCGGCTTCGATCCCACCGCCGCGAGCCTCCACGTCGGCCACCTGCTGCCGGTGCTGGCGCTGGTGCGCCTGCAGCGCGCCGGCCATCGCCCCCTCGCCGTGGTCGGCGGCGGCACCGGGATGATCGGCGACCCCAGCGGCAAGAGCCAGGAGCGCCAGCTCCTCGCCACCGAGCGCCTCGCCGAAAACGTCGCCGGCCTGCGCCGCCAGCTCGGCCGCTTCCTCGACTTCGACGATCCGCAGACCGGCGCCCGCATGGTGGACAACGCCGACTGGCTCACCACCGTCTCGTTGATGGAGTTCCTGCGCGACATCGGCAAGCACTTCACGGTCAACCAGATGGTCGCCAAGGAGTCGGTGAAGCGCCGCCTGGCCCAGGAGGAGGGCATCTCCTTCACCGAGTTCTCCTACATGCTGCTCCAGGCCTACGACTTCCTGATGCTCCACGACCGCCACGGCTGCATCCTGCAGGTGGGCGGCAGCGACCAGTGGGGCAACATCACGGCCGGCATCGACCTCGTCCGCAAGCTGCGCGGCGAGCGGGTCCACGCGCTGGTGATGCCGCTCGTGACCGACGCCCAGGGGCGCAAGTTCGGCAAGACGGAGGCCGGCGCCGTGTGGCTCGACCCGGAGCTCACCTCGCCCTACCGCTTCTACCAGTTCTGGCTCAACGTCGGCGACGAGGAGGCGCGGCGCTACCTGCGTTACTTCACGTTCCTCGCACCGGAACGTATCGAGGAGATCGAGCGCGAGGCCGCCACCTCCCCCGAACAGCGCGGGGTCCAGCGCGTGCTCGCCGAGGAGGTGACCCGGCTGGTGCACGGCCCCGCGGCCCTCGCCCGTGCCCTGCGGGTCACCGACCTGCTGTTCGGCCGCGAGGTCGACGAGCTCGAGGCCGAGGACCTGCTGGCCGGCTTCGGCGACGCCCCCTCCTCGGAGGTGCCCCACGCCGAGCTCGCCGCCGGCCTGCCTCCGGCCGATCTACTGGCCCGCACCGGCGTGACCGCGTCCAAGGGCGAAGCCCGCCGCCTGCTGGCGAGCGGCGGCGTCTACCTCAACAACCGCCGCCTCGACCCGGAGCGCCCGGTCACCCTGGACGACGCCATCGAGACACGCTTGCTGCTGCTGCGCAAGGGCAAGAAGAGCTACCACCTGGTGCGGGTGGCGGGCTGAAAGCACCACCGCCCGCCGCCGTCGACGGCGGGCGGCGTGGTCCTGCACAGGGATCGGCGTTCTCTACCAGCGCCAGACGATGCCGGCGTTGGCGGCCACGCCGTCGAGGTTGAAGGGAACAGAGTCGTTGAAATCGACCTCGTCGAGGTCGTCCTCGTTCTCCACCGTGCCCTCGGCGGAGCGGTAGATGCCCTCGACGAAGAAGCCGAGGCCGCCCTGGCGGGCGAACTCCAGGCCGACGCTGCCGTACCAGCCGAACTCGTCGTCCAGGTCCCCCGGACCGTCGAGGTCGAGCAGGAAGTAGCTGCCGCCGGCCTCGATGACGAAGTTGACCGGGCTATCCGGCGTGAGGTTGAAGCCGAGACCGGCTTCGATGGGGATCACCTGCAGCTCGCTCGGGAAGATCTCCGGGTCACCGGGCACCTCGTCGAAGACGTCGTCGAACTCGTCCTGGAGGGCGTCTTCGTCGAACGGCTGGTAATAGGTACCGCGCAGCGCCAGGTGCGCGCGGCTGCCCATGGGAATTGCCAGCTTCACGCCGCCGCCGGCGGCGTCGTCGAGGTCGCTCGAGTTCCAGTAGGAGCCATAGATGTGAAAACCGCCCGCCATCGCGGGGCTTGCCACCAGCAGGAGGCCCAGGGCGAGGGCCATCGGAAACATCCTCTTCATTCCAGTCGCTCCCTTCGTACTGCGTCCGTTGGATACACCGCGGCGGCGAAAGGCCGCCGGCCTGCCGGGACCGATTGCAATCGATGTTCCAGAATCGATGAACAAGCGAGGATGGAATCGGCAGTACCGCCCCTCGCACCGGAAGGTCGGCGAACGGAACGAACCGTCAGGGCGGCGTCAGCAGCACCTTGCCGGAGGTCTCGCGGCCCTCGAGGGCGCGATGGGCCTCTTCGGCCCGCGCCAGCGGCAGCACCCGGTCCACCCGCACCTCCAGGCGGCGCTCGCGGAACCAGCGGAACACGTCCTCGGCGCGGGCCAGCATCTCGTCGCGGTCGCCGGCGTAGTCGGCCAGCGAGGCCGAGGTGAGGGTGCGGCTGCCGAGGAGCTTGCGCGGCCGGACCGGCTCCGGCTCGCCGCTCGCTTGGCCGTAGAGCACCACGTGGCCGCGCACCCGGGTGGCGCGGACGCTGTCCTCGAAGGTGGCGCGGCCGACGCCGTCGAGGGCGAGGTCCACGCCCACGCCGCCGGTCTCCCGGTGCACCGCCGCCACGAAGTCCTCCCGGGTGTAAAGGATCACGTGGTCGCAGCCGGCGGCGCGGGCGCGCTCGGCCTTCTCCTCGGTCGAGCAGGTGCCGAAGACAGTGGCTCCCGCGATCTTCGCCATCTGCACCGCCAGCAGGCCCACGCCCCCGGCGGCGGCGTGGATCAGCACCGTGTCGCCGGACGCCAGCGGCCGGATGCCGCGGGTGAGGTAGTGGGCGGTCATCCCCTGGAGCGGCAAGGCGGCGGCCACGTGGAGCTCCATCGGCCGCTCGTCGGGTCCCGACCGGCCCAGCGGAATGGCTCGAGCGGCCGGGAGCACCACCCGCTGGGCGTAGGCCCCGGAGGCGTCCCAGAAGCACACCCGGTCGCCCTCCGCGACGCCCGCCACCGCCGGTCCGACGCGGTCGACCACGCCCGCCCCCTCCCCGCCGAGGATCGCCGGCAGGTCGCCCACCGGGTAGTACCCGGTGCGCCGGTAGACGTCGATGAAGTTCACCCCGGCGGCGGCCACCCGCACGCGGATCTCGCCGCGCCCGGGCTCCGGGTCCGCCACCTCCTCGAGGCGCAGCACCTCGGGGCCGCCGTGCTGGTGGATGCGGACCGCCTTCACGAGCCGTCGCCTCCACCCGGGGTGGCGACCCGCTGGGCACCGCGCACCGTCAGCTCCCGTGCCGTGCCGTCCGGGCCAGGACCGGCGCCGACGAACAGGTACTCCTCCACCGCCCCGTCCGCCGTGTCCAACCGCACCCGCGCCTCCCAGGAGCTGGCGTCGGCCTGCTCGAAGGAGAGCAGCGCCGCGGAGTCGTAGCCGCCGACCAGGCGCAGGCCGGCCTCCCCCGCCGCGAACTGGTCGCGGGCGGTGGGGCTCAGGTACTGCCGCGCCGCGGCCTCGTCGCCCGCCTCGCGGGCGTCGAGGAACTGGAGCACGAACTGGCGCGCCCGGTCGCCGGCGTCCATCGGCACGGTGGCGGGGGGCAAGGGACTGGGTGCTGGGCGGGCAGTCCCGCAGGCGGCGACAAGGAGGGCGAAGCCGGTGAGGGTGCAGGCGAGGCTGGTCATCGATCGCATGCCCACGAATGCTAGCGGGTCCGATGCCAGGTGTTACGCTGGACGCCGCTTGGCCGACCGCACCAGCGCCCCCGCCCGCCCCGCCACCGCCCCGGTCCGTCGTCCCGTCGCCCCGGTGAGCCCCCCGATCGCACCGGCGCGCCCCACCCGGACCTCCCTTCACGGCGAGGAGCTGGTGGACGAGTACGCCTGGCTGCGCGACCGCGACGATCCGGCGGTCCGGGCCCACCTCGAGGCCGAGAACCGGTACGCTGCCGCGGTCCTCGCCGGCAGCGCCGCCCTGGAGGAGGAGCTGTACCAGGAGATGCTCTGGCGCCTCCAGGAGAACGATTCCACCGTGCCGGTGCGGCGCGGCTCCTGGTGGTACTACCAGCGCAGCGAGGAAGGCCGGCAGCACCCGATCCACGCCCGCCGGCGCGGCGGCTCCCACTCCGGGGGACCCGATCCCGACGCTCCCGAGCAGGTCGTCCTGGACGTCAACCGCCTGGCCGCCGGCCACCCGTTCCTGCACGTCGCCACCGTGCTGCCGAGCCCGGACCACCGCCTGCTCGCCTTCACCGTCGACGACAACGGCGACGAGCGGCTGGTGGTCCGCTTCCGCGACCTCGCCACCGGGCGGCTGCTTCCCGACGTGCTGCCGGAGGCCGGCTACGAGCTGGCCTGGGCCGCCGACGGCCGCACGCTGTTCTACCTCGTGCGCGACGACCGGCAGCGCCCGTGGCAGGTGCGCCGCCACGCGGTGGGCGGCGAGCCGGCCGACGACCCGGTGGTGCTGGAGGAGGACGACGATGCCTTCTTCCTCCACGTCGAGACCACCCGCGACGGCCGTTGGGTGCTCCTCGCCAGCGCCAGCAGCATCACCCGCGACGTGTGGTTCGTGCCGGCGGCGCGCCCCGCCGAGCCGCCGCGCCGGGTGATGCCGCGCCGCAGCGGCGTCGAGACCTTCGTCGAGTCCCACGACGGCTCCTTCTACCTGACCACCAACCTCGGCCACCCGGAGCACTTCGCGACCCGGGCACCGGCCGGCGAGGTCGATCCCTCGCGGTGGGAGATCGTGGTCCCGCCCCGCCCCGACGTCCGGGTGGAGGCGGTCCACGCCTTCGCGCGCCACCTGGTGATCCAGCTCCGCCGGGGCGGCCTGCGCCGCTTCCGCATCCGCGATCTCGACCCGGGCACGGGAGCGCCGCCCGGCGAGCGCGAGGTCGAGCTGCCGGAGCGCCTCTACGGCGCCTGGTGCGGTGACAACCCGGAGGCCGACTCCGGCACCTTCCGCCTCCACTACTCCTCCTTCGTGACGCCGCCCAGCGTCTACGACGTGGACCTGGCCACCGGCGCCCCGACCCTGCGCAAGCGCACCGAGGTTCTCGGCGGCTACGACCCCGGGCGTTACCGCACCGCCCGGCTCTACGCCCGCGCGCCCGACGGCATGGCGGTGCCCGTGGACGTGGTTCACCGCCGCGGCCTGGAGCTCGACGGCAGCCACCCGGCCCTGCTCGCCGGCTACGGCGCCTACGGCGAGAGCCTGGAGCCGCTGTTCACCGTCGAGCGCCTGAGCCTGCTCGACCGCGGCTTCGTGTTCGCGCTCTCCCACGGGCGCGGCGGCGGCGAGCTCGGCGAGAGCTGGCACGAGCAGGGGCGCATGCTCGCCAAGCCCAACACCTTCACCGACTTCCTCGCCGTCGCCGAGCACCTGGTCGAGGTCGGCTACACCGCGCCGGAGCGCCTGGCGATCCGCGGCCGCAGCGCCGGGGGTCTGCTGGTCGCCGCGGCGGTCAACCGGCGCCCGGAGCTGTTCGCCGCGGTGGTCGCCCACGTGCCGTTCGTCGACGTGCTCAACACCATGCGCGACCCGTCGATCCCGTTCACCGCGCTCGAGCACGAGGAGTGGGGCGACCCGCGGGAGGAGGCGGTGTACCGGGTGATGCGCACCTACTCGCCGTACGAGAACGTCGGCGCCCACCGCTACCCGCCGATGCTGGTGACCAGCGGCTGGCACGACACGCGGGTGCACTACTGGGAGCCGGCCAAGTGGGTGGCGCGGCTGAGGGCGCGCGCCGGCGAGCGCGGCGGCGGACCGATCCTGCTCGAGACCGACTTCGGCGCCGGCCACGCCGGAGCCGCCGGCCGCTACGACGCACTGCGCCAGGCGGCCCGCGAGTCCGCCTTCCTGCTCTGCGTGCTCGGTGGGGGAGATCCGGCCCATCGAGGGGGGCCGCTCGATGGTCCGCTCCCTTCGAACCGGAAGGTGCTAACATGCGCGCCCTTCGAGAGCCCCGGCCTCCCAGGCCGCGGCTCGCCGCCGTGAGCACACCCGACCCCGACCCTCCAGCCTCCGTTCACCCCGTTGCCCGGCGCCGCGTGCGCCGGACGGCCGTGCTTTTGCACCTCTGAGGATCACCATGCCGACCAAGAGCACCACGAGTCCGCGCCGCGACACCACCGCGCCGCGCCGCGACGGCCAGGCACCACGGCGCGAGAACCACGGACCCCGCCGCACCCTCGGCCCGATCGCCGATCTCGAGCGCCACCTGCCCGCCAACTGGTGGAGCACGCTGTTCAACTCGCTCTACCTCAAGACCGACGGCGACGTGGTGGAGAGTGCCGAGAACACCCGCGCCGAGGTGGACATGCTGGTGCGCCTGGCGCGCCTCGAGCCCAACGACCGCATCCTCGACCTGTGCTGCGGCCAGGGCCGCCACAGCCTGGAGCTGGCGCGCCGCGGCTTCCGGGACGTCACCGGCGTCGACCGCTCCCGCTACCTGATCCGATTGGCCCGGAACCGCGCCCGCGCCGCCGGGCTCAAGGTGGGCTTCCACGAGGGCGACGCCCGGAAGCTCAGGCTGCGCACCTCCGGCTTCCACTGCGTCGCCATCCTTGGCAACTCCTTCGGCTACTTCGACCGCAGCGAGGACGACCTGGCCGTGCTGCGCTCCGCCGTGCGCTCGCTGGCGCCCCTCGGCACGCTCTACCTCGACATCGCCGACGGCGACTGGCTGCGCGGCCACTTCGAGCGCCGGAGCTGGGAGTGGGTCGACCAGGACCACTTCGTGTGCCGCGAGCGGTCGCTGTCGGCCGACGGCAGCCGGCTGATCTCCCGCGAGGTGGTTGTGCACGCCGAGCGCGGCGTCATCGCCGACCAGTTCTACGGCGAGCGCCTCTACTCCCGCGAGGGGCTGGTGGAGCTGGTCGAGAAGGCCGGCTTCGCGGCCATCGAGGTGGAAGGGCCGCTGGAGGCGACCTCGGAGCGCAACCAGGATCTCGGCATGATGGCCCACCGCATGGTGCTCACCGCCCGCGGGCCACGGGAGACCCGCCGGGCGAAGCCCCATCCGCGCCACCGCGACGTGACGGTGCTGCTGGGCGATCCGCGGCTGCCCGACACGGTGAAGAAGGAGGGCGTCTTCAATGCCGACGACCTGGCCACCGTCGACCGCCTGAAGGAGGCCCTGGCGGAGCTCGACGGCTGGCGCTTCTCCTACGTCGACCGCCACGACACGCTGATCGAACGGCTGCAGGCGGATCGTCCCCCCTTCGTCCTCAACCTGTGCGACGAGGGCTTCGAGAACGACGCCTTCCGCGAGCTCCACGTGCCGGCACTGCTCGAGATGCTGCGCATCCCCTACTCCGGTGCCGGGCCGGCCTGCCTCGGCCTCTGCTACAACAAGGCGCTGGTGCGCACGGTGGCCACGTCCCTCGACGTGCCGGTGCCGCAGGAGACGTACTTCGCCAGCGGCGACCTGGCCACCACCATCCCGTCGGTCTTCCCGGCCCTGGTCAAGCCCGCCTTCGGCGATTCGAGCCTCGGCATCACGGTGCGCTCGGTGGTCCACGACGCGCTCGAGCTGGTCGAACGGGTGCGGGAGCTGCAGCAGGAGCTTCCCGGCTGCCCTCTGCTGATCCAGGAGTTCCTCGCCGGGCCGGAGTACTCGGTGGGTGTCGTCGGCAACCCGGGCAGCGGCCGCATCACGGTGCTGCCGGTGCTCGAGGTGGACTACTCGCAGCTCGATCCGGGCCTGCCGCAGATCCTCGGCTACGAGTCGAAGTGGGACCCGGAGAGCCCCTACTGGACCCAGCTCTCTTACGGCGAGGCGAGCCTGCCGGAGGAGGCCCAGCGCTCGCTGGTGGATGGCTCGCTGCGCCTCTTCGAGCGCCTCGAGTGCCGCGACTACGCGCGCTTCGACTTCCGCACCGGGGCCGACGGCGAGATCAAGCTGCTGGAGGTCAATCCCAACCCGGGCTGGTGCTGGGACGGCAAGCTCAACCTGATGGCGGGCTTCCAGGGGCTGCGCTACGCCGAGCTGCTGTCGTTGATCCTGGAGGCGGCGTGGGAGCGCATCGCCGAGGGGGCGCAGCGGCCGGCCTCGGCGGGGGTGGCGGTGGAGGCCGGGGCGTCGGTCTAGTCGTGCTGGCGCCGGAGGCGGGGGGGGGGGGGGGGGGGGGGGG
>DATACC010000303.1:0-13441 GCA_036259255.1 Thermoanaerobaculia bacterium | reverse complement strand
CACTCCGGCCGCGACCAATCTAGAAGTGCCCGGCGGCGCGGCGGAATTCCCGGTCCGCCACGCCGCCGCCGGCCATTTTGCCGCATCGCGGCGTCGCCGTCTACCGCACGGTCACCGGGGGCATGCGCAGCACGCCGGGCTGGGGCTCGAGGATGCCCGCTTCCTGGGCCAGGCGCGCCACCGGGCGCACCCGCTCCAGCGTACGCACCAGGGCGGCGACGGCCGCCTGCTCGCTGTTCTCCGGGCCTTCGCCGAACAGCTCCTGCCACGGCGAGCCGACCTTCGGGTACTCGCGGATGCGCACCTTGGCGCCGGGGTCGATGCCGGCCGCCTCGCGGGCCAGGCGCACCGCCACCGGGAAGCCGCCGAGCTCGTCCACCAGGCCGAGGCGCAGGGCGTCGCGGCCGGACCACACGCGACCCTTGGCGATCTCCAGCACCCGCTCCTTGGGCAGGTCGCGGCCCGCGGCCACCTTGCTGGTGAAGTCGTCGTAGACGCGGTCGAGCCAGGCGTTGAAGCGCGCCCACTCGTCCTCGTCGAAGGGCTCGAGACCGCTCCACATCTCGGCGTGGTCGCCGGCCTGAACCATGTCCCAGGAGACGCCCAGCTTGTTCCACATCTCGCGGGTCACCATCTTGCCGCCGAGGACGCCGATGGAGCCGGTGATGGTGCTCGGGTGGGCGACGATCTTGTCGGCCGGGATCGACACGAAGTAGCCGCCCGAGGCCGCCAGGTTCGACATGCTGGCGATCACCGGCTTGCCGGCCTCCCGCGCCCGCATCACCTCGCGCCAGATCATGTCGGAGGCGACGTAGGAGCCGCCGGGGCTGTCGACGCGCAGGATGATCGCCTCGACGTCGTCGTCGTCGATCGCCGCGCGCAGCGCCTTGGCCACCGCCGCGCCTCCCATCGAGGCGCTGCCGGTGAGCGGGTCGAAGCCGCCATCGCCGCGCACCACCGCCCCGACGCCGTAGACCAGGGCGATCGTGTCGTCGCCCTTGGCGTAGGGCTTGTCAGCGCGCTGCCAGTACTTCTGCAGGTAGAGGAGATCGCTGTCGTCGTCCTCCTCCTCGTCCTCGCCGGTGGCCGTCGCGTCCCCGGCCTGGGTGTCGGCGGGCTGGATCTCGCCGACCTCGGCCTCACCGCGGGCGAGCCGGCGCACGCGGTCGTAGACCTGGTCGCGGTAGAGCAGACCGTCGACGAGCCCGGCGTCCACCGCTTCCTGGCCGAGGAACGGACCCCGGTCGATCAGCGCGCGCAGCTGCGGCGGAGCGACGCCGCGGGCGCGGCCGATCTCGTCGACCATCTGGCCGTAGATCGAATCCACCAGCTCCTGCATCGCCTGGCGGTGCGCCTCGGTGAACTCGGTCTCGGTGAACGTGTTCATGGCGTTCTTGTACTCGTAGCGCTGGGCGAACTCGGGCTCGACGCCGATCTTGTCGAGGGTGCCGCGCAGGAACATCGACTCGGCCGCCATGCCGGTCAGGCCCACGTCGCCGGACGGCTGGATGTAGATCTCGTCGAAGGCGCTCGCCAGGTAGTAGGCGGCGTTGGCGGGGGTCACCTCGCCGAAGGTGTCGGTGTAGGCGATGGCCGGCTTGCCGGATTCGCGGAAGGCGAGCACCGCGTCGCGCAGCTCCTCGATCTGGGCCGTGCCCAGGCCCACCGGGGCCACCCGGGCGACCAGCGCCACCACGTTGTCGTCGTCGGCGGCCGCCTGGAGGGCCTCGACGAACTCGCGCACCTCCATCTTGCGGTCCATCAGCAACTCGGCGATGGGGTCCTGGGGCACGTGCTCCACCAGGCCGTCCTCGATTTCCACCTCGAGGATCGTGTGGCGGGACACCGTCTCGCGGCCCATCCACCAGGCCAGCACCGCGACGGCGGCCACCAGCACCAGGAAGGCGACGATGAGCACGAATCCCAACCCGAAACGAGAGGACTTCTTCATGGCGATCTCCTTGGAAACGGAAGCGGTCCCCGGCGAGGGCCGCGGAAGCTCGAGCGACGATTGTAGACCGCGCGGTGGCCTCGGCTCCGCGGAAGGGGCCGCCGGGCCGGCCGGCGCGGCCGCGAGGATGGTACGGACCGCGGGCGCAGGATGTCCCCGGGGATAGAATCCACCGGTCCTCCGATCCACTCTCCCGAGGAGTTTCCCATGCCGAGCGACCGCCGCCCGTCCGCCGCCGATCCGTCCGCCGCGAACCCTTCTCCCACCGGCCGGAAGGACGGTCCGCGCTTCGACCGCCGCCGCTTCCTCGCCTGGGCCTCCGCCGCCGGTTTCGGGGGCGGCCCTCTGCTGCGGGCGCTGGCCGAGGAGGCGCAGGCCGGCGGCGTGACCGCGGAGGCGATGGCGCGCTGCGAGGAGCTCACCGGTCTGCGCTTCACCCCGGAGGAGCGGGAGCTGGCGCTCGGCGGCGTCGGCGAGCTGCGCGGCGCCTACGAGGCGGTGCGCGGCGTGGCGCTGCCCAACGACGTGCCGCCGGCCCTCCGCTTCGACGCCCGTCTGCCCGGCGAGAGCTTCGCCGCCGCCACCGCTCCCGCTGACGCCACTGCGAACTCCGGCGCCCCGGCCGCCGTGGCGGACCCCCGCGCCTCCGCCGGCCGCCGCTACGACACCCCGGAGGAGGCCGAGGCGCTGGCCTTCCTTCCCGCCGCCGAGCTCGGCCGCCTGCTGCGGGCGCGGCGGGTGCGCTCGGTGGATCTCACCCGCATGTACCTCGCCCGGCTGCGGCGCTACGACCCGCTGCTGCACTGCGTCGTCACCCTCACCGAGGAGCGGGCGCTGGAGCAGGCCGAGCGCGCCGACCGCGAGCTCGACGCGGGTCGCTGGCGCGGGCCGCTCCACGGCGTGCCGTGGGGTGCGAAGGACCTGCTGGCGGTGGGCGGCTATCCCACCACCTGGGGTGCGGCGCCCTACCGCGACCAGGTGGTCGATCAGGACGCCACGGTGGTCGAGCGCCTCGACGCGGCCGGCGCCGTGCTGGTGGCCAAGCTCACCCTCGGGGCGCTCGCCTGGGGCGACGTGTGGTTCGGCGGCATGACGCGCAACCCCTGGAAGCTCGAGCAGGGCTCGTCCGGCTCCTCGGCCGGCTCGGCGGCGGCCACCGCGGCGGGGCTGGTGGGCTTCGCCATCGGCACCGAGACCTGGGGGTCGATCGTCTCGCCCTCGACCCGGGTGGGGGCCTCGGGGCTGCGCCCCACCTTCGGCCGGGTGAGCCGCCACGGCGCCATGGCGCTGTCGTGGTCGATGGACAAGATCGGCCCGATCTGCCGCAGCATCGAGGACTGCGGCGTGGTGCTGGCGGCGATCCACGGGCCGGACGGCGAGGACCCGACGGTGATCGACGTCCCCTTCGAATGGCCGCCGCGCCGCGAGGCGCGCCGCCTGCGGGTCGGGTTCACCCGCTCGCTGTTCGAGGAAGAGCGCGAGGAGCAGGCCGCGTGGCGCGGCTTCGACCTCGCTGCCCTCGACGTGCTGCGCGACCAGGGCATCGAGCTGGTGCCGGTGGAGCTGCCGGCCGACCTGCCGGTGGCATCGCTCTCCTACATCCTGTCGGCGGAGGCCGCGGCGGCCTTCGACGAGCTGACCCGCAGCAACCGCGACGACCAGCTGGTGCGCCAGGTGGAGCAGGCGTGGCCCAACGTGTTCCGGCAGGCGCGCTACATCCCGGCGGTGGAGTACCTCCAGGCCAACCGGGTGCGCACGCTCCTGATGCGCGACTGGGCGCGCTTCATGGCGGACCTCGACGCCTACGTGGTGCCGAGCTTCGGCGGCGCCAACCTGCTGGCCACCAACCTCACCGGCCATCCCCAGGCGGTGGTCCCCGACGGCTTCCGTCCCGACGGCACCCCCACCTCGCTCTCCTTCATCGGCCGCCGCTTCGGCGAGAGCGATCTGCTCGCCCTCGCCATGGCCTACCAGCAAGCCACCGACTGGCACCAACGCCACCCGGACCTCGAGGCGGCGCTGGCGGTGGGG
This sequence comes from Thermoanaerobaculia bacterium, assembly GCA_036259255.1. Classification (GTDB taxonomy): domain Bacteria; phylum Acidobacteriota; class Thermoanaerobaculia; order Multivoradales; family JBCCEF01; genus DATACC01. Next base: position 9,459 of record DATACC010000303.1, on the reverse strand, counting down.
GAGTAGCTCAGCGAGGGGCAGCTTCCGGCTCGACGACGTCCAACCCCTCGAACCAACTCCGGTAGAAGCCGCGATCGCGGGTCAGCAGGCGATCGGCGGTGGCGAGGGCATGGGCACCGACCAGGAAATCGGCCAAGACTCGCCTGCGCCCGCCGCCGGCGTCTCGATGCCGGCGCCACATCGAGCCCGCCTGCAGGAGGGCGCGGCGCGGCGATGGCTCGAGCTCGGCCCCGACGTCTGCCAGAAACCGGTCCATCTGCTCGGCCGCGCCATGGAAGGCTGCCGCCAACTCCGCATAGACCACCTCGCCGACCACCAGGGGACCGCCGGCCGAGGCCGTGACCAGCGCCCCTTTCGAAGCCTCCGCGTGGGTTGAGGCGGTCAGGACATCGAGGAGGACGTTGGTATCGACCGCCGTGATGGTGCGCCTCGCCATCAAGGTTCGCCCCGGAGGTCGCCGATGAAATCGTCGACCTCCTGGGGGAGCTCGAGGACTCCGGTCCAGCGGTCCAGCGCGGTGCCAGGCGGGAGCTTGCGCAGCCGGACGCCGTCCGTGTCGAGCTCGAAGACCACCTGCGTCCCGGCGGCAAGACCGAGCCGGTCCCGCACCTGCTTCGGTATCGTCACCTGCCCCTTGCTCGTGATCCTCGCCATGATCGCTCCTTGTCGCTGGACGGTGCCATGGTACCAAGCTTGGACCACGGCACTGTTTCAGAACGACCGCTCCGGCCCCAGCCGGCGGTTGGCGAGGACGAAGGCGGCGAAGTAGCCGAGCAGGGCGGAGCCGGGGAGGAGCCAGGAGGGGAAGCCGGTGGGGCCGGTCTGGTAGAGGAGCCAGTAGCCCAGGAAGACAGGGCCGGCGAGGAAGGCGGTGGCGGCGAGCCGGCGCTGGCGCTCGGCTTCGCGGTGGGCGAGCTCGCGCTCCCCCTTGGTGGCCAGCGCGTCGTCGACCACCTGCCAGCGCTCCGCGTCGAGCTCGCGGCCCCGGCCCACCGCCGCCGTGCCGCCGGCCGCACCCACGGCCAGCAGCAGCGGGTGGAACAGGACCGTCCAGCCGACAGCGAGCGGCGGGAGCAGCCAGACGTCGATGCTGGCGAGGAAGCCGAGCAGGATGCCGACTGCGGCCAGCCCGATGGCGGCGGACTGCAGACGGGACAGCGGCGGCAAGGTCATGCGCCCAGCCTATCGCCCCGCAGTGTCGATCGACTCGCCCAGGACTAGCGTCGAGGAGGCGACGCTCGCCGCAGCAGCGCCCAGGCGACCACCGCCGCCAACGGCAGCAGCACCAGGTTGATCCAGGTGGTGTAGGAGGCGGTCTCCGGCGGCACGAAGGCGAACCACACGGCCCGCACCAGGAAGTGCCCCAGGTACCACAGCGTGAGCGTGGCGACGACGAAGAGGAAGGCGCGCAGCAGGCGGCTCACGGCGTCTCGACCGCGTCGAACCCGGGGCCCGCCCGCTCAGGCGCCGCCGCCGGGGACCGCCGGCAGGTCGGCGCCGATCGCCTCCAGCTCGGCGAGACGACCCTCGACCACCTCGAAGCCGCCCTGCCAGAAGGCGGGATCGGTGATGTCGATGCCGACCTCCGAGAGGATCTGCTGCGGGCGCGCCGAGCCGCCGTAGGCGAGGAGCTTCAGGTACCCCGGCTTGAACGCCTCACCCTCCTCCTGGAAGCGGCGATAGAGCGCCAGCACCAGGAGCTGGCCGAAGCTGTAGGAGTAGCAGTAGAACGGCGTCTGGTAGATGTGCGGGATGCTCAGCCACTCGTACTGGAACTCCGGCGCGATCTCCATGCTGTCGCCGAACTGCTCGGCCAGGTTCTCCATGTAGAGCTCCGCCAGCTCGTCGAGACTCTTGCCCTCGAGGATCGCGCGATGGGCGGCGATCTCGAAGCGGACGAAGTAGGCCTGGCGCAGCACCGTGGCGTAGACGTCGTCGAGGGAGGCGAGGAGCAGCTCGCGGCGGGCCAGCGGATCGTCCTCCTCCGAGAGCAGCCGGTCGGTCATCAGCATCTCGGCGAACACCGAGGCGGTCTCGGCCAGCGGCAGCGAGGGGTGCTGGGTGAGCGTCGAGTGGCGCTCGGCGAGCATGCTGTGCACCGCGTGGCCGAGCTCGTGGGCCAGCGTCGCCACGTCGCGCACGCGGCCGGTGTAGTTGACCAACACCCACGGCGTCCAGCGCGGTCCGATGGTGGAGCAGAAGGCGCCGCCCCGCTTGCCCTTGCGCACGTCGCTGTCGATGTGGTCCTCGCGGAACACCCGCTCGGCCTTGCGCGCCAGCTCCGGGTGGAAGCGGCCGAAGGTCTCGAGCACCGAGGCGACCGCCTCCGGATAGGGGATCTCCACCTCGGAGGAGGCGAGCGGCGCGTAGAGGTCGTAGCGCCGCAGGCGCTCGACCCCGAGCCAGCGCGCCTTGAGGCGGAAGTAGCGGCGGAAGACCTCGGCGTTGTCGGCGGTCACGTCGAGCAGCACGTCCACCGCCTCGTCGGGAATGTCGTTGGCCACGTTGCGCACCGCGATGGGGGAGTGGTAGCCGCGCAGCTCCACGAACTCGCTGTGCCAGTCCCGCACGCGGTTGACGTAGATCTGGGAGAGCACCGTCGCCTCGTCCTCGTAGACGCGGTAGAGCTCGCGGTACGCCGCCTCGCGCAGCTCGGGACGGCGGGAGAAGGCGTGGCTCATCAGCGCGTCGCGGGTCAGGGTGCGGCGCTCGCCGTCGACCTCGAGATGGAACTCGAGGCGGTTGGTGAGCATCGAGTACAGGGTGAGGACGCCGCCCATGCCGTTGGCGTCCTTCAGATTGATGATTTGCTCCGATTTCTCGTCGAGGGTGAACGGCTTGGAGCGCCGCAGGTCGAGCAGGAAGTGGCGGAAGTCGGCCCGGTGGCCCTCGTCGCAGGCCGCCGGCAGCAGGGCGTCGGCCTCGTCGTCGTCGAGCGCCTTCCACCACAGGTCGAAGAACAGGATGCGGTTGTAGTAGCCGGTGACCGCCTGCTGCATGCGATTGCGGTAGCTCTGGGCGGCGCGGGATTGGGTGTCCTGGGAGAACCACAGGGAGCCGTAGCCGGTGAGGCGGTCCAGGCTCTCGTGGAGCGCCTCGTACTCGCGCAGCACGTCGAGGAAATCCTCGCGGTCCATCCCCGCGGTGAGCTGCTCGCGCCGGGTCTCGAAAGCCGTGACCGCCGCCTCGACCGCCGTCAACCTCGCGGCGATCACCTCCTCGGTGGGCTCCGGCAGCAGCTCGGAAAGGTCCCAGCTCGTGGGCTGGTAGGCGACGGCGGGAGGGTCGGTGATGGTCATCGGCTCAGTGCGGGGAGGTGCGGAGTTTGCGGGAAACTTCCGGGATCGCAGGATCGCCCGGTGGGAACGTGGAGCTTGGTGCGACATTGTAGACCAACTGCAATCGCTGCGTAATGCGCCTGCGAAAGACCTCGCAACCGGGCGAGCATAGTGCAAGCCGGCGGCGCCGACGCGCCCCGGTCGTTCATTGCCGGATCGGGTGCCGAAGGCGCCCCCCGGTTGCGTGATCCGAAGAATCCCGAGGCTCCCCCGAGCCCCGCGAAGGCGGTACTCTACCTCAGGGGCCGCGGGGTCGGGCCGGGCGTCGTCGCCGGGAGGAGACAACCGATGCAGATGATCACGATCTCGCGACAGTTCGGTGCCGGCGGCGCGGCCCTGGCGGAGGCACTGGTGGCCCGCCTCGGCTGGCGGCTGATCGACCGCCAGCTCGTCACCGAGGTGGCGGGCCGGCTGCGCCTGCCGGAGGAGGAGGTGGCGGCGCGGAACGAACGGGTGGAGCACCTGAGCGAGCGGGTGGGCACCTGGCTCTGCGATGCCTTCCCCGAGATGATGCTGCCGCCGTGGCCGCCGGCGGCGGTGGCGAGCCGCGAGGTGGCGGCCGTCGTCGAGGCGGTGCTCACCGAGGCGGCCCGCGAGCCGCCGGTGATCGTGGTCGGCCACGGCGGCCAATGCCTGTTCGCCGACCGCCCCGACGCCTTCCACCTGCGCCTGCGCGCCCCGCTGGCCGACCGCGCGGCGCGGGCTGCCGCCCGCCTCGGCCTGACGCCCGAGGAGGCCGCCGAGCAGGCTCGCCGCCGCGACGCCGACCGCCGCCTCTACCTGCGCTCGCGCTACGGCCGCGACCTCGAGGACCCGGCCCTTTACCACCTGGTGGCGGACACCTCGCGGGTGCCGATCGAGATCCTGGCCGAGCTGGTGGCCGGCCTCGCGACCCGGGCGGGGGCAGGGAGCTGATGGAGGCGGAACCCGCCCGCCGCCGCGAGGTGCTCCTCGTCCTCTGCGCCCAGGTGTTCCTGATCATGCTGGGGCTGGGGCTGGCGACGCCCATCCTGCCGCTCTACGCGCGCTCGTTCGGCGTGGGGGCGGCGGCGGTGGGGTCGCTGGTGACGGTGTTCGGGCTGGCGCGGATGGTCAGCAACGTACCGGCCGGCCACTGGGCGGAACGCTTCGGCCGCAAGGGGCTGCTGGTGGCGGGGCCGGTGCTGGTGAGCGTCGGCTCGCTGGGCTTCGCCCTGGCCGGCTCGTTCGCCCACCTGCTCGCCTGGCGCGTGGTCCAGGGGCTGGGCTCGGCGGTGCTCACCACGGCGGCGATGGTGGTGCTGGCGGACATCTCCACGCCGTCGGACCGCGGCAAGGTGATGGCGTTCTATCAGGGAAGCCTCTTCCTCGGCGTCGGCGCCGGTCCGGCCCTGGGCGGCTGGATCGCCGAGGCCTACGGTCTGCGGGCACCGTTCTTCGTCTTCTCCGGCCTCACCCTGCTGGCCGCGGCGTGGGGCGCGTGGCGGATCCCGGAGACCCTGCCGTCGCGGGCGGGGCGGCGGTGGTTCCGGCGCGGCCGCGGTGCGGCGGGCGACGAGTCGGCGCGCGGCATCCCCGAGCCGGCCTTGCCGGTGCCGCCGAAGGTCTCGCTGGCGCGCCTGGCGCGGGACCCGAACTTCCTGCTCATCAGCCTGTTCACGCTCGGTCTGTTCGTCACCCGGGCGGGCGCCCAGATGACGCTGCTGCCGCTGTTCGCCCACGACCGGCTGGGCCTTTCGGAGGCACGCATCGGCCTCGCCTTCACGCTGATCTCGGGCATCAACTTCGCGACCCTCTACGGTGCCGGCTGGCTGACCGATCGCTTCGGCAGGAAGGCGGTGATCGTGCCCTCGGGCCTGCTGACGGCGGTGTCGATCCTGCTCTTCCCGGCCAGCGATCTCGTGGCCTGGTTCTTCCTCGACTGCGTGCTGCTCGGTCTCGCCAGCGGCATCTCCGGCCCGGCTCCCGCCGCCTACGCCGCGGACGTCGCCCCACCGGGCGCCATCGGCCCGGCGATGGGCCTCTACCGCACCTTCAGCGACGTCGGCCTGGTGATCGGCCCGGTGGGCGTCGGCTGGATCGCCGACACCGCCGGCTTCGGCTGGTCCTTCGCGACCAACGCGGCGCTGCTGGCGGCGGTGACGGTGGCGTTCGCCGTCTTCGCTCGCGAGTCGGCGCCGGGACTTTCTCCGCAGAATCGTCGCTCTGTCGAAACTTGACATCGACTACAATTCGCAGGTCAACCGGCCTCCCGTGGGCGGGAGGCGCCCCTTTCACCAGATTGGCAGGGGAGCCTGCTCGCCTGCCGACGGAGAGGACGACCGATGCAGAGCAACAAGGCGGTGGCGATCGTTGGGGTGGTGACGGTGGGGCTGCTGGCGGCGCTGGCGGCCCCCACGGCCTCGGCGCAGCTGCTGACGTGCGAGACGACCTGCACGTGCGCATCGAGCTGCGACGACGTGTGCCGCACCGGCCCCTTCACCTCGAAGTGCCCGGAGTGCAGCTTCTCGACCTGTGACGCATGGGGCGTCTGCGACTTCCACTGCAGCGCCCGAGGAACCTCCGACCCGCCCGGTATCCTCGCCGGGGCCGAGACGATGTGCACGGGCGAGATCCCCGGCGACGCCCGCCTCGGCGGGCCTGCCGAGGCGGCCCGGGCGGAGCCCGACAGCGGCACCGCCGCCGCCGCTCGGGTGAGCCGCTAGGGCGGAACCGCAGCCCCGGCCGCGGCTCGCTGCCGAGTCGTCGCCGGGGCGCGGCGACACCCTTTCCTTCTCGACGTCCCCTACAGCACCGCCTCGTCGGCGCAGCACCAGCCCCGGTCCTCGTCGGGTCCGCCGGCCGCCGGGCCGCGTCGGCTCACTCGAGAACCACGGCGGCCGCCTCGACGCCACCGGTCGCCACCGCCCCCTCCCAGGTGCGACCGTCGGCGGCGGTGACCTGCGCGCGCCAGGTGCCGGCCGGCAGATCGGGAACGGTGGCGAGGCCGCCGATCAGCGGCCACGACTGCTGCAGGCCGCCCGTCGGCTCGACGCCGAGGAAGGGGGTGCCGTCGGCCCCGGCCAGGCTCACGCTGGCGGCGACGGGGGAGTCGCTCAGCGCCGGCACCCGCACCGCGAGCGGCGCCGCGGGCGGTAGCGTGACCTCGAGCCGGTCGCCGGGTACCGTCGCCCGGGCGAGGAGGGCGGCCGAGCCCGGGGCCTTCACCAGCAGGGTCCAGGTGCCCGGCGGAGCCTGCCGCAGGTAGCCGTGGCCGAAGTCGCTCAGCGGCATGTCCTCGAAGTGGACCGGGCGCCCGTCCGCCGCCAGCACCAGCACGGCAGCCCGGCTCGGCGGGTGGCCGGCGGCCCGGAGGATGGTGAGCGCCAGCCCCTCGGTGGGCTGCAGCTCGACCCTCAACGGCTCCGGCGCGGGGCCGGGCGCCACCTCGACAAGGCGCTCCTCCGGCGCGTAGCGGTCCGCCCGCACGGTGAGCCGATAGCGGCCCGGCGCCAGGGTGGCGGTGACGAACGACCCCGCCACGTCGGTGCCGACGGTGGTCAACGGCCCCGGCTCGCCCGCGCCGAGGAGCCGCTGCAGGGAGACGAGCGCGTCGGGCACGCCCTCGCCGGTGGCGGCGGCGACGACGGTGCCGCTGAGCACGGCGGTGGTGATCTCGACCACCACCGTGCGATCCGCCGCCAGTTCCACGTCCTGGCTCTGGCTCAGCATCAGCTCGCCGTGCACCACCTCCAGCCGGTAGCGCCCCGGCTCGAGGTTCTCGAGGCGGAAGGCGCCCCGGTGGTCGCTCGCCACGTTGCGGTCGGCGACCAGGTCGAGGCCGCGCAGCGAGACCTGGGCGCGGGGGAGCGCTCCGCCCTCGAACACCACCCGGCCGTCCAGCACCAAGCCGGCCGCGAGCTCCAGGTCGCGCTCCACCTCGTCGTCCCCCGGCGCGATGGTCACCCAGGCGGCGGCCTCGCGGCGCCCGCCGTCGAGCCGTGCCCGCAGGTGCCAATCCCCCGGCTCGAGGTGGGGGATGCGGTAGTGGCCCCGGTAGTCCAGGGCCCCGGGACGCGCCGGCCGGCCGGCCCGCTCGGCGGTCACCTCCAGGGCGGCGAGGTGCTCCAGGTCGACGCCGCGCACCCGGCCGGTCAACGTGGCGCCGCGGCGCAGGACCACCTGGAGACCGGCGACGTCGTTGCCGTCCACCGCCACCACCTCCGGATGGAGAACCGGCGCGAAGCCGGGCGCCTCGGCTTCGAGGTCGTACCGGCCGTCGACCACCGCGAGCACCCGGAAGCGCCCGTCGCCGTCCGCCGTCGCCGCCAGGGCGCGGGGCCCCCGCTCCCCGCGGTTGCGCAGGGTCACCACGGCGCCGGGGCTCGGTGCCCCCGTCTCGTCGCGCACGCGGCCGGAGACGGCGAGACCCTCCTCCGCCGTCAGGTCCACCTCGTTGACGCCGGGGCGTACGTCCACCTCGCGCAGCAGGCGCCGGTAGGCCGGATGCGTGAGCACCAGCGCCTTGACACCGAGAGCGACACCCGCCATCCGGTAGCGCCCTTCGGCGTCGGTCAGGGCACCGGCCGGGCCGATGCGGAGGCTGGCCCCGGCCACCGGCTCGCCGCCCCGGGTGACGACCCGGCCGCGCACCTGGGCGCCGGGATCGAGGACCAGGCGCACGTCGGCGATCTCCTCCGCGGCGGGCACCTCGACCGCCACCGCCTCGGCGGGCAGGAAGCCTTCCGCCTGCGCCTCCAGCAGCACGCCGCCGGGTGCGACCTCGGCGAAGGAGAAGGTGCCGTCGGCACCGGCGCGGGCGTCCGCCGTGTTCTCGGAGCGCCGCATCTCCACGCCCACCGTGCCCGGTGGCGGTGGCGCCGGGCGCAGCGCCACGCGCGCCCCCGGAACCGGCTCGCCATCGACCGTTTCCACCCGGCCGCGGAGAGTCGCGGCGGGCTCCAACACCACCACCAGGGGCTGCTCGTTGGGCGCCCGGGCGCCGGCGATCCAGGCCGGCAGGAACCCCTCCCGCGCGAACAGCAGGGTCATGCGGCGGCCGCTGGCGAGGTCGGCGAGGCTGAAGGCGCCGTCGGCGCCGCTCACCGCCGCGGGCTCCCGCTGCCGCAGGCCCGCCGCGAGCCCGGGGCCCGGCCGGCGATCCGTCTCCGTCCACCACACCCGGGCCTCGTCCAGCGGCCGGCCGGCGGCGTCCACCACCCGGCCGGTGATCGCCGCGCCGGCGACCAGCGACAGCACGCCGAGATCGGCGGCGGCCGGCCCTGCGCCGACGGCGAGGCCCGGAACGATCAACGGTGAGAACCCCGCGCGCCCGGCCTCGAGATCGACGCGCTCCGCCGGCAGGGCGGGAATCTCGAAGCGGCCCCGCTCGTCGCTGGTGACGGTCACCGCCTCGGCGTCGCCGGCCGGGAGGGCTGCGGCGGGGATGCCGGCGCTGCGCGCGGGGCGGACGGTGATCTCCACCCCCGCCAGCGGGCGGTCCTCCGAATCGGTGGTGAGGCCGAAGGCGGCGCGCGTCTCGGTCAGCACGAGCCGGACCTCGCGCCGTGCCGGCACGCGCTCGCGGACGGCGCGGTAGCCCGGATGGGCGGCCGCGATTTCGTACGCCGGCGCCGCCGGCAGGCCGCGCAGCAGGAACCGGCCCTCGGCATCGCTGCGGGAGCGGCCGGCGGCGCGGTCGCGCTGGAACACCTCGTAGCTCGGCGGGTCGTCCGGGGCGGCGGTGATCGCGACGCCGGCGAGCGCCTTCCCCGCGCCATCGACCACCCGGCCCTCCAGCAAGTTCGCGGGTTCCAGGGCGACGGTCGGCACCGCCGGCGGTCGGCCAGAGCGGGGCAGGCGCACGGCCCGGGGGCGAAAGCCGCTCGCCTCCGCCTGCACCCAGGCGCGGGCGCTCTGCCGGGAGGCGACGGTGTAGGCGCCCCGCTCGTCGGTGAAGGTGGCGCCGCCCGGATCGTCGCCCGGCCACACCAGGGCACCGGCGAGGGGGCGGCCGGTGGTGGCGTCGAGGACCCGGCCCGAGAGGCGCGGCAGGGGCGGCAGCGCGATGCGGCGGGGTGCCTGCGGGTCCTCCGCGGGAGCCGCCGGCAGGATGGAGATCGTGGAGCGGCAGCCGTCGGCGAGCAGGACGTCGGGGGGGCCC
>DATACC010000302.1:0-6363 GCA_036259255.1 Thermoanaerobaculia bacterium | reverse complement strand
CCTGGCGGAGGCGGCGCCGGCGCTCGCGACCCCGGTGGTGACGGCGAAGGCTCCCGGCGCGGCGGACCAGGGGCCGCTGCTGCAGATCACCAGGCACTGCCGGTAGCCCTGCTGGCACTGATCGGTGCAGGAATCGCTCAGCAGCAGCGGCCCCTGGTCCGCCGCGCCGGGAGCCTTCGCCGTCACCACCGGGGTCGCGAGCGCCGGCGCCGCCTCCGCCAGGAACGGCGCGTCCGCCGCGCCGGAACAGCCCGCCTCCGCCAGGGCCGGAGCGGCCACCGCGGCCAGCGCCAGCACCATCGCCAGGATCATCGCCTTCTGCATCGTCTCGCTCCTCCAATCGCAGTGTTTCTTGGACTACTCACCTGCCTGGAGAGTGCGGCACGGGCGCGGTGGCGGGACATCGCGCGGCGCCGGCGGGAGATCAGTCGACGCCGAAGCCGATGGTGACCACCGCCCGGATGGTCTTGTCGATCGACGAGGTGTCGTACATGCCGCCGGCCGAGATCTCGGTGGAGAAGGCGGGGGTGATCTGGAAGACGCCCTGGGAGGCGTTGATCAGCTCGCCGACTCCGGAGCCGCTCTTCGCCGCGATCTCCTCGGCCCGGCGCCGCGCGTCGGCGGCCGCCTCGCCGAGCATCTCGATCTTGAGGTCGTCGAGACGGGTGTAGTAGTAGCTCGGGCTCCAGGAGTTGACCTCCACCCCCTCGCGGATCAGTGCCGTGATCTCCCGCGCCACGCGCTCCACGGCGCGTACGTCGGCGGAGGAGACGGTGACCGTCTGGTTGAGGTCGTAGCCGTCGACCTCGCCGGTCCACATGCCGTTGTCGGTCTGCCGAAAGCGCACGCCGATCGACACCGGCGACACCGACACCTGCTCGTCGGGGATGCCGGTCTCCGCGAGGTAGCGCCGCACCCGGGCGAGGTCGCCGGCCAGCTTGTCGTAGCCCTCGGCCAGGGTGCTGGAGCGCGCCACCAGGTTGCCGCTCCACACCGCGTGGTCCGAGACGATGGGGCGCTCGGAGAACCCCTTGACGGTGATCGTGCGCCCCGGCTTGACGTCGCGCAGCGCCTGCCCCCCCACGAACACCGCCACCACCATTCCCACCGCGAGCAGCGCGCTCGCCACCACCACACCCCAGCCCGAACCGATCCGCGAACCATCCATCGAAAGAGAACCTCCGCCGGCGAAGCGCGGCGGAGGAGCCCGCCGCAGCAGGGTACAACCAGCGGCGGCAAGCGGCCCTTCCCGCAGGCGAAGGCCTCGAGGAGCCTCGGGCGTGCGAACACAGGCGATCCAGGCGGTCGGCGGCGTCAGGGCTTGAACAGATCGCTCTTGATGTTCGTCAGCAACGCGCCGCGGCGCAGCTCGAGCCTCTTCTTATCCTCCCCCGTTGCCTGGGAGATTCGACCGTCGAGATCCAGGATCTGCTCTCGATAGCGAAAGTCGTTGTAGAACGTCAGTGCCTGCACCAGGATGCCCGCATCGGTTTCCCCCTCCGGTCGCACGTTGTAGAACTTCTTGAGGAGGGCTGCGCTGGCCGCCGACGCCGAGAACGTCTCCAGTGCTGGATCGGGTGTCCCGTCGAGAGCCATCACGACGTAGGGAATCTCACCCGAGTAGGCGGTTCCACTGTCCTTCTCGACCAGTTGACCACTGCCGGTGACGTAGTGCTTGATCAACATCGATTCGTCGAGCGGTGATCGCGTGATCAAAGCGAACCCTGCCGGCGTCGCCTTCTCCCCCGGGATGTCCAGGTACAGGTTCTCCGTTCCCTGGAACTCAGCCCGACCATCGAAGAGTGCATTGGCGATCTGGCCGCCGAGCCGGAACAGCGCACTCGCCGCCAGGAGGTGGGGCGCCGCGGAGACGAAAACCGGCAGACCCGCGGCGACCTGGAAGACAGCGCCCACCGCTTGGATGACAGCCTCGTTCACGTCGTCGAATGCCAGTTCGAACGTGACGATGAGCGACCGATCGACCAGCGCCGGTGAATAGAAGACCAGCGGGGTACCCTCCTCCGTCGCCGCCGGTCCCAGGATCGTTTCCCGCTTCTTCACGCCGCGCTTCAGGATGTTCAGTGCCCGAGGCTGCATGTCGAAGCTCTGCCAACTCTTCACGGCGGAGGTGACCAGGGAACCTCGTGCCTTCCCGAAGATCCCACCGCGGGGCGGCAGATCTCCAGGGTACACGGACGCGATGCGGATCGTGAGCGGTTTCCCGACACCGATCGGCTTGAACTCGCGACGTTCCTCCCCGGGGAGCGCGAAGGCCGCACCACGGACCATCTCCAGGGTGACCGTTCCGGTCCGAAAGTCAACGCGATCGGCATCTCCACGGGTGAAGAGCTCCACCTCCCGGCTCTTCTCCACCAGCTCTTCCGCCGAAACCAGCGTTCGTCCCATCGAGTGATACAGCGCCATCGGTGCCTCCTTTCTGTCAGCCTCCCCCGTTTTGACGGACGCACGAGACATCATTCCCGCGGGAAGCTGGCATTCGGGGAGGAAGCCGGCAGCGGTTCGGCCAGGAGAACCGCGGAATCGGCCCTTCGCCGGGTGGTAATCTTCCGGCCTGTAATGACGACTCTGCGCCCCCACCGCCGCCTCTTCGCCGCCCTCCTCCTCGCCGCCGCCGTGGCCCTGCCCGGCTGCGCCGGCGACGATGCTGGTGACGAGGTGGTCGTGCCCGAGGCGCCGCCGGTCGAGGCGGTGGAGGCGCGGTTCGGCGCCCTGCCCCTCGAGGAGCGGCTCAACGGGGTGGTGCGGGCGGAGGGCCAGGTGGCCGTGCGGCCGGAGATCGAGGCCGTGGTGGCCGAGGTGCGGGTGCGCAGCGGCGAGGCGGTCGAGCGCGGGCAGGTGCTGGTGCGCCTCGACGACCGGGAGCTGCGCGACCAGTTGCGCCAGGCCGAGGCCGACCTGCGCCTCGCCCAGGGCGCCGCCCGCGAGGCGGACGCCCGCACGGCGGAGATCGAAGCCCAGGTGACCCGCAGCCGGGCGCTGGCCGCCGAGGACCTGGTCAGTCCGATGACCCTCGAGACGCAGGAGGCCCAGCTCCAGGCCGCCGTCGCCAGCGCCGAGCAGGCCGCCGCCCGGGTGGACCAGGCGCGGGCCACCGTGGCGGAGCGCCGCACCGCCCTCGGCAAGACCCTGGTGCGCGCCCCGGTGGCCGGGCGCATCGGCCAGCGCGAGGTGGAGGCGGGCATGCTGGTCGACCCGAGCACCGTGCTGTTCCAGCTCGGCAACCTCGAGCGCATGCGAGTCGAGATCCCGCTCACCGAGGAGATGCTCTCCGATCTTCACGCCGGCCAGTCGGTGGTGATCTCGTCGCCGAACCTGCCGGCGCCGCGCCGCGCCACGCTGTCGCGCATCTCGCCGTTCCTCGAGAGCGGCAGCTTCACCACCATCGGCGAGATCGACCTCGCCAACCCTGGCGGCGGAGCGGCGGGCGGCGACGGCCTCGGCGCCCTGCGGCCCGGCATGTTCGTCACCGTCGACGTGCTCTACGGCGAAAGCGAGAGCGCCACCCTGGTCCCCAACGCCGCGCTGTGGGAGGACCCGCGCACCGGCGTCGTCGGCGTCTTCGTGGTGGCGCCGCCGGCGGACGGCTTCGCGCCCGGCCTGGCCGACGAGGCGGTGCCGGCCGAGCTGCGCTCGGTCGAGGTGATCGCCGAGGGCGCCGCCGCCTCCGGGGTGACCGGCGTCGAGCCGGGCCAGTGGGTGGTGACCGTCGGTCAGCACCTGCTGGCGGGCCGCGAGGTGCCGGCCGCCCGCGTGCGCCCGACCACCTGGGAGCGGGTGCTGGCCCTCCAGGGCCTGCAGCGCGAGGACCTGCTGCGGGATTTCCTGGCCGAGCAGCAGCGCGTCGCCCGCGTCCGCGGCACCGAGCCGCCGACCAGCGACGAGTTCCTGCTCGACGCCGAGACTCCCGCTGCCGGCCCGGCCTCCGGCGCCGGTGCGGCCGGCCGGCGGCCACGGCCCGACGGGAGCTGAGGGAGGAGCCTCGGGATGGCATCCATCACCAATGTGTCGGTGCGGCGGCCGGTCGCCACCCTGATGCTGTTCCTGATCCTGATCGTGGTCGGGCTCGTCTCGCTCGACCGCCTGCCGGTGGACCTGCTGCCGCAGATCGAGTTCACCCAGCTCACCGTGCGCGTGCAGTACCCCAACGTGGGACCGGAGGAGATCGAGCAAATCATCACCGACCCGGTCGAGAACGCCGTCTCCGGGCTGCCGAACCTGGAGCGGGTGACCTCGTCGTCGGAAGAAGGGTCGAGCCGGGTACGCCTCGAGTTCGTCCGCGGCACCAACGTGGACGAGGCCGCCAACGACCTGCGCGCCGCCCTCGACCGCCTGCGCGACGACCTGCCCCTCGAAGCCGAGCCGCCGGAGATCCTGAAGCTCGACCTCGACCGCGTGGAGGTGGTGAGCCTCGCCGCCACCTCCACCCGGGGTCTCGAGGAGCTCACCCGCATCCTCGAGAACGAGATCGCCCAGCGTTTCGAGCAGATCCCCGGCGTCGGCACCCTCGAGCTGCGCGGCGGCATCTACCGCGAGATCCGCATCGATCTCGACCGCGAACGCGTCAAGGCCGCGGGGCTCACCGCCCTCGACGTGCGCGACGCCCTGGTGCGCGAGAACCTCACCCTGCCGGGCGGCAGCGTCAAGAGCGGCTTCGCCGACCTGTCGGTGCGCGCCCTCGGCGAGTACCGGGACCTCGACCAGATCCGCCGCACCGTCGTCGCCGAGCGCGGTGGCCGGGCGGTGCGGGTGGGCGACGTCGCTGCCGTCACCGACGATTACGAGGACGTGCGCGTTCTCTCCGAGATCAACGGCGTCCCCTCGGTGGGCCTCGGCATCCAGAAGCAGAGCGGCGCCAACACGGTGGCGGTGGCGGAGGCGGTTCGCCGCCAGGCCGAGCGGATCAACGCCGAACGCGACGACCTGCACCTGACGGTGGTCTCGGACCAGAGCGAGTTCATCCGCCAGTCGATGGCCAGCGTCCGCAACTCGGCCCTGTGGGGGTCGCTGCTGGCGGTGGTGATCCTGTACCTCTTCCTGCGCAACCGCTCGAGCACGGTGATCATCGCGCTCGCCATCCCGATCTCGGTGATCGCCACCTTCGGGTTGCTCTACTTCGGCGGCCTGACCCTGAACCAGATGACCTTCGGCGGCCTGGCCCTGGGCGTCGGCCTGATCGTCGACAATTCCATCGTGGTGCTCGAGAGCATCCTCCGGAAGCGGGAGGAGGGGGACGCGCCGCGCCTCGAGGCCGCCCGGGTGGGCACCGCCGACGTCGCCGGCGCCATCGTCGCCTCGACGCTCACCACCTGCGTCATCTTCCTGCCGGTGGTCTTCACCACCACCACCAGCGGCGCGCTGTTCCGGGCCCTGGCCCTGGTGGTGGTGTTCGCCCTCGCCTGCTCGCTGCTGGTGGCACTCACCCTGGTGCCGATGCTCGCCTCGCGGTTCCTGGCGACGCCGCCCCGGGCAGAGCGCGAGCGCACCTGGACGGCGCGCGTCTTCCACCGCATCGAGGGCTGGTACACCGCGCGCCTGCGCTCGGCGATGCGCCACCGTGGCCGGGTCTTCGCCGCCACCGCCGCGCTGCTGGTCGCCGCCCTGCTGCTGTGGCCACTGATCCCCGTGGAGCTGGCGCCGCAGTCCGACGCCGACGAGATGGACGTCGAGATCGAGATGGCCCAGGGCACCAACATCGCCGTGGTCCGCGCCTACGTGGACGAGATGGAGGACCTGGTGCGCCGCGCCCTGCCGCCGGGGGTGGCCGAGGTGGTCGGCACCGAGGTGCGCGGCAGCAATGCCGAGGTGGAGATCAAGCTGGTGCCGGAGGACCGCCGCGCGATGTCGGCCACCGCCCTGGCCGACCACCTGCGCGCCGCCGTCGACGGGCAGATCCCCGGCGCCGAGATCCAGGTGGACGCCCAGCCGGGCCTGTGGATCCTGCGCCGCATCTTCAGCTCCGGCGCCGGCGAGGACGACCTGGAGGTGGAGCTCCACGGCTACGACCTGGACCGCGCCGACCAGATCGCCGCCGAGATGGTGCGCCGCATGGAGGCCACCCCCGGCATCACCGACGTGCGGGTGAGCCGCCGCGAGGGGCAGCCCCAGGAGAACCTTGAGCTCGACCGCGAGCGCATCGCCGAGCTCGGCCTGTCGGTGCGCGAGGTCGGCCGGGTGCTGCAGGCGAACCTCGGCGGCGTCGAGGCGGGGCGGCTGCGCGAGGGCGGCGACGAGTTCCCCATCGTCGTGCGCCTGGCGCCGGCGGACCGCCTCGATGCCCAGGACCTGCGCAACATCGCCCTGCGCACGCCGGAGGGCGCGACCGTGGCGCTCGCCTCCCTGGTC
>DATACC010000301.1:0-4982 GCA_036259255.1 Thermoanaerobaculia bacterium | reverse complement strand
GGCGCCCGCCGTCGCCCCCCTCGCCCTGGAGCGGCCGCCGGCGGCACCGGCGCTGCCGGCGCTCACCACGGCGGCGCTCGCCGCCCGCCCGGAGCTGGCCGACCTGGCGCTGCAGCAGGAGGCACTGGCGCGCCGCATCACCGTCACCCGCGCCGAGGCCCGGCCGCAGGTGGAGCTCAACGGCTTCCTCGGGCGCCAGGTGCGGGAGTTCGAGAACTTCAGCGACTCGCTCTACGACGACTATGCCGTGTCCCTCGGCCTGCGCTGGGAGTTCTTCGACGGCGGGCGCCGGGCCGGACAGATCGCCCAGTTCGAGAGCCAGCGCCGCCAGCTCGCGCTGCAGCAGGAGGACCTGGCGGCCGAGATCCGCCTCGACCTCGAGGAGGCGCTGACCTCCTACCGCACGGCGCTGGCGCGCTGGGAGTCGGCGGAGGTCGCGGCGGCGGCGGCACGGGAGGCGAGCCGGGTGGCGAAGGACAGCTACCAGGAGGGGGTGGCGCTGCAGACCGACTGGCTCGACGCGCAGCGCCAGGAAACCGAAACCGAGATTCTTGCCGTGGACGCCTACTACGACGCCCGGCGCGAGGCGGCGCGTTTGGCCCGCGCGGTGGGCACCCTGCCCAGCGCGCAGTGGCCGTCCGCCGCCCTTTTGGCCGCTGCCGCCCGGGCGCAGCGGGCCCTGGAGGAGGAGCGATGAACCGCACGATCGGGGGGACGCGGGCCACCGGCATGGGCGGCGTGGCCGCAGGGGTGTTGGCGGCGGGGGTGCTGCTGGTCGCCGGCTGCGGCGGCCAGGAGTCGGCGCAGGCGTCGGCGGATGCGGCGCCGAAGGTAAAGACCGCCCAGGTGCGCACCGTGCTGCCGCAGCGCGAGGACGTGGTGGACCTGATGACGCTGCCGGCCGACCTGCTGCCGGAGCGCCGCGCCGTGCTCGCCGCCGAGGTGGCGGGGGTGATCGAGCGGCTCACCGTCGAGGCGGGGCAGCGCATCGGCGCCGGCGCCATGGTGGCGAGCATCGACACCCGGTCGCTGCAGCAGGCAGTGGCCGAGGCCGAGGCCTACCAGCGCCAGGCTGCCGCCCAGGCCGAGCGGGCGCGGCGGCTGTACGAGAAGCGCGCCATCACCCAGAAGCAGCTCCTCGACGCCGTCACCGCCGAGGACGTGTCGAACGCCCAGCTCGCCAGCGCCCGGCTGCAGCTCTCGAAGTCGCGGGTGACGGCGCCGTGGAGCGGCGTCGTCGCCGCCCAGCGCGCCGAGGTGGGCGACTACGTGCAGCCGGGCCAGCCGATCGTCGAGCTGGTGGACACCTCGCGCCTGAAGGTGCGCGCGCCGGCGCCGGCCAACGACGTGCCCTACCTGGCGGTGGGGGCGCCGGTGGTGATCCGCGTCGACGCGCTGCCGGGGGAGAGCTTCTCCGGCCGCGTGGTGCGTCTCGGCGCCGAGCTCGACCCCTCGGCCCGCACCCTCGACGTGGAGGCGGAGCTGGCCAACCCGGACGGCCGTCTCAGGCCCGGCATGCTGGCCCGCATGGAGGTGCCGCGGCGCACCCTGGAGGGCGCCGTGCTGGTGCCGCTCGAGGCGCTGGTCGATCTCGGCGAGGAGCGGGCGGTGTTCGTGGTCGCCGGGGGCCGGGCCGACCGGCGCATCGTCGACCTCGGGCCGGTGATCGGCGAGCGGGTGGTGGTGCTCGCCGGGGTCGCGGCCGGCGAGCCGGTGATCGTCGACGGCGAGGAGGCGGTGGCCGACGGCCAGCCGGTGGCGGAGGCCGGCGCCGCCGCCGCGGCCCCCGGCGCCGGCCCGGAGAGGGCGGCGAGCGAGGAGGTGGCGGAGTGAGAATCACCGATCTCTCCTTGCGCCACCGCGCCACGGTCTTCTTCCTGACCGCGTTCGTGGTGATCGCCGGGTTCTCCGCCTACCTGACGCTGCCGCGGGAATCGAGCCCCGACATCTCGATCCCGATGATCATCGTCTACACCCTGTGGCCCGGCGCCTCTCCGGCCGACGTCGAGAGCCAGGTCACCCGCATCGTCGAGCGCGAGGTACAGGGGGTCGACGGACTCAAGGAGCTGACCTCGGTCTCCCAGGAGAGCGCCTCCATCGTGACGGTGGAGTTCGTCTCCGGGGCCGACATCGACGACGCGCTGCAGAAGGTGCGCGCGCGGGTGGACCGGGCCCAGGCGGACTTCCCCGAGGAAGCCGAGGAGCCGCTGCTCCAAGAGATCAACTTCTCCGACTTCCCGATCCTGCAGGTGAACCTCGCGGGCGACGTCGGGCCGGCGGTGCTCAAGTCGATCGCCGAGGACCTGCAGGACCGCATCGAATCGGTGCCCGGCGTTCTGCGGGCCAACGTCGTCGGCGGCGTCGAGCGCGAGGTGAAGGTGGCGGTGGATCCGCGGCGCCTGCGTCTCTACGGGCTGGCGCTCGACGACGTGATCGACGCCATCGGGGCGGAGAACGTCTCGATTCCCGGCGGCGACCTGAAGCTCGGCGGGCTCGCCTACGCCGTGCGCGTGCCCGGCGAGGTGGACGACCCCCTCGAGGTGGCCGACTTCGTGGTCGAGGCGCGGCAGGGCTCGCCGGTCTTCGTGCGCGACGTGGCGGACGTCTCCTTCGGCGTCCAGGACCCGCAGAGCCACGCCCGCATCGACGGCGAGGAATCGGTGGCCCTGTCGGTGCAGAAGCGGCTCGGCGCCAACATCATCGAGGTGGCCGACGCCGTGCGCGCGGTGGTCGACGAGGAATCCGCGCGCTGGCCCGCCGGGGTGGACGCGACGATCCTGGCCGACCAGTCCAAGGACATCCGGCGCATGGTGCTCGACCTCGAGAACAACATCCTCTCGGGGCTGGTGCTGGTGGTGCTCGTGCTCATGTTCGTGCTCGGTTTCCGCACCGCGCTGTTCGTCGGGCTGTCGATTCCGTTCTCGATGCTGATCACCTTCGTGGTGATCCAGCTCTCGGGCATCACCCTCAACATGATCGTGCTGTTCGCCCTGGTGCTGTCGGTGGGCATGCTGGTGGACAACGCGGTGGTGGTGATCGAGAACGTCTATCGCCACATCCAGGAGGGCAAGCCGCCGCTGGTGGCGGCGAGCTTCGCGACCCGCGAGGTGGGAGCGGCCATCGCCGTGTCCACCGCCACCACGGTGGGCGCCTTCCTGCCGCTGCTGTTCTGGCCAGGAGTGGTCGGCGACTTCATGTACTACCTGCCGCTGACCGTGTCGATCGCGCTGCTCGCCTCGCTGCTGGTGGCGTTCACCATCAACCCGACCATGGCCGGCACCTTCCTGCGCCGGGTGGAGGGGGGCGGCGGCCCGCCGTGGCAGCGGCGCCTCGACCGTTGGGGCGAAGGCATCTCGCGCACCTACCTCAGGGTGCTCGGCTACGCCCTGGACCATCGGCTGCTGACCATCGGCGGCACGGTGGCGGCCTTCGTGGTGGTGGTGATGCTCTTCGGCGCGTTCCACCACGGGGTGGAGTTCTTCCCGGAGACCGAGCCGAACCAGGTGATCGTGGACGTCGAGATGCCGCCGGGCACCCGGCTCGAGAAGACCGACGCCGTGGTGCGCGAGTTCGAGCGGCGGCTGACCGGCATTCCGGACCTCGAGCTGCTCGCCGCGGGCTCCGGCGCCGGCTCCCAGGCGGAGTTCGGCGGCGAGGGGGGCGGCTCGGCCAATCAGGGCCGGATCACCGTCGACCTGTGGGACCGCCAGGACCGCGAGCAGAGCTCTTTCGTGACCATGGAGCAGGTGCGCGAGCTGACCTCCGGCGTGCCCGGGGTGACGGTGGAGGTGAAGCGGCCGGAGGAGGGTCCGCCGGTGGGCGCGCCGGTGGAGGTGGAGATCTCGGGCGACGACTTCGCCACCCTGGGGGCCATCGCGGAGCGGGTGACGGCGGCCATCGCCGACATCCCCGGCCTGGTGTCGCTCGACAGCGACTTCGACGTGGCGCGTCCCGAGCTGATGGTCGACGTCGACCGCACCGAGGCGGCGCGGCTGGGGCTGACCACGGCGGACATCGCGCGCACGGTGCGCACCGCCGTCAACGGCACCGAGGCGTCGGTCTACCGCTACGCCGACAAGGAAGCCGACATCGTGGTGCGGCTCGCCGAGGCGGCCCGCACCTCCATCGAGGACCTGGCGCAGCTCACCATCGTCACCGAGGAGGGCGCCCAGGTGCCGCTCGCCCAGGTGGCCACGCTGTCGCGCGAGACGGCGCTGACCTCGATCAACCACAAGGCGCAGAAGCGGGTGGTCACGATCACCGGCGACGTCACCTCGCCGGAGCTGGCCCAGCCGGTGCGGGCCGAGGCGCAGCGGCGCATCGAGGCGATCCCCGACCTGCTGCCCTCCGGCTACCGGCTGGGTTTCGCCGGCCAGAGCGAGGACGAGGCGGAGGCGACGGCCTTCCTGTCGAAGGCGTTCCTCTACGCGGTGTTGGTGGTGCTGGCCCTGATGGTGGCGAAGTTCGACTCCATCGCCATTCCGATGATCATCATCTCGGGCGTGGTGATGTCGATGATCGGCGTGCTGCTCGGACTGCTGGTCACCGGCCTGCCCTTCGGCATCATCATGACCGGCCTGGGGGTGATCTCGCTGGCGGGCATCGTGGTCAACAACGCCATCGTGCTGCTCGACTACGGGGAGCAGCTCCGCGTCACCGGCAGCCTCTCGCGCCGGGAGCTGGTGGTGGAGACGGGCCTGCGCCGCATGCGTCCGGTGCTGCTGACGGCGGTCACCACGATCCTCGGCCTGATCCCGCTGTCGACCGGCGTCGACTTCAACTTCCGGGCCCTGGCGTTCTCCACCGGCGGCGAATCGAGCCAGTGGTGGCGCGGCATGGGCGTGGCGGTGATCTTCGGCCTCGGCTTCGCCACCTTTCTCACCCTGGTGCTGGTGCCGGTGATGTACGACCTGCTCCTCGACTTCCGCGGCCGCGGCGGCGGTTCCAGCGCTCGCGGAAGTCGAGCAGCAGGTCGTACATCA
>DATACC010000300.1:0-5330 GCA_036259255.1 Thermoanaerobaculia bacterium | reverse complement strand
CGTCCTTGACCAGCCGCCCGCCCTGGACCTCCTCCAGGATGCGGATGATCTGCTCCTCACTGAACCGGCTCTTGCGCATCTGCGCTCCTCCCGCGACCCAGTCTCTCATTTCGACTGGACCGGATTTCGGGGAGCAGGTCAACCAAGGTTACCGGCTGCGGGATCGCACCCCCGGCTAGGCGCTGCGGGAGGCTCTCGGCTCGCCGAACTCCCGCCGCTCTGGACAACTGATCAACCTCACCAGGATGTGGGCCAGCAGCCCCGGGCCTGGGCGGCCTGACCCTGACCACACCACCTCAGGGGCCGGTTGTCGGATCAATACTGAACCTGCAAATTCAGCTCTCTGGGAACGCCGGATCCTGGCGCACGCGGCGGGCCTGGTCGAGGTGGCGCTGCTGGTGGCTGACCAGGACGTAGAGGATCTCGCCCAACCCGAAGCGGACGGGCAGCGGGACGGTGGGGATCTTCAGCCGGGTGCGGTCGAGATCGGCGCGGCGGGCGGCGGCGAGGATGCGGAGCAGGGTCTGCTGCTGCTCGGCGAAACGCTCCGGAGCATCCGGCCGGCTGTCGGGCCGCGGCTGCAGCCCCTTCGGCGCCCTGCGGCGGCCCTTGCCCTGGTGTCCGGCCTGCCTTGCGAAGAAGCCGCCGAGCCAGCCCACGCGGTAGCTTCCGGCGCCGCCGAGGGCGGGGACGGCGTGTCGGCTGGCGAGCAGCCGCTCCAGGGTCGGATAGTAGGCGCCGCCGGTGACGATCAGGTGCTCGAAGCAGTCGGCCACGCCCCAGCGTCCGGGCTCGCGGCGCCACTGGCGCTGCCCCTCGTCGAGGTCCGCCGTCAGCTCGCGGCTCTCCTGCGTAATGCGCCGGGTCCAGCTCTCCAGCTCGTCGAGGGTTCGCCGGTTCGTGGCCATCGTGCGCACTCTAGCCGAAGCGGCTCGTGTCGCGTCCGAACAGCCGGTTCTTGAGCCAGTCGAAGAGCACCTGGAGCTTGTTGGAGTTGCTGACCAGCTTGGTGACGTAGACCGAGCGCCAGAAGAACCAGGCTCCGCGACCGCTCCACTTCACCTGCGGCAGGTCCGCCAGGGCGCGGCCGCCGCCGACGTAGGCGAGCATGCCGCTGCTCTCGAGGTGGAAGGGCTTCACCGCCCGGCCACGGCGCTCGCGGCGCAGCGCCCGGGCCAGGTACTTGCCCTCCTGCTGGGCGACCTGGGCGGTGGCCGGCAGCGGCTGGTCGGCCATGGCGGCGCAATCCCCGAGGGCATGGACCTCCGGGTGGCCGACCAGCCGCAGGTGGCCGTCGACCAGCAATCGGCCGCGCTCGTCCTTCGGCTCGTCGAGGCCGGCGACCAGCGGGCGCGGCGCGTTGCCGGCAGCCCAGATGGTGAGGCCGCAGGGGATCTCGTCGCCATCGGCCAGCACCACCCGATCCGCGGCGATGGCCGCCACCTTGGCTCCCAGCCGCACGTCGATGCCCTCTCGCAGGAAGTTCTCCCGGGCGTAGCCGGAAAGGGCCTCGTCGAAGCCGGTGAGGAGTCGCGGCAGGGCCTCGACGAGCACCACCCGCGCCAGTGGCGCAAGCTCCGGGAAATCGCGCGCGAGCTCGCGGTCGAGCAGGTCGCTGATCTCCGCCGCCACCTCCACCCCGGTGGGTCCGCCGCCGCAGACGACGACGGTCAGCCGCCGGCGCACCTCGTCGGCATCGAGCCCCGGCACCTGGGCCTCCGCGAAGCGCTCCAGCACGCCGGTGCGGATGGCGCGGGCGTCCTCGATGCTGCGCAAGGTCAGGCAATGCTCCCGCACCCCCGGCACCCCGTAATCCGCCACCGCGGCGCCGACGGCGATCACCAGCCGCTCGTAGTCGATGCGGAAGCGATGCTCCCCCACCACCGACCGGCACTCGACGGTGCGGGCGTCGAAGTCGATCCCGACGGCCTCGGCCTGCAGCAGCCGCACGTTGGAAAGCCGGCCCGGCACCGACTCGACGATGCTGCGGAACTCGACCGTCCCGACGGTGGCGGAGGCGAGCAGTGGGTAGAACAGGAAGTAGTTGCGCGGGGAGACGACGGTGATCGAGAAGTCCCGGCGCGGCAGGCGGGAGATCAGCGAGTAGCCCCCGAACCCCGTGCCGAGGACGACCAGTCGTTGGGTGGCGTCGGTCATAGGGGTGACACTAACAGGCGGCTCCGGGGGCCCCGGACCGGGCCAGCAAGAGGAGCGGGCCCCGGCGAGGCCGCAGGCCGAGGATCGAGCAGGCTGCCGTCCGAAGTGATCTCATGCAGGACCTGGGGCGGCGGGCCAGCCGCCCGCGTGACGAGCAACATTCGAGCCGGTGCCAGGGGTTCGCCTCCTCCACCCCCTCCCGAGGCGGGAGGGGTGGCCGCTGGAGCGACCGGGCGGGTGGAGGTGGTGGGGCAGCGGCCTCGTCGCCGGCGCCGCTCGGAACGGTGAAGGGGCCGTCGCCGGTGGCAGCCGGCGGCGCAGAGCGGGGCCAGCCGTCGATCCCTGCCGAGTCGCCCCGCGTCCGCAGCCCCACCGCCTCCACCCGCCCAGCGGAACGGCCGCCCCACCCGCCGGGGCCGGCCTCCCCTACTGCCCGGAGGGCCGGAACTGCAGCTTGGGGTCCTGCTGCGCCCGCCGCAGGTAGTCGGCCACCTCGTAGATGACGCCCAGGGTCGCCGCCTCGTGGCGCGCCGCATCGTGGAAGAAGAGCAGCGCCGCCAGCGCATCCTGGTGCAGGAGGCGCGACTGGAAGATGGGCAGCATCTCCTCGGCCAGCCTGCGAACCTCCGCGTCCTTCTTCTGCAGGCTGAAGACGGTGGCGAGATCGAGCGACACGAGCGCCGCGTCGTAGGCCAGCTCCTCTTCGACGAACGCCTGCCGCGCCTCGTCGTAGAGCTCCGCCGCCCGGGCCAGCCAGCCGAGGCCCTGGTACACCTTGCCTTC
Organism: Thermoanaerobaculia bacterium; assembly: GCA_036259255.1. Taxonomy (GTDB): domain Bacteria; phylum Acidobacteriota; class Thermoanaerobaculia; order Multivoradales; family JBCCEF01; genus DATACC01. The sequence goes on along the minus strand of DATACC010000300.1, from coordinate 2,390 downwards.
GAGCCAGCGGAAGCGCACGCGGTCGAGGCGGCCTCCCAGGCGGTGGTGCAGGGCGCGCACCTCGTCCATACGGTCCAGGGCTTCGCGGTAGCGGCCCCAGTCGACCAGGGCGTGCACCAGGTTGTGGGACGCCACCAGCACCATGCGTGGATCCTGCGACGGATCGACCCGCTCCATCCCGCGGCCGTACAGCTCCACCGCCGCGTCGACGTCGCCGCGCTGCTGGACCAGGCGGCCCTGGGTCACCAGGGCGCAGCCGGCCAGGTGGCGCTCGCCGGTCCGCTCGGCCAGCACGACGACACGCTCCAGCAGGCCCTCGGCCTCCTCGTAGCGCTTGCGCTCGCCGTGCAGCGCCGCCTGCAGCAGCAGAAAGCGGCAGCGCTCCACCGGATCGCCGCTGCCCCGCTCGAGCAGCTCGCGGGCGGTGTCCATCGCCTTCTGGGCGTCCAGGAAACGGCTCGCGATGCGCAGCACGTTGCCGAGCTGGGCATGGGCCCGGGCGCGCAGGTCGAAGGTGCTGGCCGCCGAGTAGCGATCCTCGTCCAGGCGCTCGGCGAGGTCGATCGCCAGGCGCGCCAAACCCTCGGCGCCGGCGGTCTCGTAGGTGCTCAGAGCGCGGCTCTCCTCCACCAGCGCATCGACCACCGACCAGGTGTGGAAGCGCGAATCGGCCAGCGCCATCCGGCGCCGCTCGGCGGCCGGCAGGGCGGTGAGCTCGGCGCTCAGGCCGGCGGTGGCGCGGCGCTCCTCGCCGAAGACCTGCTCGCGGGCCGCGAGATCGCGGCCGACGCGCTCGAACATGCGGCGGTAGTCGTGCTGCGCCGCGCGCTCCTCGAAGGAGACCACCTTGTTGGCGCGACGCGCCGCCGCCAGCTCGACCGGCCACCAGGCGCCGGTGACGCTGCGGCACGAGGGGCACCCGGCCAGCAGGTGGCGCACCACGTCGCGGGCCTCGTATCGCGGCAGATCGCCGCGCATGAAGCGGACCAGCGCCTCCCGGTCCGGGTGCTGCAGGTCGCTCTCGGTCAGCGGCTCGCTCATTCCTTCGGCTCCAGGAAACCCACGGTGGTCAGCTCGCGCGTGAGCACCGTGAGACAGCGGCTGGTGATCTTGCGGATGCTCGACGGCTGGTAGCCCATGCGCTCGGCCACTTCCTGGGGCCCGAGGCCGAGCACGTAGCGCAGGCGCAGCAGCTCGCGGCAACGGGTCGGCAGGCGGCACAGGACGCGCTCGAAATCGCGGCACAGGTCCTCGTTCTCCTGCAGCGGCCGCGACGGTTCGGTGATCAGGTCGAGCAGCGCCTCGTCGACCGCGTCGCAGATCCGCTTGCGCTTGCGCCGCCAGTACATGATGCACTTCTTGCGCAACGTGCCGATGAGCCACGCCTCCGGGCACTGCACCTTCTCCCACTTGTAGAGCAGCGTGAGGTAGGTGTCCTGCAGCACGTCCTCGGCGTCCTCGGGCGGGATGTCGTAGCTGCCGAGCACCCGCTCCAGCGCCGGTCGGACGCGAATCAGAACCTCGGGCAGCCCCTGCGTCTCGGTCGATGGGTCCAGAACCGTCATTCCATGCCTTCCGTGAGATGGACCTTCCATGAGGACCGGAATCCAAGTATCCCTAGATTAGCAGCCGAAGACTAGCAGGGTGACGTCGATCTGTCTATAGCTCATCATCTATATTTAGGAGGAGCTTCAGCGCGCCGACACCGATCGATCGCGCCGGCTGCATCTTCAGTCGTCGACGAGCTCGGCGAGCCGAGGTTGTTCCATGCCGCTGATCACCAGCTCGCGGGTCAGCGCGGCGATGCAGCGGCTCGTCACCTTGCGGATGCTGGACGGCTGGTAGCCGAGCAGGTCCGCCACCTCCTGGGAGCGATAGCCCAGACCGTAGCGGAGGACGAGAACCGAGCGGCAGCGCTTCGGCAGCCGCGCCAGGACCTTCTCGAGGTCCTGCCGCAGCGCCACCTGCCGCTGTCCCGGAGCCTCCGGCTCGGCCAGCAGGTCGAGGACCGCGGTATCCACCGCCTCCCAGATCTGCCGGCGCCGCTTGCGCCAGTACATGATGCAGCGATTGCGCACGGTGGCCACCACCCAGGCCTCCGGGTTGTAGACCGACCGCTGCTTGTAGACGAGGTCGAGAAAGCTCTGCTGCAGGATGTCCTCGGCATCTTCGACGGGCAAGCGGAAGCGCGAGAAGACACGCCGGAGCTTCGGCTGTAGCTTCTCGAACAGCTCCTCGACGGAGAGTGGTGCGTCCGGCTCGCCCAAGATGCTCATCGATGGAAATGCTTTCCCGGGAGGACGCTACCACCTGGCGCGCCGGGTGTCCACCGTTCCGGAGGACGCTCGGCCCGTGCGGACGACGCCGTACCGCCGCCGGCCGGCTCAGCC
>DATACC010000299.1:0-8637 GCA_036259255.1 Thermoanaerobaculia bacterium | reverse complement strand
CCGGCACCGGGACGAGCGACCCCGCGCCGCCGCACCCGGGCGCCGGAACGCGCCCCCCATCGAAATCCGGAGCGGGCCCCGCACCATGGAGGGAGCCGCGCACCGGCCCGCGCCCCGCAGCGCTGCCCGCGCCGCTCCCGCCGCCGCCGCCGCGCCGGCTTCACGCTGCTCGAGTTGATCGTCTCGCTCGCCATCCTCGCCGTCGTCACGGCGGTGGCCCTGCCGGCGGTGCTCGGAACCACGGCGCGCCTGCGCCTGCGCAGCGCGGCCGGCGAGGTGGCCACCGCCCTGCGCGCTGCCCGCCTCCATGCCGTGCGCCACGCCACCCACGTGGCGGTGCGCCTGGAGACCGGCGGGCCCGGCGCCGTGCGCTGGATGCTCTACCGCGACGGGGACGGCGACGGCGTGCTCTCCCGCGACATCGCCGCCGGTACCGATCCGGCCGTCGAGCCACCGCCGGCCGAGGGCCTGAGCCGCGATTTCCGCTTCGGCGCCGGCGTGCGCCTCGGCTTTCCCGACGGCCCGCCGCCGCGCGACCCGGGCGGCCGGCGCCGCCTGACCCAGCGCCACGACCCCGTACGCTTCGGCCGCTCCGACATGGCCTCCTTCGGCCCCCTCGGCACCGGCACCCCCGGCACGATCTACCTCACCGACGGGCGGGAGCTCGCCTGCGTCCGGGTCGAGGGCCGCAGCGCCCGCATCCGGGTGCTGTTCTACGACCGCGAGACCCGCGACTGGCGCTGAGCGGGGGAGCGGCCCGGGAGGCGCCGGCCGCCCGCCACGGCCCGCGGGCCGTGGCGGGAAATTGACCTCGGCCGCCGGGTGCAGTACTTTGCACGCCCTATGGGCGCCATCGTCATGATCACCACCGTCGGCACGGAAGAGCAGGCGAACACCCTCGCCCGGGAGATCGTCGCTCGCCGTCACGCTGCCTGCGTCAACATCGTTCCGGGGATCCGCTCGGTCTACCGCTGGAAGGGCAAGATCTGTCATGACGGCGAGCTGATGCTCGTCATCAAGACGCTGGAGGAGGAGTTCGAGGCGGTGGCCGCGACGATCCGCGAGCTGCACAACTACGAGCTGCCCGAGATCCTCGCCTTCCAGGTCACCCGCGGCGACGACCGCTTCCTCGGCTGGATCCACGACAGCACCGACAAGACCGCCAGCTTCGACGACGAGGATGCGGACGAGGAGTACGCCGAGGACTAGCCGCCCGCCGCGTCCTGACGGCAGCGCTAGTCCGCGAGCGCCTGATCGAGGTCGGCCAGCAGGTCGTCGGCCTCCTCGATCCCCACCGACAGCCGCACCATCCCCTCGGTGATGCCGAGGCGCTTGCGGCGCTCCGCCGGCACCGAGGCGTGGGTCATGGTGGCCGGATGGGAGATCAGGCTCTCCACCCCGCCGAGGCTCTCGGCGAGCGAGAACACCCGCACCCGGTCGAGCATCCGCTTGGCCGCCTCGTAGCTCCCGAGGTCGGCGGTCACCATGGCGCCGAAGCCACGCGACTGGCGCTGCTGCACCTCGTGGCCCGGGTGGTCCGGCAGCCCCGGGTAGAGCACCCGCACGATCCCCTCCTGGCCGACCAGGAACTCCACCACCCGGCGGGCGTTCTCCTCGTGGCGTGCCATGCGCACCGGCAGCGTCTTGATGCCGCGCATGACCAGGAAGCTGTCGAACGGCGAGAGGATCGCGCCGGCCGACTTCGACACGAAGTGGAACCAGTCGGCGTGCTCCTGCCGGCTCGACACCAGAACGCCGCCCACCGAGTCGCTGTGGCCGTTGAGGTACTTGGTGGTCGAGTGGATCACCACGTCGGCACCGAGCTCCAGCGGGAGCTGGTGGTAGGGCGACAGGAAGGTGTTGTCCACCACCATCACGCAGTCGGCCTCGCGGGCGATCTCGGCGATGGCCGCGATGTCGGAGATCTCCATCAGCGGGTTGGTCGGCGTCTCGACGTAGATCATCCGGGTGCGCGGCGTCAGCGCGGCGCGCACCGCGTCGAGGTCGGTGGTGTCGACCCACGAGAAGTGGAGCCCGTTGCGGCTCAGCACCTGCTCGAACAGGCGGAAGGTCCCGCCGTAGACGTTCTGCGACACCACCGCGTGGTCGCCGCTCTCGAGCAGCGTCATCAAGGTGTGGATCGCCGACATACCCGAGGCGAAGGCGTGGCCGTCGAGGCCGCCCTCCAGCGAGGCGACGAGCTGCTCGAGGGCCCGCCGGGTGGGGTTCTGCACCCGCGCGTACTCGTTGCCGCCGCGGGTCTTGCCGAGCTCGTCCTGGAGGTAGGTCGAGGTCTGATAAATCGGCACCGCCACCGCTCCGGTGATCGGATCCGGCTCCTGACCGGCGTGGATCGCCCGCGTGGCGAATCCCTGCCCCTTGGCATCTCCCTTCATGGCTCCAACCTCCCTTTCCGACCTCGCCTGGCTCGTCTGTCCCACGATCATCTTCCGTGCAATCGGCCGATTGTAGTGCAGCCCCTGTGCCGCGGGTTGGAAGGTGACTAGAATCGTGGCATGGAACCAGGTGCGGGCTTTTCGCCGATCCGCTGGGAGGAGGACCGCCTCCTGCTGCTCGACCAGACGAAGCTGCCCCACGAGGAGACCTGGCTCGCGTGCACCGAGCCCGCGCAGGTCGCCGCGGCGATCCGCCGGCTGTCGGTGCGCGGGGCGCCGGCCATCGGCGTGGCGGCGGCCTACGGGCTGGTGCTGGGGATCGGCGGTGCCGAGGCCGGGGAGACCGAGCCCGGGGAGGCCGCTCAGGACGAGGCGACGCTCCGGGAGCGGTTCTCCGCCGTCGCCGAGCTGCTGGCCGGTACCCGTCCCACGGCGGTCAACCTGCGCTGGGCGATCGAGCGCGGGCGGCAGGTCTTCGCGGCGGCCCTGGCGCGGGGGGCGGACAGCGGTGCGTTGCGCGCGGCGTTGCTCGCCTGGGCGCGCCAGCTCCACGCCGACGACGTGGCCACCAACCGCCGCATCGGCGAGCACGGGGCGCGCCTGTTCGCCTCGGGCGACCGGGTGCTGACGCACTGCAACGCCGGCGCCCTCGCCACCGCCGGCTACGGCACCGCCCTCGGCGTGATCCAGTCGTCGTGGCGCCAGGGCCGCCTGGCCATGGTGTGGGTCGACGAGACGCGGCCGCTGCTGCAGGGTGCCCGGCTCACCGCCTGGGAGCTGGGCCGGCTCGGCATCCCCCACCGGGTGGTCACCGATTCGAGCGCCGGGACGCTGCTCGCCCGGGGGCTGGTCGACCGCATCGTGGTCGGCGCCGACCGCATCGCCGCCAACGGCGACACGGCCAACAAGATCGGCACCTACGCCGTGGCCGTCCTCGCCCATCGTCACCGGGTGCCGTTCTACGTCGCGGCGCCGCGCTCGACCATCGATCCGGACACCGCCACCGGCGCCGACATCCCCATCGAGGAGCGCGACCCCGGGGAGGTCACCCGTTTCGGCGAGGTGGCGGTGACCCCCGACGGTGCCGAAGCGGCCAACTTCGCCTTCGACGTCACGCCGGCCGAGCTGATCGCCGGCATCGTCACCGAGCTCGGAGTCCTGGAGCCGCCGTACACCGAGAGCATCCGTCGGGCACTGTCCGCAGACTGATTCCGAGCGCAGGCCGAGTCGGTCTGGCCGCGGGCCGAGCTCCAGGTGGGCGGGCGACCGGCGAAGCGGCCGCCCGGGTGGGTGGGATGTCTGAAAGGTGAAGGTCGCGCCGCGCCGGTCGCCAGCGGTCCGGGTGCGGCCAGAGCGGCCGGCGCCGTTTCCCTGGATGCGCCTGCAGGATGGCTCCGACGCCGGCTCCCCGAGCAGCACCGGCCGAAGCGACCGGCGCGGCACGACGGAACCCGGAAAGGGCAAGGGTCGTGCCACGGCCGCCGCCGCCCCGCTCCCCGCGAGGCACCGGTGGCGCCCGCGGAGTATCCGGCTCCCGATGTCAGATCTACAACGAAGGCCATGCCAGCGGCAGCGGCCCCGACCGGCAAAGTCCCCTCGGTCCGCAGCCGCGGGCCCGCGGCTGCGCGACCGCACCGGCTCGGGCCCCACCCGCGCCACGATCTCAGGCCGCGGACAGCACCTCGCGCATCCAGGCCGCCGCCCGCTCCATCGCCTGCGGGATGCCCGCCGCGTCGCGGCCGCCGCCCTGGGCGAGGTCCGGCTTGCCGCCGCCGCTGCCCCCGACCAGCGGCGCCACCTCGCGGATCAGCTTGCCGGCGTGGGCGCCGCGCTGCACCAGGTCGCCGGTGAAGCCGGCGAGCAGCGCCACCTTGCCCTCGTCGTCCTGGGACGGAGCGAGCAGCAGCACCGCGGCCGAGCGCTCGCGCTGACGCAGCAGGTCCATGGCCTCGCGGAGCTGCTGCGGGCCGACGCCGGCGATCTCGCCGATCACCACCGCCGTGCCGTCGATCCGCTCGGCGCCGTCGAGCAGCTCGCGGGCGCGCTCCACGGCGGTCTGCGCCTTTTCCCGCCCCTGGGCCTCCTGCCGCCGCTTCAGCGCCATCTGCAACTCGCCGAGGGTGACGTGGAGCTGGCGGCGGTCGCGCAGGGCGAGCTGGGCGCCGGCCAGGGCCTCCTGCAGCTCGGCGATCCCGGCGGCGAGCTCGTCGCCGGGCAAGGCGTCGGCGCCGGCCGCCAGCGCGGCGGCGCGTTCGCGCAGCCGGCGGCCGCTCTCCAGGGTCTCGTGGGCGGCCTCGCCGGTCATCCCCACCACCCGGCGCACGCCTTGCGCCACCGACTCCTCGGCCACCACGGCGAAGCGGTCGAGCCGCGAGGTGGCGTCGACGTGGGTGCCGCCGCAGAGCTCGATCGACACCCGCGCCCGGTCGTCGCCCGCCTGGGCGGCGAGCGTCTCCACCGGCACGCCGACCGACACCACCCGCACCCGCTCGGGGTACTTCTCGCCGAACACGGCGCGCAGCCCGCGGATCGCCATCGCTTCGGCGAGCGGCATCTCGCGGTCGTAGACCCGGCAATCGGCGCCGATCTGCTCCTCGACCAGGGCCTCGATGCGGCCGATCTCGTCGTCGGTCAGCGCCGCGCCGTGGGCGAAGTCGAAGCGCGTGCGGTCCTCGTCCACCAGCGAGCCCTTCTGCTGCACGTGCTCGCCGAGCACGTCGCGCAGCGCCAGGTTGAGCAGGTGGGTGGCCGTGTGGTTCGCCATGATCCGTTCCCGTCGCCCGTCGTCGACCCGCGCCGCGACCGTGCTTCCCGGCGCCAGGCGACCGCGGGCGACCCGACCGAGGTGGAGCACCGTGTCGCGCACGCGCTGGGTGTCGAGCACCTCGAAGGTGCCCTCCGGGCCCTCGATCGTGCCGCGGTCGCCCACCTGGCCCCCCTGTTCGGCGTAGAAGCAGGTGGCGTCGAGCAGCAGGGCGGCGATCCCCCCTCCGGCCTCCAGGGGCTCCTCGCGCAGCTCCCCGTCGGCGTCGAGCCAGCCGGTGAGGCGGGCGGAGAGCTCGGTGGTGCGCCACTTGGGGGCGTCGTCGGTGGCGATGCGGGCGAAGAACGCCTCGTCGTGGTTGGCGGCGGCGGCCAGCAGCTCGCGGGCCGCGTCGCGTTCGCCGCCGCGGCCCGCTTGGCGCGCCCGCTCCCGGGCCTCCTCCATGTGCCGCTCGTAGCCGCCCACGTCCACAGCGAGGCCGCGCTCCTCGGCGATGATGCGAGTCAGGTCCACCGGGAAGCCGTAAGTGTCGTGGAGCTTGAAGGCGACCTCGCCGGGGATGCGGCGGTCGTCGCTGGCGGCGGCCCGCTCGGCGGCCTGGTCGAACAGCTTGATGCCGTGGTCCAACGTGCGGGCGAAGGACTCCTCCTCCTCGCGCACCACGGCGCGCACGCGCTGCTCGGCGGCGGCGAGCTCCGGGTAGGCGTCGCCCATCACCGCCACCACCGCCGGCACCAGTTCGTGCAGAAACGGCCGGCGTACGCCGAGGTACTGCCGGCCGTAACGATAGGCGCGGCGCAGCACCCGGCGCAGCACGTAGCCCCGGCCCTCGTTGTCGGGCAGGGCGCCGTCGGTGATGGCGAAGGCGAGGCAGCGCAGATGGTCGGCGACGCAGCGGTAGGCCACGTCGCGCAGCTCGTCGTGGCCGGGCCGCTCCGCCGGCAGGGTGCCGCTGTAGGCCGGCGCGCCGGTGTGCTCGCGAATCGCCTCGAGGATCGGCGCGAACAGATCCGTGTCGTAGTTGCTGCGCTTGCCCTGGAGCACCGCCAGCAGGCGCTCGAAGCCCATCCCGGTATCCACGTGTTGGGCCGCCAGCGGCGCCAGGCGGCCCTCGGCGTCGCGGTTGAACTGGATGAACACGTGGTTCCAGATCTCGAACACCCGCGGGTCGTCGGCGTTGACCAGGGCGGCGCCGGATCGATCCGGGGTGAGGTCGACGTGGATCTCGCTCGACGGACCGCAGGGGCCGACGTCGGCCATTTCCCAGAAGTTGTCCTTGCGGCCGAAGGGGTGGACGTGACTCGGGTCGATACCGGTGACCTCGAGCCAGAGGTCGCGGCTCTCGAGGTCGGGGCCCAGGCCGTCGGCCTCGTCGCCGGCGAAGTAGGAGGCGTGGAGGCGCGCCGGCTCGATACCCCACACCTCGGTGAGCAGCTCCCAGGCCCAGGCGATGCTGTCGCGCTTGAAGTAGTCGCCGAACGACCACGTACCGAGCATCTCGAAGAAGGTCTGATGGTAGGTGTCGCGCCCCACGTCGTCGAGATCGTTGTGCTTGCCGCCGGCGCGGATGCACTTCTGGGCGTTGACGGCCCGGGGCGTGGTGATCGACTCGCGGCCGAGGAAGACGTCCTTGAACTGGTTCATCCCGGCGTTGGTGAACAGCAGCGTCGGATCGTCCAGCGGCACCACCGGCGACGACGGCACGAAGGCGTGGCTGCGCTCCTGGTAGAAGCGGAAGAACTGCTGCCGAACGTCGGAGGACTTCATCACGGGGCTCCTGGCTGGTGTCGCGGGGCGGGCTGAACGTGCTGCGGAAGGCGCGCCGCGCCTGCCGGCGGGCACCGGACTCTAGCACGGGGGTGGGTAAGGCGGCCGATCCTGGTCGGCGCGAGATCGCTCATGCTAATTTGCGCCGAACTACCCCCGCTTTCACGTCGAAAAGGAGAACCCATGAAGACCTGGCTCGTTCGGATCGCCATCGCCCTCGCGGTCACCACCTTTGCGGTCGCCACCGGTGCCGCTCCGACCTCCATCCCGGCGGCCCTCGCCCCCGCCGCCGCGGTAGCCGCCGACCCACTGCCCGCGAACTTCGGCGCCGAGACTGACGAGAACGACGCAGGCTGCGCCGTCGCATCCGAGCACGAGCCGCTGGCGGCCAGCGGGTGGGGCAACCGCGGCATCTGCTATGCCTTCTGCGGCTTCCAGGGATGGGTCGGCGTCGCCGACCAGGTGACCCAGCAGGAGTGCTGCTCGGGCCAGTACCAGTGCCCGGACGGTTCCTCGCCGAGCTCCAAGTACTTCCAGCCGTACGGCGGCGCCGCGGTGCTCTGCGGACCGTCGATCGACTGACCTGGCGTGGGAACGGGCAACCCCGGCAGCGAGGGGAGCCCAGTTGGCAGGGAGCGCCGCGGAGCCGTAGCGGCGTCTCCACGAGCGCAGTTCAGGTGGCTGGCAGGAGGACGCCGACAGCCCAGAGGGAGCGTCGAGCGGGGGCGCGAGGAGGCGCATCAGTGCTCGGGGCTGAGACCGCCGCGGGATGTGCCCCCGACCGTGAAACCGGAGACGAGGACGCACGGCGCCCGCGCGAAGATGTCGCGCAGAGGTCTCGGTCGTAGCAGGTTGTAGTGGTGGTGCAAGGAAGGAATGGTGGAGGCGGCGGGAATCGAACCCGCGTCCGAGGAACGCGTCCCGAAGGTCTCTACGTGTGTAGCTTTCGCTTTCGGGATCTCGCCGGTGCGTCATTGGAGGAAAGCCACCCAGACACACCGACCAGCCTCGCTAGGTGTCGGACCGTGGCCGCGAGGCGCAGCGCCGGTCCCAGTTCCGCTACAGTCGTCGCCCGGACAGGCGCCGCGGAACAGGCTCCTGCCAGAACGTCACGGCTTAATTAAGCCGCGAGAGCGAAGTTGTCGTTCGCAGTTACTTTTCCGTTTTACGAGCGGATGCTCGACACGCAACCCTCGAACCGCTTTGTCCCCCGTCGAACCCAGGACGCCCCCAGTCTTCTCAAAGAACCGCTGCAACCCGGCGTGCTGCTCTGCTTCGATCGGCGCTGCTTCGATCTGCCGGGTACGTCCCTTCCAACAGCCGGGAGGGGAGCGTCATTCCGCCCCGGAGTTTCCCACGTCTCGGGGCCCCGGCTCGGCCTCCTGCCGGACCAGGTCGAGGAACTCGTGGACGCCGGCGGAGTGCAGGCGACTGACCACCAGCAGCCAGCCGCCGATGGCGAGCAGCACGCCGAACGGCGCCGCCGGCAGCAGCTCCGGCACGAACGGCCAGGCGGCGGCGAGCAGGCCGCCACCGGCGGCGACCAGCAGGATCACCACGGCGCCCCATTGCACCTCGGCGTGGCGCTCCTCGACGGTCAGCGTGACGCGGCTGGCGCCGGCCGCGGCGCCGGCGGTCACGTCGACGCGCCCGCGCAGCCAGCCGCGGCGCAGGCCGGCGGTGAAGGGCAGCGCCAGGGTGCCGGCCGAG
>DATACC010000298.1:0-4433 GCA_036259255.1 Thermoanaerobaculia bacterium | reverse complement strand
GTGGCGCCGCGGGCGGGTCCGGGCGGCGGCACCCAGGCGGCGGCGACCGCCAGCACGGCGGTGGCGGCGAGCAGGGAATCGCCGCCGCCGGCCGCCGCCAGGCACACCAGCAGCGCTCCGGCGACCGTGGCCAGGTAGGCCGTCTCCGCGGCGGCGCCCGGCGCCACCAGGCCGGCGCCGAAGGAGACCATGGCGGCCAGTGCCGCGAGCGCCACGGCGAAGCCGGCGGCGGTGGGCAGGAGGTCGCGCGGGGCGGGCAGGGGCGGGCGGAGCATCAGGTCGGGTCGGATTGTAAGGGCGCGGACGGAGGAATCGATCCGCTGGGTCTACGAAGGGCACGATCGGCGCGCCCAGGCGGCGCCGCGGGGCTCGCGGCGCACCCGCTGGGGTGGTCCGCCCGGGAGGCCGACCCGGGTGGTACCACCGGCCAGGCCTTCCCGGTAGACTCCCGGTCCCATGCTCTCCCGCGAGCTGCTCCGCAGCGACCCCGACCGCATCCTCGCCGCCCTCGCCGCCCGCCGTGAGCCGGCGGAGCCCTACGAGCGCTGGCGTGCCCTCGACGCCGAGCGCCGCGATCTGCTGGTGGAGGTCGAGGAGCTGAAGCGTCGGCGCAACGAGGCCAGCAAGGCGATCGGCGAGATCAAGCGCACCGGGGGCGACGCCGCCGCGGAGATCGCCGCGGTGGGGCGCCTCAAGGAGGACATCGAGGCACTGGAAGGGCGCCTCGCGGGGGTGGACCCGGAGCTCGAGGCCATCGAGCACCGGCTGCCGAACCTCCCCGACGCCACGGTCCCGGAGGGGGCGGACGAATCGGCCAACCGGGTGGAGCGGGAGGTCGGCGAGCCGCGGGACTTCCAGGTCGAGGGTTTCGAGCCGAGGGCCCACTGGGACCTCGGGCCGGAGCTCGGCATCCTCGACTTCGAGCGCGGCGCCAAGGTGGCGGGAGCGCGGTTCACGGCCTCGTTTCGGGAGGGCGCCCTGCTCGAGCGAGCGCTCATCGGCCTGATGCTCGACCTCCACACGCGGCGCCACGGCTACACCGAGGTGCTGCCACCGTTCCTGGTCACCGCCGCCTCGATGTTCGGCACCGGGCAGCTCCCGAAGTTCGCGGCGGACGCCTTCAAGGTGGAGGGCGCGGACCTCTACCTGGTGCCCACGGCGGAGGTGCCGGTGACCAACCTCCACCGCGACGAGATCCTCGACGAGGCCGACCTGCCGCGCCGCTACTGCGCCTACACGCCTTGCTTCCGCAGCGAGGCAGGCTCCTACGGCAAAGACGTGCGGGGGCTGATCCGCCAGCACCAGTTCAACAAGGTGGAGCTGGTGCAGCTGGTGCGGCCGGAGGAGAGCTGGCAGGCGCTCGAGGAGCTCACCGGCCATGCCGAGGCGGTGCTCGCAGCGCTCGGGCTGCCGTACCGCCGCGTGGCGCTGTCCACCGGCGACCTCGGCTTCTCGGCGGCCAAGACCTACGACCTGGAGGTGTGGCTTCCGGGCCAATCGGCCTACCGCGAGATCTCCTCCTGCTCCAACTTCACCGACTTCCAGGCCCGCCGCGCCAACCTCCGCTTCCGCCCCGCCGACGGCGGCAAGCCGCGCCACCTCCACACCCTGAACGGCTCCGGCCTCGCCGTCGGCCGCACCATGGTGGCGATCCTGGAGAGCTACCAGCAGGCGGACGGCTCGGTGACCATCCCCGAGGCGCTGCGGCCGTGGATGGGCGGGCTGGAGCGGATCGCGCCGCCCGCCGGCTGATCGCGCCGCCGGGGCCCGGCCGGCCGCTGGGATAGCATCGGCCGATGAGCGACGAGCCCGGCCCCCTCGCCAAGACCCCCGCCGCCAGCGACGAGACCACCGCCCACGAGATCGAGCGCAAGCTGGAGCTGGTCGGCGCGGTGGCGCTGCTCAGCGTCTCGGCGGTGATGCGCGCGCTCCAGACGCGCTCGCCCGGCGACCTGCCGGAGGAGCAGCGCGAGGCGCTGGTCAAGGTGCGCGACGACCTGCGGCTGGCGCTGGCGCGGGTGGACGCTCAGCTCGAGACCGGCGAGCCGAGCCGCCTCGACCTCTCCGGCCTGCGCGAGAAGCTCGACCGCACGCTGCGCATGCTGGAGCGCTGGCCGCTCGACGAGGAGACGCCGCCGTCCTGACCGCGGAGCGGCGTCCCCCGGCGGTTCGGCTCAGAACGCGAAGCGCACCCCCGCCGTCCCCCCGAACGAGCTGACGTTCTCCAGCCCGACGACGGTCTCCACCAGCACGAAGAGCTGGGTGCCGCCGGCGAGCACGGCCTGGAGCCCGGCGCCGACGTCGAAGTAGTCGCGGTCCGGCTGGTTGGTGAACACCGTCAGGTTGACCGCCGTCGGATCGGTCGGGCCGGAGGGGACCAACGGCAGGAGCTCGGCGATGTTCGACGGCGTGGCGGCGAAGCGGGTGACGATCGCCCGCGCGTCGTCCTCGAACTCGTGGTTCCAGTGCGCCCGGAGCTGCGGGATGAGCACCCCCCAGCCGGTGCCGACGTTCCACGCCAGCGTCGCGCCCAGGGTGGAGATCAGCGACTCGATCGACTGCTCGTCGACGGAGAGCTCCATGCCGTGGCCGAAGGGCTGGCCGGTGACCGGGTCGATGGCGCTCCCCGGCCCGGTGACGAACTCCTCCGTGTAGCCGTCGATCTGGGCGTCGGTGTAGGTCAGCCGCAGCGCGGGCTGGAACGAGAAGCCGCCCGACGGCCGGTCGTAGCCGATGCCGACCGAGGCGACCAGCTCCTCGCCCTCGGTCTCGGCCAGCGCGATCTGGCTCACCGGGTGGCCGGCGATGTCGTAGCGCACCGGGGTGCTCGACTCGAAGTCGTCGCGGGTCAGCGACACCGTGCCGTCGAGGAGCCAGGCGTCGCCCCAGCCGGTGCCGGCGTAGAGCGAGAGGCTGGTGCCGTCGACGTCGAGCTCGCCCTCGCCGGCGGCGGGGGTGAGGTCGGAGGCGTGGAGGTCGGACTGCGCCGAGCGGAAGCCGCCGGCGAGGCCGAAGAAGCCCCGGCCCACCCGCCGGTCGATGCCGAGCGTCACGTCGTGGCCGTCGAAGTCGTAGCCCGGCTCGAGCGTCGTCGCGTCGTGGTCGCCGGTGGTGTAGTGGCCGGTGACGAAGAGCCCCCACCGCTCGCCGAAGGGATCGTCGGCGCCGCCGCCTCCGCCGCCCTCCTGGGCGTCGTACGACAGGTAGGGGCCGAGGTCGTCGCCGGCGGCGGCGAGCAGCACCCCTGTGCTCGTCGGGCCGGGGAGGTCGAGGGTCAGCCCGGCGACCGACAGCCCGCGGGCGCCCCGATGGAGCGCCAGCACCCGCGACTGGACGTTCTGGAGCTGCCCGGCGGCCGACTCGGTGAGCGCCGAGCCGATCGCCGCCAGCTCCTCGCGGGCGACGGCGACCAGCGAGTCGGGGTCGCGCCCCCCGCTGCCGACGATCTCCGAGCAGCGGCGGAAGAGGTCCCGCTGCTCGCCGGTGAGCACCAGCGGCGGCTCCTCGCGCGGGCCGCTCGGCTGCTGGCCGAAGGCGAGCGCCAGGCAGAGGTTGCGGATGGCGTCGAAGGTGCCGGGCGGCGCCTGCTGCGCCCGCGCCCCGCCGGCGACCCCGAAGCTGGCCGCGGCCAGCACGATGAACGCAATGGTCCGATGTCTCGACATCGCTCCCTCCCTTGGTCCTGTCGAAAGAGATCTAGCTCCGCGGCGGGCGCGGAACGAAGAAGAAGTCGGAGCCGCCGTCGGAGCGCGCCCAACGGATGGGGGCGAACTCCGGGATCGCCGTCCTGCCCTCCAACCGCTCGCAGATCTCGCGGTAGAGGCCGGAGGCCTCGAGCACCTGCTGGTTGCCTTCGAGCACCGAGAGGAAGGCGTCCACGAAGGCCGACGGGCGCGGCCCCCTCGCCGCCTCCGGCGCCGCGGCGAGCACCAGCCGGGCGCGGCGGCCGAGCATCGAGCGCACCAGCTCGGCGCGCTTCGCCTCGCTCATCCCCACCGGCAGCTTGGGGATCGACGAGCGGGTGAGCACCCCGGAGAAGCCGGCGTCGGCGACCACCAGCACGTGCTTGGCGGGGATGAGGTCGAGGTGGTCGGAGAGCACCCGGGTGGAGATCCAGTTGACCCGGCTGTCCGGCTGGGCGTCGACCGGCTGCCACCAGCTCCGCTGGCCGTCGGCGTCGACCTCGGAGTGGCCGACGTAGAAGATCAGCAGGTTGTGCTTCTCGGTGAGGTCCTCGCGCAGCTCGTTCAACGCCGAGAGGATCTGGTAGCGGGTGGCGTTCTCGAGCAGGCGGGTGTCGAAGCCGTACTTGCCGCGCATCACCGTCGCCAGCCGCCGCGCCTCCTCGACCGCGCCCGGGACCTCGTCCATCGCCGGGTACTCGGAGTTGGCGATCACCAGCGCGGTGTAGGGGCCGTAGTCGAGCCGCGGGG
>DATACC010000297.1:0-15192 GCA_036259255.1 Thermoanaerobaculia bacterium | reverse complement strand
CCGGCCGCGGCATCGACGCCGCCGGCCCCGGCTCCCCCGCCGGCCAGCGCCGCGCCGACGTCGCGCCCGACGCCCGCCGCAGCGCCGCCCCCCGTCGTCGCACCGCGCGACGCCGAGGCCGAGGAGCGGGATCGCAAGGAGAAGAAGAAGAAGGGCGCGCGCCGGCAACGGCCGGGCGCCGACGCCGATCTGCGGACCTACCGCGGGGCCGCCGTCGGCGACCTCGAGGAGGTCGAAGAGGACCGTCCGGGCGCCAGTGCACGGCGCAAGCGCCGCCAGACCCGCGGCGAGGAGTCGGTGCATGCAGAGGTGGGAGGCAGACTGTTGACATTCAAGAAGGGTCGTCCGGAGGGCGCAGTGATCATCTCGGAAGGTATGACCGTCCGCGATTTCGCCGAGAAGCTCGGGGTGAAGTCGAAGGACCTGATGAGCGCCCTGTTCGCGCGGGGAATCCTGGCCAACATCAACCAGGTCCTCGATGCGGAGGTGGCCCAGCAGGTGGCCACCGATCTCGGTGTCGAGACGATGGTGGCGAGCTTCGAGGAGGAGGTGCAGCTGCGCCAGGAGAGCGGCGCCGCCCGCACCGAAGGCAAGGAGCAGCGGGCGCCCGTGGTCACCATCATGGGCCACGTCGACCACGGCAAGACGTCGCTGCTCGACGCCATTCGCGAGTCCAAGGTGGCCGAGGGCGAGCACGGCGGCATCACCCAGCACATCGGGGCCTACGAGGTGTCGCGGGACGGCAAGAAGATCGTCTTCCTCGACACCCCGGGCCACGAAGCGTTCACCATGATGCGCGCCCGCGGCGCCAAGGCCACCGACCTGGTGGTGCTGGTGGTGGCGGCGGACGACGGCGTGATGCCGCAGACGGTCGAGGCGATCGACCACGCGCGCGCCGCCAAGGTGCCGATCGTGGTGGCGGTCAACAAGATCGACAAGGCCAACGCCAACCCGGACCGGGTGAAGAAGGAGCTCGCCGACCAGGGCCTGCTGGTGGAGGACTGGGGCGGCGACGTGGTCGCGGTGCCGATCTCGGCGCTGAAGCGCGAGGGCATCGACGAGCTGCTCGAGATGATCCTGCTCAACTCGGACCTGCTGGAGCTGCGCTCCAACCCCGACCTGCCGGCCCAGGGCGTGGTGCTGGAGGCCCGCAAGGAGGTGGGCCGCGGCATCATCGCCACCGTGCTGGTGCAGAACGGCACGCTGTCGGTGGGCGACGCCTTCGTCTCCGGCGCCGCCTCGGGGCGCGTGCGGGCGATGACCAACGACCTCGGCGAGCGGGTCCACACCGTCGGGCCGGCCACCCCGGTGGAGGTCACCGGCTTCCAGGACGTGCCGGAGGCCGGCGACCCGTTCCAGGTGGTCCACGACGAGGGCGAGGCGCGCACCATCGCGGCGTACCGCCAGCAGGAGCAGCGCCGCCGCGATCTCGCGCCGGCCCAGGGCAAGCTCACCCTCGAGCAGCTCTTCGGCAAGATCGAGCAGGGCGAGGTCAAGGAGCTGCCGGTGGTGGTGAAGGCCGACGTCCAGGGCTCCGTCGAGGTGCTGCGCGACACGCTCACCAAGCTCGGCACGGCGAAGGTGCGGCTCAACGTGATCCACGCCGCCGTCGGCGCCATCTCCACCAACGACGTCATCCTGGCCGCCGCCAGCGAGGCGGTGATCGTCGGCTTCAACGTGCGCCCGGAGCGCAACGCCGCCGAGCTCGCCGAGAAGGAGGGCGTCGACATCCGCCTCCACACGGTCATCTACGAGCTGACCGACGAGTTGCGCAAGGCGATGACCGGACTGCTCGAGCCGACGTTCCGCGAGGTGGTCACCGGCCACGCCGAGGTGCGCGACACCTTCAAGGTGCCGAAGGCCGGCACGGTGGCCGGCTGCCACGTGGTCGACGGCACGGTGCACCGCACGGACTCGGCTCGCCTGCTGCGCGACAACATCGTGGTCTACGAGGGTCGCCTGTCGTCGCTGCGCCGCTTCAAGGAGGACGCCAGCGAGGTCCGTTCCGGGTTCGACTGCGGCATCGGCCTCGACCGCTACCAGGACGTCAAGCCGGGCGACGTGATCGAGACGTTCACCAAGGAAGAAGTGGCGCCGGAGCTCTAGGCCGGAGTCGCCGTCACCGGCGGCGCCGGCCGCTCCCCCGCCACCTGCGAGGTCCCGACGATGGCCGCCTGGCTCGGACTGGTCCGCTGCGAGCTGTACGTTCCCGGCGCTCGCAGCCTCAAGGACAAGCGGCGGGCGGTCAAGTCGCTGGTCGACAAGATGCACGCCCGCTTCCGCGTCTCGGTCGCCGAGACCGGGCTCCACGACCTCCACCAGCGGGCGGAGATCTCGATCGCCGCCGTGGCCGGCAGCGAGGGCGACGTGGAGCACCTGATGGACTCCCTGCGGGCGATGGCCGACGACCTGTCGGAGGCACTGATCGCCCACTGGGACTCGCAGATCCTCCAGGCCGAGGCCTGAGGTCGAGGCCCGACGACGAGGCCGGGCCGCCCCCGCGGGCGGCGATCCCCATTTTTTCTAGCGAAGACGCGAGTGAAGGAGTAACGACGATGACTGCGACGAAGGCACCGGACGACGTCCTGCGGCGGATTCGGCAGGGCAATCGCTTCCTGCTCACCAGCCACGTCAACCCCGACGGCGATTCCATCGGTTCGGCCCTCGGGCTGGCTCGGCTGCTGCGCGGCATGGGCAAGGGCGCCGTGGTGTGGAACCGCGACGAGCCGCCGGCCGTGTACCGGGCGCTGCCCGGCGCCGACCGCATCCACAGCGGTGCCGAGCCGCCGGCCGGCTTCCCGGAGAAGTTCGACGCCATCGTCGTGCTCGAGTGCCCCAGCGCGGATCGCACCGGGCTCGAGGAGCACCTCGACGCCCTGCCGGTGGTCAACGTCGACCACCACCTGGGCAACCAGCACTACGGCGAGATCAACTGGGTCGACCCGGCGGCGCCGGCGGTGGGCGAGATGGTCTACCGCCTGGCCCAGGCGCTGAAGCTGACGCTCGACCACGACACCGCCAACTGCCTGTACCTGACGCTGGTCACCGACACCGGCGGCTTCCGCTACTCCAACGCCACCGCGGCCGCCTTCGAGGCCGCCGCCAGCCTGGTGCGCTCCGGCGCCCAGCCCGACCTGGTGGCGCGCTGGCTCTACGAGAGCCGCAGCGAAGGCTCGCTGCGACTCCTCGCCGAGCTGCTCGGCACGATGGAGCTCCACGCCGGCGGCCGGGTGGCGACGGCGCGCATCACCCAGGAGATGTACCAGCGCACCGGCACCACGCCGGGCGACGCCGAGGGCCTGATCAACTACCCGCGCTCGGTGGCCGGGGTCGAGGCCGTGGCGCTGGCCCGGGAGCTGCCGGAGGGCGGCGCCAAGGTGTCGCTGCGCAGCCGCGGCGAGGTGGACGTCGAGCAGGTGGCCCGGCGCCACGGCGGCGGCGGCCACAGGAACGCCGCCGGCTACCAGGTGGAGAGCGGCGTCGAGGCCGCCCTGGCCCAGGCCGTCGAGGCCCTCGCCGAGGCGGTGTCGCGCCCGGCGCCGGAGACGGTCGCGGTGGAGCCGGCCGCCGGCCCGGAGCCCGGCGCCGCCGAGGCGACGACGGAGAGCTGATGGCGCGGAAGGACACCTCTCCCGGCGGGCCGTTCACCGACGGGCTGCTGCTGCTCGACAAGCAGGCGGGCGGCACCTCCCACGACATGGTGCAGCACGCCCGTCGGGTGACGCGGCAGCGCAAGATGGGCCACTCGGGGACTCTCGATCCGGCCGCCACCGGCCTGCTGGTGCTCACCCTCGGCCACGCCACCCGGCTCACCCGGTTCCTGATCCGGGCGCCGAAGGTGTACCAGGGGGTGATCCGCCTGGGCGCCGCCACCGACACCTACGACGCCGAAGGCAGCGTGGTCGCCGAGGTGCCGGCCGAGGCGGTGGCGGCGATCACCCGCGAGGCGGTGGCCGCCGTGATGGCGCGCTTCGTCGGCGAGATCGAGCACACCCCGCCCCCCTACTCCGCCAAGAAGGTGGGCGGCAAGAAGCTCTACGAGCTGGCCCGGGCCGGCGAGGACGTACCGCTCGAGAGCAAGCAGGTGACGGTGTACGAGCTGGTCCCGGAGGGCGAGCTGACCCACTCCGGCGCACGGGCCGACATCGCCTTCCGGCTCGCCTGCTCGTCCGGCACCTACGCCCGCAGCCTCGCCCACGAGGTAGGCCGGGCCCTCGGCACCGGCGGCCACCTGGCGGCGCTGCGCCGCACCCAGGTGGGGCCGTTCCGGCTCGAGGACGCCGTCACCCCGGCCGAGCTGGAGACCGCCGCCGGAGCCGGCGTGCTGCCCGAGCGCGGCTGGGTGCCGTTCCACGACATCCCGCTGCCGTTCGGCGAGATCGTCGCCGACGCGCAGCAGGAGGAGCGCATCCAGCACGGCCAGACGGTGCTGGTGCGCGAGATCGCCGGTGACGAGGGCGATTGGGTAAAGGTCATCAACCGGCGCCACGAGCTGATCGCGGTCGGCACCATCGTGGAGCGCATCGGCACCGCCGGCGTCGGCATCGTGCAGCCGAAGATCGTGTTCGGAGCCGCCGGTTGAGGTCGTGGTAGAATCGATCGGTTTGACGAGAGACGCTGACGAAGCGAAAAGAAAGATCTAGGGGAGGAACCTGGCGTTGGCCCAGACCAAGCAGCAGAAGCAGGAGATCATCGAGGAGTACCGGGTCCACGAGACCGACAGTGGCTCGGCCGAGGTGCAGGTGGCGCTGCTGTCGCAGCGCATCACCGAGCTCACCGAGCACTTCAAGATCCACAAGCAGGACCACCACGGCCGCCGCGGCCTCCTCAAGCTGGTGGGCCGCCGTCGTCGTCTGCTCGACTACCTGAAGAGCAACGACATCGAGCGCTACCGCACCACCATCGAACGGCTCGGGCTCCGCAGGTAGGCTCGCCGCCCGGCCCCCATCCCGCACGGCAACCGCCGTCCTCTGGCGTCTGGCTCTCCCGGGGCCGCCCGGCCGTGCGGTGGAACTGCGCCCGCGCGCGCAATGAGAAGAGAAAGCAACGAGAGAATGGAAAAGCTGAGTAGAGAGATCGAGATCGGATCGGGCCGGCTCCAGGTGGAGACCGGCCGCGTCGCCCGCCAGGCCGACGGCAGCGTCACCGTGCGCATGGGCGACACGGTGGTGCTGATCACCGCCTGCATGCAGAAGAGCGAACAGCCGCGGGACTTCCTGCCGCTGACCGTCGACTACCGCGAGTACACCTACGCCGCCGGCAAGATCCCGGGCGGCTTCTTCAAGCGCGAGGGGCGCCCGTCGGAGAAGGAGATCATCACCTCGCGACTGATCGACCGTCCGCTGCGGCCGCTGTTCCCCGAGGGCTACTTCAACGAGACGCAGATCATCGCCTTCGTGCTGTCGGCCGACGGCGAGAACGATCCCGACATCCTGGCCATCAACGGCGCCTCCTTCGCGCTGGTGCTCTCCAACATCCCGTTCTACCACCCGGTGGGCGCGGTGCGCGTGGGGATGATCGACGGCGAGCTGGTGTTCAACCCCGACAACTCGCAGCGCGACGTGGCCGACCTCGACCTGGTGGTGGTGGGGACCGAGGAGGCGATCGTGATGGTGGAGTGCGCCGCCAACCAGGTCAGCGAGCAGGTGCTGATCGACGCCATCTTCCGGGCCCACGAGCAGATCCAGAAGATCATCCGCACCCAGCACGAGATGTTTCGTGAGGCGGGCCTGCAGAAGCCGACCTGGGACGCGGAGCCGGCCTACCCGGCGGAGCTCTTCGAGCAGGTGAAGCGCGACCTCTACGAGCCGATGCGCGAGGCGCTGCACACCAAGGGCAAGTTCGCGCGCAAGGAGCGCGTCGGCGCCGTGGTCAAGCCGTACCTCGACCAGATCCCCGCGGACGACGCGGAGCGGCGGAGCCAGACGAAGAAGGCGATCTCGGCGCTGGAGGAGGAGCTGTTGCGCGACGCGGTGCTCCACAACCGGCGCCGCTTCGACGGCCGCGGCCTCGACGAGGTGCGCGACATCGACATCGAGGTGGGCCTGCTGCCGCGCACCCACGGCTCGGCGCTGTTCACCCGCGGCGAGACCCAGGCGCTGGTCTCGGCCACCCTCGGCACCACCCGCGACGCCCAGATCATCGAGGAGTACGAAGGCGAGAGCCGGCAGAAGTTCATGCTGCACTACAACTTCCCGCCCTTCTCGGTCGGCGAGGTGAAGTTCCTGCGCTCGCCGGGCCGCCGCGAGATCGGTCACGGCGTGCTGGCCCGCCGCGCGCTGATGCCGGTGCTCCCCCACGAGGACGATTTCCCGTACACCGTGCGGGTGGTCTCCGACATCCTGGAGTCCAACGGCTCGTCGTCGATGGCCTCGGTGTGCGGCGGCTCGCTGGCGCTGTTCGACGCCGGCGTGCCGATGCTCTCGCCGGTGGCCGGCGTCGCCATGGGCCTGATCAAGCGCGGCGACGACTTCGCCGTGATGACCGACATCGCGGGCCAGGAGGACCACTACGGCGACATGGACTTCAAGGTCGCCGGCACCCGCGAGGGCGTCACCGCGCTGCAGATGGACATCAAGATCACCGGCGTCACGCGGCAGATCATGGAGCTCGCCCTGGAGCAGGCGCTGCGCGGGCGGCTGCACATCCTGGAACGCATGGAGCGGGTGCTCGGCGATCCGCGCACCGAGCTCTCGAGGTACGCGCCGCGGCTCTACACCATCCGGATCCCCCCCAGCAAGATCCGCGACATCATCGGCCCCGGCGGCAAGACGATCCGCTCGATCCAGGAGGAGACCGGCGCCGAGATCAACATCGAGGACGACGGCACCGTGACCATCGCCTCGCCCGACGAGCCGGCGGCGCAGCACGCCATCGAGCTCATCGAGCGCCTCACCGAGGTGCCCGAGGTGGGCAAGAACTACACCGGTGCGGTGCGCCGGGTCGAGGCCTACGGCGCCTTCGTGGAGGTGCTGCCCGGCACCGACGGCCTGCTGCACGTCAGCGAGCTGTCGCCCGGCTACGTCAGCGAGGTCAAGGACGTGGTCAAGGAGGGCGACGAGCTCACCGTCAAGGTGATCAGCATCGACGACACCGGCCGCATCCGGCTGTCGCGCAAGGCGGTCATCATGGAGGACCCGAACTACGACCCGTCCCAGTACGAGTCGGCGGGTGGCGAGGGCGGCGGCGATCGAGGAGGCGACCGCGGTGGTGATCGCGGTGGCCGCGGCGGCGACCGGGGAGGCCGCGGTGGGGACCGTGGCGGACGCGGCGGCGACCGGGGCGGCCGCAGTGGGGACCGCGGAGGCCGCGGTGGCGATCGCGGCGGACGCGGCGGCGGCGGCTTTGGTGGCGGGCGCGGTGGCGATCGCGGTCCCCGCGGCGGCGGCGGCGGCAGCGCCCCCCGCACCGAGGGCGGCGGCGGCACCCCGGACCCGGGCCCGCCGAAGACCGAGGACCGCTGGTAGCCGCACCGCCGACGAGCAGCACCCGACGCCCCCTTACCCCTCGCGGCTCAGGGGGCGTCGTGTTTCAGGCCGGCAGGATCGCCTCGACCCCGATCCTGGAAAGGACCGCCGCGAGCCGGCGATCCAGGGTGACGACCGGGCAGTCCTGTCGCATCGCCAAGACGCCGTAGAGCAGGTCGTAGACAGGATGATCGAGATGCCTCGCCAGGGAGAGGGCTTCGCCGAGCAGCGGCTGGTCCGGCTCCAGCCGGCTGACCAGACCGAGCCCCGCTTCGTACCAGTC
This sequence comes from Thermoanaerobaculia bacterium, assembly GCA_036259255.1. GTDB lineage: Bacteria > Acidobacteriota > Thermoanaerobaculia > Multivoradales > JBCCEF01 > DATACC01. The sequence goes on along the minus strand of DATACC010000297.1, from coordinate 7,443 downwards.
CAGCAGACCGTCGCCACCGAGCTCCCCCGCTCGAGCCAGCTTCCACAGCCCATTGGCCAACTCGGCACCGAACAGCGAGGGGGCGAGCACCCACGGAGTCTGGCGCAGGATCTCGCCGATCTCGGAGGGACCTTCCTCTCTCACCAGGAGGTGCAGCGCCGCCGAGGCATCGAGCACCAGGCGACTGCTCCTCGGCCGCCTCACCGCTCCCGATCCTCCCGGACCAGTTCCACCACCGGCGTAGAGAGCTTCCTGGTGCGCCCGGCCCGATAGTCCGCCAGGATCTCGTCGAGGATCTGGCGGCGGCGGTCCTCGCGTTGCTGGTCGTTGGTCTGGCGCAGGTCGTGGAGCGCCTGCTGCGCCAGGCTGCGGCCCTCGCGTTCGGCCCGGTACGCCAGGGCCTCGTAGACGTCGTCCGGGACGTTGCGGATCTGGAGTGTTCTGCCCATGGCAGGAATCATATTGCATGCAAAGTGAGTCGTCGGCCGACAGTCCCCCGTTCGCGACGCTGCCGGTAAGATGGCCTGCCATGTCCGTCGCGCTCTCCGAGCTGGTCGCCTATCTCGATCAGGTCCTCGACGCCCGCTCCGGCGGCGACTACGCGCCGAACGGCCTCCAGGTGGAGGGCCGCCCCGAGGTGCGCAAGGTGGTCACCGGGGTCTCGGCCTGCCTCGAGCTGTTCGAGCGTGCCGCCGAGGCCGGAGCGGACGCGGTGATGGTGCACCATGGCATCTTCTGGAAGGGCATGCCCTACCGGCTCACCGGCGTGCAGTTCCGGCGCGTCGAGGCGCTGGTGCGCTCGGGGATGAGCCTGGTGGCCTACCACCTGCCCCTCGACCGCCACCCGCAGCTCGGCAACAACGCGCTGGCCGCCCGCGCCTTCGGCCTCGCCGACCTGACGCCCTTCGCCCCGGTCGAGGGCCTCCCCACCGGCTTCAAGGGCCGCTTCCCGCAGCCGATCCCGGCCGAGGAGCTGGTCGAGCGCTGCCGCCGCGTCTTCGGCCGGGAGCCGCTGGTGTTCGCCGGCGGGCCGCCGCGGGTCTCGACCCTCGGCCTGGTCAGCGGCGGCGCCCAGAAGGAGATCTACCGCGCCCTCGACGAGGGTCTCGACGCCTTCCTCACCGGCGAGGTCAGCGAGTGGGTGATGAACCTGGCTCGCGAGGGGGGCCTGCACTACCTGGCCGCCGGCCACTACGCCACCGAGGTGCTCGGCATCCGCGCCCTGGGCGAGCACGTGGCCGAGCGCTTCGGCGTCGAGGCCGAGTTCGTCGACGTTCCCAACCCGGTCTGAGACGCCGCCGAGGCGCCGCGGGCATACCCGATGCATGGTCCTCGGCCATGAGCGATCTGCGCGTCTACGACAACGTGGCCGATGCCGTGGGCATGACGCCCATGGTCCGACTCTTCCGCTCGGTCGAGGACCTGCTGCCCGTGGGCGGCGAGGTCTACGCCAAGCTCGAGTACCTGAACCCCATGGGCAGCGTGAAGGATCGCGTCGCGCGCCACATGGTGCGCAAGGCGCTGGCCGACGGGCGCCTGTCCCGCGGCCAGGTGGTGGTCGAGAGCTCCTCGGGCAATACCGCCATGGGGCTGGCCATGATGGCCCGGCTCGAGGGCCTGGAGTGCCGCATGGTAGTGCGCCAGAAGACCTGCCGCGAGAAGCTCGACAGCCTGCGCGCCCTGGGTGTCGACCTGGTGCTGGTCGACGGCGACCTGCCGCCGGAGCACCCGGAGAGCTACAACCAGAAGGCCCGGCGCCTGGCGGCCGAGAATCCCGACTGCTACTTCCCGGACCAGCACAACAACCGCGAGAACAACGAGGCCCACTACCTGACCACCGGGCCGGAGATCTGGCGCCAGATGGAGGGCCGGATCGACTTCCTGGTGGCCGGCATCGGCACCGGCGGCACCGTCTCCGGCACGGCGCGCTACCTCAAGGAGCAGGACCCGGAGATCCGGGTGATCGCGGTGGACGTCGACGGCTCGGTGTACACCGACTACTTCCGCACCGGCCGCGTCGGCCGCCCGGAGCGCTACCGGCTGGAGGGCCTGGGCGACGAGGAGATCATCGGTTGCCCGGAGTTCGAGCAGATCGACGAGATGGTGCAGGTCTCCGACGGCGAGGCCTTCCGCGCCGCCCGGCGCCTCGCCTACGACGAGGCGATCTTCGCCGGCGGCTCGAGCGGCGCCGCGCTGTGGGGCGTGCGCTGGCTGCTCGCCCAGCGCTCCCGGCGCAACGAGACGTGCGGCCGCGTCGTCACCCTGTTCCCCGACTCCGGCACCCGCTATCTCTCGACGATCTACAACGACGAGTGGATGCGGGAGAACGGCTACCTGGAGGAGGTGGATCAGGCGGTGATGGGCGGCGAACGGCCCGAGCCGCTCGCCGCCTTCGCCGCGACGGCCTGAGCAGGGCGCGCCCCGCGAGGCCGGCTCAGGCCGCCGGCGCGGCGCGCGCGAACAGGCGCAGGAAGTTCTCGCCGGTGCGGCGGCAGGTCTCCTCGTAGGTCTCGCCGCGCTCCTCCGCCAGGCGCCGGGCCACCTCCACCACGTAGGCGGGCCGGTTTGGCTTGCCGCGGTGGGGTACCGGCGCGAGGAACGGGGTGTCGGTCTCCACCAGCTCCCGGTCCGGCGGCAGCAGCGGGATCACCTCGCGCACGTTGTCGGCGGCGCGGAAGGTGATCATGCCGGTGAAGCCGAGATAGAAGCCGCGGGCGATCAGGTCCTCGGCCATGGCCCGACCGCCGGCGAAGCTGTGGAAGTCGGCGGCGAGGCCCGCGAGCTCCGGCTCGGCCACCGCCGCCAGCATCGCCTCGTTGGAGTCGCGGTTGTGCACCACCACCGGCAGGCCGAGCTCCAGGGCCAAGCGCCACTGCTCGCGCATCACCCGGCCCTGCACGTCGCGGGGCGAGTGGTCGTAGTGGAAGTCGAGGCCGCACTCCCCCACCGCCACCACCTTCGGGTCCGTCGCCAGCTCCGCCAGCCGGCGGTCGTCGCCCGGCTGCCAGCCGTCCGCCGCGTGGTGCGGATGGCAGCCGAGGGCGCACCACACGTCGTCGTGGCGGTGGCACAGCGCCAGCAGCTCGTCGGCCTCGGCGAAGCGGATGGCCGGCACCAGGAAGCCCGCCACGCCGCGCTCCCGGGCCTCGTCGAGGGCACGGTCCCGCTCGTCCGGCGGCAGCGACTGGAGATGACAGTGGGAGTCGATCAGCACGGCGCGGCCCTCCCCTCCGCTCAGCGCACCCGGGTGCCGGCGGGCACGAGGCGCTCGGGGTGGACCAGCACCGGGTCGCCGCCGTCCGGCGAGGCGGCGAGCACCATGCCCTGGCTCTCGATCCCCATCAGCTTGGCGGGCTTCAGGTTCGCCACCACCACCACCTGACGGCCGACGAGGGCCTCCGGCTCGTAGGCCTTGCCGATGCCGGCCACGAGCTGCCGGATCTCGCCGCCGAGGTCCACCTCCAGGCGCAGCAGCTTGTTGGACTTCGGCACCCGCTCCGCCACCTTCACTGTGGCCACCCGCAGCTCGGTCTCGAAGAACCGGTCGATGTCGATCATGCCCGCTCCCTCCTCGTCGTCGGACGCCGACGCGGCGGCCTTCTCTTCCGCCGGCTCGGCGGCCTTCCCCCCGCTCTGCCCCGCCGCCGCTGCCGTCTTCGCCTCCCCGAGCCACGCTTCCTTGTCGATGCGCGGGAAGATCGGCTCCGGCTCCGGCAGCAGGGCGCTGGTCGGGGTGCCGCCCCAGGCCATCGCGTCGATGCGCTCCGGCGGCACCGGAAGGCCAATGGCGGCGAGCACCCGCGGCGCCGTCTGCGGCATGAACGGCAGCAACCCGGTGGCCACGATGCGCACCGCCTCGAGGCAGTTCCAGAGCACCCGCGAAACCGCCGGGCTGCCCCCCTCCTGCTTCATGCGCTTCCACGGCTCGCGCTCCACCAGGTACTGGTTGGCCTCGTCGAGCAGTCGCCACAAGGCAGTGAGCGCACGGTGGAAGGCCAGCTCGTCCATCGCCGCCCGGTACTCGGCCACCACCTCGGCGGCGCGCGTCTTCACCGGGTTGGCGTCGCACGGCTCCGGCGGCGTCTGGCCGTCGAAGGCGCGGCGCGACAGGGTCACCACCCGCGACACGGTGTTGCCCAGGGTGTTGGCGAGATCCGCATTGTAGCGCTCGGCGAAGGCCTCGTCGGAGAAGGAGGCGTCCTGGCCGAAGACCATCTCGCGCAGCAGGAAGTAGCGCAGCGCGTCGGTGCCGAAGCGCGCGACCAGCTCGTCCGGGCGCACCAGGTTACCGGAGGACTTCGACACCTTCTTCTGGTCGCGCAGCCACCAGCCGTGGGCCCAGACCGTGGTCGGCAGCGGCAGCCCCGCCGACATCAGGAAGGCCGGCCAGTAGACGGCGTGGAAGCGCAGGATGTCCTTGCCCACCAGGTGCAGGCGAGTCGCCTCGGGTGCCGCCCAGTAACGCTCGTAAAGGGGCCCCGGATCGGCGCCGAAGCCGAGGGCCGAGATGTAGTTCGACAGCGCGTCGAGCCACACGTACACCGTCTGCCCCGGGCGGTTCGGGAACGGCAATCCCCAGGCGAGGCTGGCGCGGCTCACCGAGAGGTCCCGCAGGCCCCCCTCGACGAAGGCGCGCACCTCGTTGCGGCGCGTCTCCGGGCGCACGAACTCGGGGTGCTCGGCGTAGAGACGCAGCAGCGGCTCCTGGTAGCGGCCGAGGCGGAAGAACACGTTCTCCTCCGACTTCCACTCGGTCGCGCGCTCGTGCACCGGGCACCGGTGCCCCTCGCCCAGCTCCTTCTCGGTGTAGAAGGTCTCGCAGGCCGGGCAGTACCAGCCCTCGTGGGCGGCGGTGTAGAGATCGCCGGCGGCCTCGATGCGGCGGATCACCTCGTCCACCGCCGGCCGGTGCCGCGGCTGGGTGGTGCGGAGGAAGTCGTCGTGGGAGATGGCGTACTCCTCCCACAGCTCGTGGTAGCGCGTCACCACCCGGTCGGCCAGCGCGATCGGCTCCACCCCCTGCTCGCGGGCGGCGCGCTCGATGTTCTGCCCGTGCTCGTCGGTGCCGGTGAGGAAGTAGGTGTCGTCGCCGGACAGGCGCCGGTAGCGCGCCACGGCGTCGGCCACCACCGTGGTGTAGACGTGCCCGATGTGGGGCAGGTCGTTGACGTAGTAGATCGGGGTGGTGACGTAGTGCGTGCCCATGCTGGAGGTTCCCGGGCCAGCGCAGCGGCCGGCGGTTCTCGAGGCGGTTTTGGCGAACGGGCGGCGAATGCCGCCGGAGCCGGGAGTCTACCAGCGGCGGGCGCCGCCGCGGATCAGGGGTCGCGGAGCGCTGCCGCGAAGCAGCGCAGCCGGTCAGACGGCGGCGGCGCCGAGCTCCCCGCGCTCGAAGCGGTAGCTCGCGCCGCAGAACAGGCACTCGGCCTCGAGGTGCCCGCCGTCCTCCTCGCGCAGCGAATCGCGGTCCTCCTCGCTCATCATCTCGAGGTGGCGGCGCAGGCGCTCCCGGCTGCAGCGGCAGCGGTAGTAGAGCTCGCTCTCCTCGTGCACCTCGGGGGCGAGATCGCCGAGCACCGCGCCGAGCACGCGATCGAGGCCCCCCTCCTCGAGCAGCCGGCTGACCCCGGGGATGCCGGCCAGGTTGCCCTCGAGTCGGTCGATCACCTCGTCGCCGGCCCCGGGCATCACCTCCACGATCAGCCCGCCGGCGGCGGCCACCCCGGCAGGTTCCGGACGGCCCAGCACGCCGAGCAGCACCGCCGAGCGGCTCTGCTCGCTCTGCGCCAGGTAGTGGGCCAGGTCGTCGCCGATCTCGCCGCTGACCAGCTCCACCTGGCTCTGGTAGGTGCCGCCGAGGTGCTCGCGCAGCACGCGCAGCGAGCCCTGCCCCACCGCCCGCCCCACGGCGAGCTTGTCGTCGGGCCGGTGGGGCACGTCCACCCGCGGCTGCCCGACGAACCCGCGCAGGTTGCCGCCCTGGTCGCACTCGGCCTGGACGCGGCGGATCGGGCCGTCGCCGGCCACCTCCAGCACCAGCCGGGTCGGCGTCTTGGTGGACAGGCGCAGCAGCAACGCCGCGCCGGCGAGGCTGCGGCCGAGGGCTGCGGAGGCCACCGGCGAGAGGTCCAGCCGACCGCGGGCGGTCTCGACGATGGCGGAGAGGTCCGCCACCGCCCAGCGCAGCGCGCCGCTGCCGGCCAGCCCCATGCGGAGCGAGCCGGTGGCGAACGGGGGGTTGGCGTCGGAGATTTCGGCGGGCGGTGCGGTACGGGTCGTCGTCGTCACGGGGGAGTACAACAGGGTGCCGCGACAGTGAATTTCTCCACCTGCTTCAGGTCGCCGCCGCCGCCAGTGCCGCCCGGTACACCTCGCGCCACGGCACGCCGGCCGCCAGCGCCAGGCGGCGGCAGTCGTCGTACTCCGGGCTCGCGACGTAGTCCCGGCGGACGCCGCCGGGCTGGCCGGCGAGCCGCGCCCGCTTCACCCGCACCGGCCCGAAGGGGGTCTCGACGCTCACCACCTCGCGCTCCGCCTCGAGCCGCGCCGCCTCGGTGAAGCGGCAGCCCAAGGAGCCCGACTCGACCAGCAGGCGCTCGGCCAGCGCGTCACGCCGGGCCGGGCGGCACAGCACGGTGACCAGGGTGCCGGGACGGTTCTTCTTCATCTGCACCGGCGTGAAGTAGACGTCGAGGGCGCCGGCTTCGAGCAGGCGCTCCATCAGGAAGCCGAAGCCCTCGCCCGACAGGTCGTCCACCTCGGCCTCGATCACGGCCACCCGCGAGCCCTCTGCCGCCGCCGCCGCGGCCCGGCCGCGCAGCAGCCGCACCGCGTTGGGCTGGTGCGACAGGTGCTTCTTGCCGAGGCCGAAGCCCTGGGCCTCGACGGTGATCGCCGGCAGGTCGCGGAACTCGTCGACCAGCTCGGCGAGGAGCACGGCGCCGGTGGGGGTCACCAGCTCGCCGCCGGCACCGCCGTGGACCGGGATGCCGCGGAGCAGCAGGGCGGTCGCCGGTGCCGGCACCGGCAGCCGGCCGTGGGCCGTCGCCGCCGTGCCGCCCCCGACGTTGACCGGCCCGCAGGTCCAGCGCGCCGGGCCGGCCCAGGCGACGGCCGCGGCGGCGCCGACGAGATCGACGATCGAGTCCACCGCCCCCACTTCGTGGAAGTGGACGTCGTCGAGAGCCATGCCGTGCACCCGGGCCTCGGCCTCGCCGAGGCGGGCGAAGAGTTGCAGCGCGCGCTCGCGGACCTCGGGAGCGAGACCGCTGGCGGAGATCAGCCGCCGGATGTCGGCGAGCGTGCGCCCGTGGCCGTGGGAGTGGCCGTGTCCGTGCTCGTGGGAGTGGTGCTCGTGGGAATGCCCGTGCTCGTGCGAATGGCCGTGGTCGTGGTCGTGGTCGTGAGGATGGCCATGGTCGTGCTCGTGGTCGTGGTGGTGGT
>DATACC010000296.1:0-7026 GCA_036259255.1 Thermoanaerobaculia bacterium | reverse complement strand
CGCCGGTGGCAGCCGGCGGCGCAGAGCGGGGCCAGCCGTTGATCCCTACCGAGTCGCCCCGCGTCCGCAGCCCCACCACCTCCACCCGCCCCGCGCAACGGCCGCCCCTCCCGCCGGGCCGAAGCCCCTCCGCTCTCTACTCCGCCCCCCGCTGGTCGGAGCGCGGCCATCCCAGCAGCGCCTCCGCCCGCTCGGCCACCGCCTCCGGCGTGAACCCGTACTCCCGCGCCAGGTCCTTCCAGGGTGCCGACGCACCGAAGCCCTCGATGGCGTGGACCTCGCCCTCGCTGCCCACCCAGCGGTGCCAGCCGAGCGGCGACCCCGCCTCGATCGCCAGGCGCTTGCGGGCCCAGCGCGGCAGCACCTGGTTGCGGTACTCCTCGCTCTGCCGGGCGAACAGCTCCCACGACGGCATCGACACCACCCGCACCGGCAACCCCCGCTCCGTCAACCGCCTGCGGGCCTCCAGCGCCACCCAGACCTCCGAGCCGGTGGCGATCAGGATCAGCGCCGGGCGGCCGTCCTCGGCGTCGGCGAGCACGTAGGCGCCGCGGGGCACCCCCTCGGCGGCGCGCTCCGCCGCCTCCGGCAGCACCGGCAGGTTCTGGCGGGTGAGCGCCAGCGCCGTGGGCCCGCGGCGGTTCTCGATCGCCACGCGCCACGCCGCGGCGGTCTCGTTGGCGTCGGCCGGGCGCAGCACCGTCACGTTGGGCGTGGCGCGCAGCGCCGCGAGCTGGCCGATGGGCTGGTGGGTGGGACCGTCCTCCCCGAGGAAGATCGAATCGTGGGTGAAGACGTAGATCGCCTGGATGCCCATCAGCGCCGCCAGGCGGATCGGCGGCTTCATGTAGTCGGAAAAGATCAGGAAGGTGCCGCCGTAGGGGATCAGCAGGCGGGACAGAGCCATGCCGTTGAGCGCCGAGCCCATGGCGTGCTCGCGCACCCCGAAGCGCAGGTTGCGCCCGCCCCACTCGAGGGCGGACAGATCGCTCTCGCCGTCGACCAGCGTGTTGTTCGACGGCGCCAGGTCCGCCGAGCCGCCGATCAGTTCCGGCAACACCGGGGCGAGCGCGTTGATCACCTTGCCGGAAGCCTTGCGGGTCGCCATCTGCCCCTCGGCGGGAAAACGTGGCAGTGCGTCCGCCCAGTCCCGCGGCAGCTCGCCGGCCATGCGGCGGCGCAGCTCCGCCCCGGCTTCCGGGTGGGCCTCGGTGTAGCGCGCGACGAGCTGGTTCCACTCCTCGCGGGCGCGGGCGCCGCGCTCGGCGGCGGCGCGGAACGGCCCCCGCGCCGCCTCCGGCACGTGGAAGCTGGCGTCCTCCCGCCAGCCCAGGGTGCGCTTGGTCTCGGCGGTCGCCTCCGGCCCCAGGGGCGAACCGTGGACCTCCGCCGTGCCCGCCTTCGGGCTGCCGTAGCCGATCTGGGTGCGCACCACCACCAGCGACGGTCGCTCGTCGCCCCGGGCCGCCTCGATGGCGGCGTCGATCGCCGCCAGGTCGTTGCCGTCGGCGACCTCCTGCACGTGCCAGCCGTAGGCCTCGAAGCGGCGCCCGACGTCCTCGGTGAAGGCGAGGTCGGTGGAGCCGTCGATGGAGATCTGGTTGGCGTCGTAGAAGACGGTGAGCTTGCCGAGGCGCAGGTGCCCGGCCAGCGAGCACGCCTCGTGGGAGACGCCCTCCATCATGTCGCCGTCGCTGGCGTTGACCCACACGCGGTGGTCGATCACCGGAAAACCGTCGCGGTTGAAGCGGGCACCGAGGATGCGCTCCGCCATCGCCATGCCCACCGCGTTGCCGAGCCCCTGCCCGAGCGGCCCGGTGGTGGTCTCGACCCCCTCCGCCAGCTCGGCCTCCGGATGCCCCGGCGTCTTCGAGCCGAGCTGGCGGAAGCGCCGGAGCTCCTCCATCGCCATCGGATAGCCGGCCAGGTGCAGCAGGGCGTAGAGCAGGGCCGAGGCGTGGCCGCTCGACAGCACGAAACGGTCGCGGTTCACCCACTCCGGGGCGGCCGGGTCGTGGCGCATGTGGCGGGTCCACAGCCGGTAGGTCATGGGCGCCTGGCCCAGAGGCGCGCCGGGGTGGCCCGACTCGGCCTTCTCCACCATGTCGACGGCGAGAAAGCGGACGGTGTTGATGGCGAGCTGATCGAGGTCGGTGGCGGGGGTCGTCTCGCTCATGGCTTTCGGTGCGTGGGCCCTCGCGGGCGGAAATGAACGGATGGCAGCGGCGGTTGGATCGGGGAGCAGTCTAACCCGGGGCCACCGGCTCGGAGGCTCGCCTTCGAGCTGCTTTGACTCCGGGAAGGGGGCGGGCTAGAATCGGCCGTCCTGCGACCCGTGCGGAGAGGTGCTGGAGTGGTCGAACAGGGCTGCCTGCTAAGCAGTTGTCCGGGGTCAACTCGGACCGAGGGTTCGAATCCCTCCCTCTCCGCCATTCCTTCCCCCGATCCATCGGTCCGGCGTCCGCCCGGCCCCTGGCTCCGTCCGATCCATCGGCGGCAGATCCATCGGCAGCACCCTTCGATCGTCCGCTAGTCGCGCGGCCGCCGCACGGTCATCACCGGGCAGGGGGCGTGCTGCACCACGCGCTCGGCGGTGGATCCGAGCAGCAGGTGGGCGAGGCCAGTGCGTCCGTGGGTGCCGAGGGCGACGAGGTCGGCATCGAGCTCCTCGGCCTCGGCCACGATCACCTCCGGCGCGAAGCCCTGGCGCACCCGGGTCTCCACCGCCCAGCCATCGCGCCCGAGCGCGGCAGCCGCCAGGTCGAGCCGCTCCTGGGCATCGGCACCGGCGTCCTGGTAGTAGTGCACCGAGGTCGGCACCGGACCGTAGGCAGTGAGCTCCATCGGCAGGTGGTAGGCGTGCAGCAGCACCAGCCGGGTGGGCGCCTCGCCGCTGCCGGCGAACAGATCGAGGGCGGTGCGCACCGCCTCATCGGCCCCCGTCGAAAAATCGGTGGCGGCGAGCAGCGTGCGCACCGGGCGGTGACGCTCGCGGTCGCCCTGGTGCACGGTGAGCACTGGACACGGCGCGTGCTGCACCACCCGCTGGGCCGTGGAGCCGAGCAGCAGGTGGGCGAGGCCCGACAGGCCCTGGGTGCCGATCACCACCAGGTCGGCGCCGACCTCCTCGGCGGTGCGGGCGATCACCTGGGACGGCACGCCGGTGGGCAGGTGCAGCTCGAGGGTGACGCCGGTCGCCTCCAGGCCGCGGGCCACCTCCTCGAGCCGGGAGCGGGCGCCCTCGCAGATCTCCCGGTCGACGTCGGCCGACGATGGCACGTACTCGGCCATCGGCACCGGCAGGGTGACGCCGTGCACCAGGTGCAGGGTGGCGCCGTGGCGCCGCGCCAGGTCCACCCCCCAGTCCACCGCGGCCGCCGCGGTGGCAGAGAAATCGGTCGCCGCCAGCACGTGGCGCAGGCGCCGTGGAGCGCTGCCGGCCTCGTTCGCAGCCATGATGGAAACCTCCCGCGCAAAGAGTAGCAGCTCGCAGGAGGGGCGCGGCACGACCTCGGGGCCGTGATACCGTTCGAGGCCCCGGCGGCCGCCGCCGCGGCACGAACACCCCTACGAGGACACCGATGGCCGATACCAGACTGACCGGACCCGTCCGGGTGCGCTTCGCGCCCTCGCCCACCGGGTACCTCCACGTGGGCGGCGCGCGCACCGCCCTGTTCAACGAGCTGCTGCGCCAGAGCCTGGGCGGGGCGCTGATCCTGCGCATCGAGGACACCGACCGCGAGCGCTCCGACGAGGCGATGACGCGCCAGATCGTCGCCGCCCTGGAGTGGATCGGCTGCCGTTTCGACGAGGGGCCCCACCTGCAGAGCGCGCGCATCGAGCGCCACCGCGAGCGGGTGGACGAGCTGCTCGCCGCCGGCCGGGCCTACCGCTGCTTCTGCACGCCGGAGGAGCTCGACCGCCAGCGCCAGGGGGCCGAGAAGGCGGGCGAGCGCTTCCGCTATCCGCGCACCTGCCGCGCCTGCGCCGGCGAGGAGGCCGAGCGCCGGGCCGGCGCCGGCGAGCGGTTCGTGGTGCGCCTCGCCATGCCGGACGAGGCGATCCGCTTCGCGGACCTGGTGCGCGGCGACGTCGAGGTGGCGGCCGAGGTGCTCGACGACTTCATCCTGCTGCGCTCCGACGGCCTGCCCACCTACCACCTCTCGGTGGTGGTGGACGACGTCGACATGGCGGTGACCCACGTGCTGCGCGGCGACGACCACCTGTCGAACACGCCGAAGCACATCGCCCTGTTCCGCGCCCTGGGTGCCCCGGAGCCGACCTTCGGCCACCTGCCGCTGATCCTCGGGCCGGACAAGAAGCGCCTGTCGAAGCGCACCGGCGCCACCTCGGTGGAGGAGTTCCGTGCCCAGGGCATCCTGCCGCAGGCGCTCTACAACTACCTGGCGCTGCTCGGCTGGACGCCCGAGGACGAGGCGGAGATCCTGTCGCGGGAGGAGCTGATCGAGCGCTTCACGGTGGAGCGCCTCAATGCCTCGGCGGCGGTGTTCGACCGCGACAAGCTGGCGTGGATGAACGCCCGCTACCTCTCCGGCCTGCCGCTCGACGCCGTGTGGCCGCACCTGCAGCCGTTTCTCGACGAGGTCGGCCTGGGAACCCACGGGGTGGCGGTGGAGCACGATCGCCTGCGCGCGGCCGTGGAGCTGCACCGCAACCGGGCCGGCGACCTGAAGGAGCTGGCCGAGCAGGTGGCCTTCTACTTCCGCGAGCGCATCGACTACGACGAGGAGGCGAGCCGCAAGTACCTCGCGGACCGCGAGCTGCCCAACCGTCTCGACGCCCTGCGCGACCGCTACACCCAGTGCGAGCCGTTCGGCGTCGAGGGCCTCGAAGCCTGCCTGCGCGACCTGGCGGAGGGGTTCGGGGTGAAGGCCGCCTACCTGATCCACCCGCTGCGCATGGCGCTGTCGGGAACGAAAGCGGGGCCACCGGTGTTCGATCTCGTGGCGGTGATGGGGCGCGAGCCCACCCGCCGCCACCTCGCCCACTTCATCGCCTGGCTGCGCGAGCGCCAGCTGGAGGAGGAAGCGGGCGAAGCGGCCGAGGCACCCTGAGGGTTGACCGGCTCCGGCCGGCCCCATAAAATCGGGGGTCCTTGCCTGCTGGGACGTCGTCTAATGGCAAGACATGCGGCTCTGGACCGCAGAATCGGGGTTCGAGTCCCTGCGTCCCAGCCATTTTCTCTCCCTCCCCGCCGTCCCCCCCACGTCTAGACGCCTCCGGCGGCAGCTCCCGTAGTAAGGAGTGATGCTGCTCACCCTGGCGCTCCAAGGAGGCTCTTGATGGCAAGGAAGCTCGCGTACGCCCTGGTGCTCACCGTCGCCTTCGCGGTCACCCTGGCCCTGCTGCCGGACGACACGGCGCGGGCCGAGCGGGCCGGCGAGGTCGAGCGGGTGGAGGTGACCAACTTCCCCGAAGTGCAGCAGGTCGCCGGCACGGTGTCGGTGGAGGGGCCGATCCGGCAGGCCGAGCTGGTCGGCTTCGCCGAGGCGCTGGCGGTGCCGGCGGCGCCCTCGGCGCTCTCCGAGCTGGTGGAGGTGGGCGTGCTCGACGCCGATGGCTACGGCTGGGCGACGCTGTCGCTCGCCGGCGAGGTGCGCGGCCGCGGCGGCGCCGGCCGGGTGGGCGCGCTTCTGGTGCCCGACGTCGACCAGGCCCGCCGCGCCTTCCACGAGGGGCGCCTGCTCTTCCCCCTCGACGTCTCGGCCGAGATCGCGGCCGGCGCCGTGTGGGCCGTCTCCGAGTCCCAGCGCCTCCCCCTCGCCTTCCCGCGCTACCGCATCTACCTCTACAACACCTCGGATCGCACGGTGGCCACCCGCGTCTACGCCTACCTGTCGGCGGGGTGAGGCGGCCGCGGAATCCCGACCGCTACAGCTCTCCGACGGTGGGTTCCGCCGGGCGGGCGAGGGCGGCGAGCGCCGTGAGCGCGGCTTCCGACTGCCGCCGAGTCGCCTCGTCGCCCGATTCCGCGGCCCGGGCGAGCGCCGCCCGGGCCTCGGCGGGCCGGTCGCAGTCGGCCAGCGCGTTGCCGAGGGCGAGGTCGACGGCGGCGCGGGTCTCCCCCGCTGGTGCCGTCTCGCTCGCGCGGACCAGCATCCGCGATGCCTCCTCGCAGTCGCCGCGGGCGTGGAGGATGCGGCCCAGGGTATCGAGGGCGAGGTAGGGGTCCGGACCGCCGGCCGCTACGGCTTGGCGGGCCAATGCCTCGGCCTCCTCCAAGTGCTCGTCGCCCGCGGGCTCGCCGCGCCGCTCGTAGAGCAGCCAGGCGAGGTTGTTCAGCGCGTCCCCGTCGTCCGGCGCCAGGGCCACCGCCTGCCGGTAGGCGGCGAGCGCCTCGTCACGGTTGCCCGCCGCCGTCTCGGCGTTGCCGAGGTTGGTCCACAGCAGGGGCGAAGGCTCGTCCTCCAGCAGCTTCCGATACAGGCTCGCCGCCTCCTCGGGGCGGCCGGCGGCCTCGAGCGCCGCGGCGAAGCGGGTGGCGTTCTCGGTCGGCGCCGCGGTGGGCGGGCCGGGGCGCACCACCAGGGTGGCGTGGCCGGCGGGCTGCCAGGCGCGCTCGAGGTTGGCGAAGGGGGTCCAGCGGGCCTTGCCGTCGCCGAACTGCACGCGCACGAGCTGGCGCTGCGGGTCCCAGCCGTCGGCGACGACGTAGTGGTAGTAGTCGTCCTGGACGCCGGGGGCGTCGAGGACGCGCAGCATCAGCACCGCGGGGCGGCCGGCGACCACCTCGTCGCGCACCAGCTCCGGGCTGCCGGTGACGAGCTGGGCGTCGTGGCCGCGGCGGCGGGCCTCGCGCACCAGGTCGAGGGAGAGCACGCCGCCGTTGTCGGCCTTCGGCAGGACGGCGGCGAGCTCCTCGATGGAGACGGGATCGCCCAGGGCGGCCAGCGCCACCGAGAGGCTCCCCGGTCCGCAGCGCTCGAAGCCGAAGGTGCGCACCGGCACGCCGGGCACCACCTGGGCCTGGTCGCTGGCCGACCGCGACACGGGTGCGACGGTGAC
>DATACC010000295.1:0-11396 GCA_036259255.1 Thermoanaerobaculia bacterium | reverse complement strand
CCGCTGCCGGCAAGCCGTAGCCCGCCGGCGGCGGGCTCCCGGGCCGCAGGGCGCCGTCGCCGGCCGGCTCGGCGGCCGGCGCGTCCCCGCTGTCGCTCGGGTACGGCCGCGGCGGCGCCGGCAGGTCCTCGCCCCGCTCGGCCAGCACGCGCTCGTACTCGCCGACGATGGCGGTCTCGATCATCCTCCGGGTCTCGTTGTTCAGCGGGTGCGCCACGTCCTTGAACTCGCCGCTCTTCTTGCGCCGGCTCGGCATGCTGACGAACAGGCCGTCGCGCCCCTGGATGATCTTGATGTCGTTGATCATGAAGCACCGGTCGAACACGATGGACACGAAGGCCTTGAGCTTCTCCTCGTTGACCGGAAAGACCTTGACCTCGGTGATCTCCATCTGTCGCCTCCCTCCCTCACGCGCTTCCGGTGCGCGGCCGCACGGCCCGTGAGGACAGACACGACCGCGACGAGCCGTCGCCGGGGTTGCCACCGTGGGCGGTCGCGGCCTCTGGCAGGGAGACGGCGCTCTCCGCGCCGACGCCCCTCCGAAAACTCAATGGATCGGCGCGAGACCGAGCGAACGGCTCGCCGTGGCGAGTCCGGATGCTCCCCCATGTCCAGCGCCGAAAAGCGGATCATACCGCGTCGCGGCGCCGATGCACACCTCTCCCGCGCCACTCGCGGGAATGCTAGAGGCGGCGCCGCAGCCTGTCAAATCCACCCCACGGCGCCCCACCCCGGATCAGACGCGCAGACGACCCCAGGCGAGCAGCGTCAGCAGCCCGCCGAGCAGCAGCAGCGCCGGCCACGACAGGGTCGGGATCTCGGTGACCGGCGGCGCCACGATGCCGACCGCCAGGGTGGCGGTGGCGGTGCCGCTCGAACCCAGCGAGGAGGTGAGCGCGTCGCTGGTGTTGACCAGCGAGCCCTCCACCGTCGGCAGGACGTCGACCACCACTGTGCAGGTGGCGCCGGCGGCCACGCTGCCGCCGGTGTAGGCCACCATGGAGCTGCCGGAAACCGCCGTCACCAGCCCGCCGGTACAGGTGGCCGCGGCGTTCGGCATCGGCGCCACCACGAGCCCCGTCGGCAACACGTCGCTGAACTCGAGCCCGGTGGCCGCCGAGGTGCTGGCCGAGTTGTCGATGGTGAAGGTCAGCGTGCTGACCTCCCCCAACAATACGCTCGCCGGCGCGAAGGCCTTGGAGAACGCCGGCGCCAGCTCGAGAGCCAGCGCCGCCGTGGCGGGTTCTCCCGCCAGCAGGCCGCCGGTAAGGAGATTGCTGGTGGTGTTGACGTAGTCGCCGGGCACCGCGTCCGCCGGCACCGACAGGGTGACGTCGAAACTGCAGGCCTCGCCCGGCCCCAGGGAACCGCCCGAGAAGGTCAACACCGAGGTGCCGGTGATCTGGGAGCCGGCGCCGCAGACGTCGCTCGCCGGCAGGCCGACCGCGGCGAGCCCCGGCAGCATGGCCTCCAGGTCGTCGAGGAACGACAGGCCGCTGATTGCCTCGTCGGTGCTGTTGTTGGTCAGGGTGAAGGTGAGCACCACCGTGCCGCCGGCGCCCGTCGCCGCACCGAAGCTCTTCTCGAAGCGGACCACCGCCAGGCGCAGGGTGTCGCTGGCCGCCGGGGCCTCGCTGGCCGCGCCACCAACCGTGCCGGTGAGGGGGCTGGTGGTATTGACCAGCCCGGAGCCG
This sequence comes from Thermoanaerobaculia bacterium, assembly GCA_036259255.1. GTDB lineage: Bacteria > Acidobacteriota > Thermoanaerobaculia > Multivoradales > JBCCEF01 > DATACC01. Next base: position 9,702 of record DATACC010000295.1, on the reverse strand, counting down.
CCGGACACCGAGCCCGGAACCTGCAGCGTGACATCGAAGGTGCAGAGGCCGCCGCCGGCCACGGTGCCGCCGGTGAGGGTGATCACGCTGGTGCCGGTGAGCATCGAGCCGGCGCCGCACACGTCGCTCAGCGGCAGCCCGACGGCCTCGAGCCCGGGGAGCACCGCCGCGAGATCGTCGTCGAAGGCCAGGTCGGTGGCCGCCTCGGTCGGGTGGTCGTTGGTGATCGTGAAGCGCAGCGTCACCGTGTCGCCGGGCTGCACCGGGTCATCGACGAAGCTCTTGGTGAACGCCAGCGGCCGGAGCACCACCAGGTCGTCGTCGGCCCGGGCCACCATCACCGCCGAGCCGCCGATCGTCGCGCCGAGCTGCGAAGTGACGTTGAGGTACTCCCCGGCGCTGGCGCCGGCCGGCACCTGGACGACGACGTCGACGGTGCACGAGGTGCCCGCCGCCAGGCTGCCATCGGTGAGCGCGATCACGTCGCTGCCAGAGACCGTCGAGCCGGCGCCGCAGGCATCGGCGACCGGCAGGCCGAGGGCGACGACGCCGGGGAGCACGGCGTCGAGGTCGTCGGTGAAGGCGACGTCGGTGGCGGCCTCGGCGCCGTCGTTGGTGATCGTGAAGCGCAGTGTCGTGGTGCCGCCGCTCACCGCCGGGGCGAGGAACTCCTTGGTCAGCTCGAGAGCGGCGACGTCGAGGTCGTCGGTGGCCGGGGGACCGGTGACCGCCTCCCCGAGCATCGTGGCCGTCACGGTGCTGGTGGTGTTCGGATAGATGCCGTCGGCCGCCCCGGCCGGCACCTGCAGGGTGACGGTGAAGGTGCAGGACTCGCCCGGCGCCAGTGTGCCCCCGGTCAGCGTGAGCACGCTGGTGCCGGAGAGCTGGGAGCCGGTGCCGCAGACCTCGGCGGCCGGCAGGCCCGTCGCCACCAGACCGGCCAGGGTCGCGTCGAGGTCGTCCGTGAAGGTGATGCCGGTGGCCGCGCCCGGAGCATCCTCGGAGAGCGTGAGGACGAAGCGCAGCTCGACGGTCTCCCCCGGCAGCACCGGATCGTCGAGGAACCCCTTGCTCAGGGCCGGCGGGCCCACACCGCCCACCTGGTCGCTCGCCGGCGGGCCGGTGAACACCTGGCCGCCGACGACCGCGGTGACGCCGCTGGTGGTGTTGACGTAGGTCTCGGGGGCGATCGTCGCCGGGAGCTGCAGCACGACGGTGAAGTCGCACGACGCGCCCGGCGCCAGCGTGCCCTCCTCTCCGGGGTTGGCGCCCAGCATGATGGCGTCGCCCGAAGCCGTGGCCACCACCCGGAGCTGGGAGCCCGCGCCGCAGAAGCCGGGCGCCGGCAGCGTGTCGACGGTGGCGCCGGGGACGAACTCGACGAGGTCGCTGAACACCACCTCCTCGGCGGAGTCGGTGGAGCTGGTGTTGGTGATCGTGAAATCGAGGGTCAGGGTGCCGCCGCCGGCCGCCGTCGGCTCCACGATGTCCTTGGTGATCAGCGGCTGGGCCTCCACCCGCAGGGTGTCGCTGGCCGCGTCGCCGGCCACCGCGCGCCCTCCCACGTCGCCCGTGACCTCGCTGGTGGTGTTGAGGTGGTCGCCCACGGCGGCGTCGACGGGCACGGCGAGAACGACCTGGAAGGTGCACGCGTCCCCCGGTGCGAGGCTGCCGCCGGCGAGCGTGATCACGCTGGCGCCGGAGAGCGTCGAGCCCGGACCGCAGACGCCCGCGGCCGGCAGGCCGGTGGCCACCAGGTCGGCGAGGGCGGCGTCGAGATCGTCGGTGAAGGCGATGTTCTCCGCCGTGTCGAAGCGGTTCAGGTTGCGCACCGTCAGCTCGAGGGTCGCCGTGCCGCCGGGCACCGCCGGGTCGTCGACGAGCTCCTTGCTCAGCAGCAGGTCGCCGGAGGAGACGGCGAGCTGGGCCAGGGCCCGGCCGCTCGATCCGGATCGGCTGGTGAGATCGCTGGTGCGGTTGACCTTGTCGCCGGGAGTGAGGGCCCGCACGTCGACGGTGACGGTGCAGCTCCCCTCGGCCGGCACGGCGCCGTCGAAGGTGATGGAGCCGGCGCCGGGGTCGGCGGTGAGCACGGCGTCGAGGCAGTCGGTGTCGCCGTTGGCGGGGTCGGCGACCACCAAGCCGGCGGGCAGGCTGTCGGTGAACGTGGCACCGGTGACGACGACCTCCAGCTCGTTGGTGAGCGTGAAGGTGATGGTGCTCGTCTCTCCCACCCGCACGGCGTCGGGAGCGAAGCTCTTGGTGAAGCCCGGCCGCGTCGGGTCCACCACGAGGTCGGCCTCGGTGGGGCGGGTGGTGCCCAGGCTGTGGGTCAGCTCGCTGGTGACGTTGGTGTGGGTGCCGGGAACGTCACTGGTGACGTCGACCGTGATCTGACAGAAGCCGGCGGCCGCCATGCGTCCTCCGGAGAGGCTGACGACGCTGCTGCCTGGCGAGGCGCTGACGCTGCCCTCGCAGCCGTTGGAGAGGCTCGGGGGCGTCGCGATCACGACCCCGGCGGGCAGCATGTCGGTGAACGCGAGGTCGGTGACCGGCACCTCCTCCTCCGAGGCGATCTCGAACACCAGGGTGGCGACGCCACCCGGCGCGATGGTTTGCGGAGAGAAGGACTTGAAGAAGAAGACCTGGTCCTCCTGCTGCCCCTGGGCGCTCACCGGGGCGGAAGGAAGGGCGGCGAGGAGGAGGCAGAGCAGTGCGACGCGCGACAGCGGCATCGAAGGACGCCGCGGCGAGGTCCGGATCATGACGATTCTCCCGAGGATGCGAGTAGGCCGGTCGGTGCGGGGAAGGCGCAGCGTACCAGACCAGGAAGCGCTGGCGGCGGCGCGATTCAGGAATCTCTACTAGATGAAATTATTCGCTCGGCCGGTACGCCGCGGCGCAATCGACCTCCACGTAGTCGGCCGGCGCCGGCAGCGGGTGGAGCGTGCCGAGGGGCTCGGCGACCACCTCGCGCCAGCGCACCTGGACGCCGCGGCCGCGGTCGGAGAGCACCGCCTCGCCGCCTGCACCGCTCCAGGTGACGGCGGCCATCCCCTCCCCCGGCTCGCGCATCGACCAGGCCCGCGGCCGCCCGCCGGCCAGGGTGGCGGTCCACCGCCGGCCGTCGGCGTCGGCGTACGAGAGGCTCCCGGGCAGCGGCGGCTCACCGGCCGCGAGGGCGGCGGCGACGCCCGGCGCCACCTCCCCGGAGGCCGGGGCGGCCGGCAGCCGGCCGAGCAGCAGGGCCGGGAGCGCGGCGACGGGGAACGGCGTCAGGTGGGCGATCTCCAGGCGGCCCCGCAGGTGGCAGAGCAGGCGGTTGCGGTGATCGAGCCACAGCCCGCCCGCGACGTCCATCTCCCAGCCGCTGGACGACGCCGCCGGCTCGCCGGCCCCGTCGACCCCCGCGTCGAGGCTCCACAGCGGGCGCCCCAGCGGATCCGCCGCCATCACCTGATAGCGCGCCGGGGCGGCGAGGCGCAGGGTCAGCTTGAAGCTGCCCCCCCCCTCCGGGCCGTCGTAGGAGACACGGTAGAGACGCTGGGTAGGAAAGGCGGAGAACGGCACCTCCCACGGCAGCCCGGCGGCGGCCTCGCGGCCGGGGCGGGTGGTGGCGCAGCCGGAGACGGCCGCGAGCGCCATGGCGGCGAAGAGAACGAGGGCGAGGAGCCCCGGCGCCGGCCGTGTGCCGGCGCGGCGTCGCGCTCGGCGCCGCCGGGCGAAAGCCGTCGCCGTCACTCGCGCGGCAGCTGCTCGAGCTTGCGGCGCACGGCGTCGAGCTGGCCCGGGGTCTCGGCGCTGCCGGGCTGGTCGAGGCGGGCCAGCGCCCGCAGGTACGCCTCGCGGGCTTGGCGGCCGTCGCCGAGGGTCAGGTACACGTCGCCCAGGTGCTCGAGCACCGTCGGGTCGTCGGAGAGCTGGGCGGCGGCCTGCTGCAGGTACTTGAGGGCCAGCTCGTCGCGTCCGAGGCGGTGCAGCACCCAGCCGAGGGAGTCGAGGTAGGCCCCATCCTCCGGGCGCAGCGCCACGGCGCGGTGCAGCAGTTCCAGCGCCTCCTCCAGGTTCTCGTTGCGGTCGGCCCACAGGTAGCCCAGGTAGTTGAGCGCCGGGGCGTGGTCCGGCGAGGTGGCGAGCAGTCGGCGGAAGGTGCCCACCGCCTCGTCGATACGGCCCGTGCGCTCGTAGGCCGAGCCGAGCAGGAACAGCCCGTCCGGCACCGGGCTGCGGGAGGTGAGCTCCTCGAGCAGCGGGATCGCCAGGTCGTAGCGCTGGTGGGAGGCGGCCACCTCGGCGGCGAGCAAGCGGGTGTCGTCGTCGCGTTCGGCCAGGCGCTCGAACACCCGCTGGGCGCCGCGTTCGCGGCCGGCGTCGAGCAGCACCTCGAGCACCAGGGCCTCGCGCTGCGGCGTGGCCCGCCCCTGGTCGAGCACCGCCAGCGCCTCGTCGGTGCGCCCGGCGTCGCTCAGGAAGCCGGCGTGGAGCAGACGGCCGGTGGCGGCCACCTCGGCGTCGCGGCTCGCCGTCAGCGGCGCGATCACGGCGGCGGCGGCGGCGGCATCGCCCCGCTCGCCGCGCAGGGCCGCGAGCTCCATGCGCACCTGGGCCTCCACCCGCGGCTCGGCCTCCTCACCGCCCTCGAGACGCTCGAGCACCCGGGCGAGCACCCGCTCGGCCTCCTCCGCCTCGCCGCCCCGGGCGAGCAGGCGGGCCAGCTCGCGCTGGTACGGGTCGCCGGCGCCGATCTCGTCGAGCACCGCGAGCAGCGCCTGGTCGTCGCCCTGCTCGGCGAGGATCAGCGCCTTGACCGCCAGCAGGCGCGGGTTGCGCCCCTCGGCGAGCAGCGTCTCGATGCGCTCGAGGGCCGCCGCGGGGCGGCCGACGAAGGACAGCTCGAGGGCGCTGAGCCGCGCCACCTCCGGATCCCGCCGCTGGCTCTCCGGGGCCGCCTCGAGGGTCGCCAGGGCGGCCTCGTGCTGGCCGCGCTCGCTCTGGAAGCGGGCGAGGGTCAGCCGCGCCTCGCGGGCAGCGGGGTCCATGGCCAGGATGCGGGTCAGCACCTCCTCGGCCTCCGGCCGCCGGCCGGCCATCGCCAGGGCGTTGGCGAGCAGGTCGTAGACGTAGCGGTTGCCGGGCGCCGCCTCCGCGACGCGCTGGAACACGTCGGCGGCCTGGCCGGAGCGCTCGAGACTCATGTAGAGCTGCCCGAGGGTGACGGCGGCCTGCAGGTCCGCCGGCGCCAGGGCGTGGACCCGCTCGAAGGCGGCCACCGCCGCCTCGACGGCGCTCGGCTCCTGGGCGGCGAGGGCCAGGTGGGCCTCGGCGAGCACCCGCCACGCCTCCACCTCGTCGGGAGCGGCATCGCGGGCCCGCGTCGCCAGCTCCACCGCCTCGGCGAGGCGCTCGGCGCGCTCCCGCGTGGCGCGGCGCTCGCCCTGGGCCTGCTCGACCAGGAAGGCAGCGAACTCGATCAGCAGGTAGGGGTCGTCCGGCGCGGCGGCGACGGCGCGCCGGAAGGTGCGCTCCGCCTCGGTGGCCTCGCCCTCGGCGGCGAGCATCTTGGCGAGGGCGAACGAGTAGGCGGCGGAGGGAGGAGCTTCGTCGGCGGCCCGGGAGGCTTCGGACTCCTGGGCGAACAGGGGAACCGGCGCCAGCGCGACCGGGACGGTCAGGAGCAGCGCCGCGAGGGGAAAAGACACGAACTTCATCGTCGCAAGATAGCAGGCGGAGCATGACTTTACAAGCGGCGAAAGCGGCTCCTATAATCCCGAGGCGCGGGATAAGTCATTCGCGAACAAGGATTTATTGGACCCTCCATCGAAGGGCGAGGCGACCACCACGTGAAGAGCAGGTTGGGAGAGCTGCTGCTGGCGCACGGCTGGATCACCCGCGCCGACCTCGCCAAGGCGCTGGAGACCCAGCGCCTGCTCGGCGGCCGCCTGGGCACCTGCCTGCTCGACCAGGGTGCCCTCGCCGAGGAGCTGCTGGGGGTCGGCCTGGCCGAGCAGCACGGGGTCGAGGCCGCGGGCGCCGAGGAGCTGCTCCGGGTGCCGGAGGAGGTCACTTCGCTGCTGCCCCGCAAGCTGGCGGTGCGCTGGCGGGCGGTGCCGTTCCGCGCCCACGGCAACCGCCTCGACGTCGCCATGGCCGACCCCGGAGACCTCGCCTGCCAGGACGAGCTGTCGTTCGCCGCCAGCCGCCGGGTGCAGGTGTTCGTGGCGCCGGAGGTCCGCATCGCCCAGGCGCTCGCCCGGATCCACGGCGAGACGGCGCCGGAGCGGCTCTCGGCCCTGGCCGACCGGCTCGATCGCGGTCGGCGCTCGGCGCAGGCGACGCCGGCGGCCGGGGAACGCCCACGGGCGGGTGCGGCGGGCGGCAGCACTCCGGGGGCCGACGGCCCGCGGAACGCGGCCGGTCGAGCGGCGGTGCGCAGGGCGACGGATGCCGACGAGCTGTTCGCCGCCCCGCCCCCCCTCGGCGGCGCACCGCCGGAAGCGGCCGCAGGAGGCACCGCCGGTGCGCCGCCGAGGGGGGGCGGGGAACCCGCCGGGCACCGCGCCGCGGCGCTCCGCCGTGCCGCCCCGCGAAGCCGCTCCCTTTCCCTCGGGCGTGGCGGCGCCGCAGCCTTCCGCCTCTCAGCGGCCGGTGGGCTCGTCCCCCGTGCCGGGCCCTCCCCCGCCCGCCGCCCCCCCACCGGCGGCCGCCGCCGTGCCGACCGGCGCCGGAGGGCGACCGCCCCGGCCGACCATGGTCACCCTCTCGGACGAGGAGCGGGCGGCGTTGTTCGGAGCCGCGCAGGCCGGGGTCGTCGCCTCCGCGGCCCTCGAAGAGCCGGCAGAGGTCGGGTTCGACCAGGCCGTCGAGCGGCTGGAGGGCGCGGCGGACCGGGACGAGGTGGGCCAGCTGCTGCTGGCCTTCTTCGGCCACCACTTCGACCGGGTGGTGCTGCTCGGGGTGCGGCGCGAGGCGACCACCGGCTGGCTCGCCACCGGCGAGGGGCTCGACCGGCGGCGGCTGGAGACGCTGTCGATCCCCTTCGACCGCCCGTCGATCTTCCTCAACCTGCGCCAGGGCAGCGCCTTCCACCTCGGGCCGCTGCCGCCGCTGCCGGCCCACCGGCCGCTGGTGGCGCTGCTCGGCGGCGACCAGCCTCGCGAGTGCCTTCTGCTGCCGGTGCGCCTCGGCGGACGGCTGGTGGCGGCGCTCTACGCCGACCGCGGCGGCGACCGTCTGGCGGGCCTCGATCTCGAGTCGCTGCGCCGCCTGACGGAGCTGGCGGGGGCCGCTCTGGAACGAGCTATCCTCTTGAAAAGACGAGAAAAAAGCGGGTCGGCCGGTGGTTGACACCGTTCGACGGCGGTTGCTATGCTCCGCCGCGCCTTCGGTCCCGCAGTTCCTGGAGTTCCGATGATCAAAGCCGACCTCGTCAACCGCGTCGCCGATTCGAGCGACGTCCCCCGGAACAAGGCCGCCCAGGCGGTCGATACCATCATCGACGCCATGAAGGGGGCCCTGTCCGACGGCAAGCGCATCGAGCTGCGCGGCTTCGGGGTGTTCCAGGTGCGCGACCGCAAGCGGGGCGTGGGGCGCAACCCCAAGACCGGGGTCGAGGTGGCGATCACCCCTGGCAAGACCGTTCGCTTCAAGCCCGGCAAAGAGCTCAAGGACCTGTAGGGCGCGGTGGACCGCCTCGAGCCGCTGCCGCCGGCGCGCTGGCTGGAGGAGCGCCGCCGACCGCTCGAGCAGCTCCCCGCGGCGGCCCGGCCGCGCTGGGGCCTCGCCGCCGTCCTGCTGCTGCTGACTTTCCTCACCACCACCACGCTGGGCGCCGTGTGGGTGCTGTGGGCGCACCCCACGACGACGACGGAGATGCTGCCCTGGCTCGGCCCCTCCACCGTGGCGGCGGTGTGGCGCGACCCGGCGGTGCTGCGCCTCGGGCTCCAGTTCTCGATCCCCGCGCTGTTCATCCTGCTGTGCCACGAAATGGGGCACTACCTCGCCTGCCGCCGCTATCGCCTGTCCTCGACGCCGCCCTTCTTCCTGCCCCTGCCGCTGGGGCTCGGCACCCTCGGCGCCTTCATCCGCATCCGCTCGCCGATCCGCGACAAGCGGCAACTCTTCGACGTCGGGGTGGCCGGGCCGCTGGCCGGGTTCGCAGCACTGGTGCCGTTCCTGCTGGCGGGCGTGGCGCTGTCCGAGCCGGTGGGGCTGCCGACGGAGCTCTCGCCCGAAACGGCGGAGCAGGCGCCGGAGGGGGCGGTCGTCTGGCTGCTGCTGCCCGGCGAGTCCCTCGGCCTGCGGCTGGTCACCTGGGCCTTCCACGGCGCGCTGCCGGAGGGCACCATCCTCCACCTCCACCCGTTCGCGCTCGCGGCCTGGTTCGGCCTGCTGGTCACGGCGATGAACCTGATCCCCATCGGCCAGCTCGACGGCGGCCACATCCTCTACGCCGTCGCCGGCCGGCTGCAGCGCCGCCTGGCCCTGCCGCTGTGGCTGGCGCTGGCGGCGGCGGCACTGTGGTTCCCCGGGTGGATCGTGTGGTGCCTGATCCTGCTGCTCATGGGGCTCGCCCACCCCCCGGTGCGGGACGAGGCCGAGCCCCTCGACGCGCGCCGGCATCTGGTCGCCGCCCTCGCCCTGGTCCTCTTCGTGCTGAGCTTCATGCCGGTGCCGGTGGAGCAGCTCCTGCTGCCGGCGCCGTGAGGCGCGGCCGGGGCGCCCGCTCCGGCCGGATCAGAGGTCGAGGACGAAGGTCACCGGCCCGTCGTTGACCAGTTCCACCGCCATGTGGGCGCCGAAGCGGCCGGTGGCGACCTCGAAACCGCACCGGCGCAACTCGGCGGCCAGCGCGGCGAGCAGCGGCTCGGCCTCCTCCGGCGGCGCCGCGCCCACGAAGGAGGGCCGGCGGCCGCGGGACAGGTCGGCGGCGAGGGTGAACTGGGAGACGAGCAGGAAGGCGGCGCCGGCCTCGGCGGCGGCCAGGTTCATCTTGCCGGCGGCGTCGGCGAAGCAGCGCAGGCCGGCGAGCTTGTCGGCGGCGGCGGCCACCTGCTCGGCTCCGTCGCCGCGCTCCACGCCGGCGAGCACCAGCAGGCCGCGGCCCACGGCGCCGACGGTCTCCCCGTCCACCGAGACGGCGGCGCGGCTCACCCGCTGCAAGATCAGGCGCATCGTTTTCCGTTCTCCTGGGTAGGACCGCCGCGGGTCGGGACCGCGGCGGAGCCGCCCCGGGAGGCGGCGCTATGATACCGGCTCGGCCGCGGGGCCGGCCGCATCCCAGCGCATGGATCGAGGAGGGTTTTCCGCATGGTGAACAAGGTGATTCTGATCGGCAATCTCGGCCGCGACCCGGAGGTCCGCACGACCACCTCCGGCCAGCCGGTGGCCAGCTTCTCGCTGGCCACCAACCGCCGCTGGCGCGACCGCGAGGGTCAGCGCCAGGAGCAGACCGAGTGGCACAACATCGTCGTCTGGGGCAAGCTGGCGGAGATCGCCGGCCAGTACCTGACCAAGGGCAAGCAGATCTACGTCGAGGGGCGGCTCCAGACCCGCTCCTGGGACGACCGCCAGAGCGGCGAGAAGAAGTACCGCACCGAGGTGGTGGCGGACAACTTCCAGATGCTGAGCGGTCCCGGCGACAGTCGCGGCGGCGGAGGGGGTGACTACGGCGGCGGTGGCGGGGGCTACAGCGGCGGCGGGGGC
>DATACC010000294.1:0-2398 GCA_036259255.1 Thermoanaerobaculia bacterium | reverse complement strand
CCCTGGCGCCGGAAGCCGGCGCCAGGGTGCCGGCGGAGACCAGGCGGCGGACGACGCGATCGTTCCGCAGCTCGCGATCGGCATTCTCGCCGCGGTCGACGGGGGTGACCAGGCCGTCCTGCCACAGCGCGATCCACAGCTCCAAGGGACGATCTCCGGCAGTCGCCCGGCGCACCGCCGTTACCGTCACCGGGAGCCCCCCGCCCTCGGGAGGTGCTGTCCGCACCTCCACCGAGGCGACGGCCGGATGCTCCAACGCCTCTCGCAGCGCCACGCCCACCTTGCCGCGGTTGGAGCCCACCACGTGTTGCCGACCGGCGATCACCAGCATCGGCGTGTAGACGCTCTCGGCGCCCAACGCGTGGGCGTAGCGGCGCTGGCGGTCGGACCAGCGCTCGTCGGAGAACGGGTCGCGCCAGCCGATCCAGTCCCAGTAGTCGACGTGGAACGCCAGCGGCACCACCCGCCCGGCCAGCGCCGGCTCCGCCGCCAGTCGCCGCAGCAGCTCGTCCGCCGGCGGGCAGCTCGAGCACCCCTGCGACGTGAACAGCTCCACCAGCACCGCCCCGCCCTCCGCCGACCCGGCGGGCAGCGTCGGCCATTCGCCCGAAGGCTCCACCGGCGGCCGCAGCATCGCCGCGCTGGCCAGCAGCGCCGCGCAGATCACGCCGAGCATCACGACCACCAGGATGCGGCCACTCATCGCAACGATCCTCTCCGCTTCACGGGCCGCTCGCCGAATCGAGGTGCCCCACTTCCAGACGGAGTGTACCCCTGTCGAGGTTTCGGCCTCGGTGGCGCTCCCGCCGTCACACCTGCCGCGCCTTCCACGTCCCGCGCCGGAAGGCCAAAACGCCGAGCACACCCATCAGCGTCTCGGAGGTGGCGATGGCGATCCACACGCCGAGCGGTCCGAATCCCCAGGTGCGGGCCAGCAGCCAGGCGAGGGGGATCTGCCAGATCCAGTAGCACAGGAGGTTCAGCAGCGTCGGCGTGAAGGTGTCGCCGGCGCCGTTGAACGACTGGATCATCACCGTGCCGTAGGCGAAGACGAAGTAGCACGAGGCCACCCAGCGCAGACACTCCGCCGCCACCTCGATGACCGACGGGTCCTGCGTCAGCAGCCCGACGAGGGTGCCGGGGAAGAGCAGGAAGACGATCGACACCAGGCCCAGGAAGTACAGGTTGTAGCGCGCCGTGAGCCATACCGCCCGCTCGGCGCGCTCCGGCTGCTTCGCCCCCAGGTTCTGCCCCACCAGCGTCGCCGCCGCGTTGGTCAATCCCCACGAGGGGAGCACGGTGAAGATCACGATCCGGACCGCCACCGTGTAGCCCGCCAGCACCACGCTGCCGAAGGGCGCCAGCACCCGCACCAACGCCACCCAGCTGCCGGTGGCCATGACGTACTGCAACACACCGCCCGCCGAGACCCGCATCAGCCGCTTCATGACGCCCCAGTCCACGCGCAGGTGACGCCGGCCGAGGACGATGCGGCCCCGCCCGCGGATCAGGATCCAGAGCTGGTAGAGCGCCCCGGTGCTGCGCCCGATGGTGGTCGCCACCGCCGCGCCCGCCAATCCCATCTCGGGGAACGGGCCCCAGCCGAAGATCAGGCACGGGTCGAGCACGATGTTGATGCCGTTGGCGAGCCACAACACCCGCATGGCGATCGCCGCGTCCCCCGCGCCCCGGAACACGGCGTTGCCGAGGAACAGCATCAGCACGCTCGCCGAGCCGCCCAACAGCACGGCCGTGTAGCCACTGCCGATCTCGATCACCTCGGCCGAGGCACCCATCAGGCGCAGGATGTCGCCGGCCGCGAAGACGCCCACGACTCCCACCAGCACCGAGACGACGAGCCCCAGCAGGTAGCACTGCACCGCCGTGCGGGCGGCGCCCTCCGGATCCTTCTCGCCAATGCGCCGCGAGACCAGCGCGGTGGCCCCCATGCTGAGGCCGACGGCGACTGCGACCACCAGGGTGAGCACCGCCTCGGCCAGCCCCACGGTGGCCACGGCGTCGGCACCCAGCCGGGCGACGAAGAACACGTCGACCACCGCGAACACCGACTCCATCGACATCTCGAGCACCATCGGCACGGCGAGCAGCATCACGCCGCGCCGCAGGTTGCCCTGGGTGAAGTCCTGCTCGCTGCCGCGCACCGCCTCGCGCAGATCGCGAGCCAGGCGCCGCACGGCACTGCCTTCGGAACGAACCGATCGATCGATCAAGGGAAGAGCTCCTGCTTCCTGGGCACCCTGGAGGGGTGCCGGGTCCAACGACGGGGGAGGATCCGGTGGCCGCGTCCGGCGCTCGCTGGCGCGGGCGGCTGTCGTCAGTGCGGGTCAGCAGGAGGTGATACGCATCAGGCGCTGGACTGTAGCACAGGTCGGCCCGG
>DATACC010000293.1:0-2868 GCA_036259255.1 Thermoanaerobaculia bacterium | reverse complement strand
TGGAGGCCAGCCAGGCCGCGGCGGCGGGGAAGCGGCAGGCGACGACCCGGGTCTGGCATCGACCCGCCGCGATCCCGCCCGCGGTCACGGCGGACGGCAGCGGGGCCCCCGGCGTCGCCGCGTTCGCACCCCCCGCGGGATCGCGCCGGCTGGACGGGCCTCCCGCCCCGGCTGCCGCCGCCGGCCCGGGTGAGGACGGGGGCGCGGCGCCGCAGACGGTCTTCGGCGAGACGGTGGACGTGGCGCTCACCACCTTTTCGGTCCGCGCCCTCGATCCCGCTGGCGAGCCGATCCCCGGCCTCGGTCCGCAGGACTTCACCCTGCGCGTCGGCCGACGGGCGGTGCCGGTGCGGGCGGTGGACTTCTACTCGGCGGCTCCGGAGCATCGGCTGGCGGCGCGCCTCGCCGCGTCGCCCGATGCCGTCGGCCGAGGCGCCGCCGGCCTCACGGTCCCGGTTCTCGAGCCGCCACCGCGGCTGATCGTGCTCTTCGTCCAGGCCGACCTGCACGCGCTGCGAGTGCGCGGTCATCTGAAGATGCTGCCCTTCGTCGAGCGGCTGCTGGCCGAGCTGCCCCCCCGGGACCGGGTGGCGGTGGTCAGCTTCGATTCCCATCTCAAGCTCTGGCAGGACTTCACCCTCGACCGGGAGCGGGCCCACGCCGCCGTCTGGGACGGCATCCGCTTCGGCGGCCGGCCCTGGCCACGGAGTGCCGAGGGCGTCTCCCTGGCCCGCCGCTGGGACGAGGAGGCCGCCCGCGATGCGGCCCAGCCGGAACGCGCCCTGGAGCTGGTGGCCGACGCGCTGGCGGCGCTGCCCGGGGAGAAGGGGATCATCTTTCTCGGCTGGGGCCTCGGCCGCTTCGGTGCCGGCGGCTTCCAGCTGCGTCCCGACTACCGTCCCGCGCTGGCGGCCCTCGGGCGCGCCCGCGCCACCGTCTTCGTGCTCGACGTCGCGGACGCCGCCTACCATTCTCTGGAGCTCGGCCTGCGCCAGGTGGCGGCCGACACCGGCGGCACCTACGCCAAGACGGCGGAGTTCCCGTCGAGCGCCGTCGGCCGGCTGGTCTCGACGCTGGCGAGCTGGTACGTGCTCACCGTCGCCACCGCCGACCTGCCGGCGGATGGCGGCGAGGTCCGGGTGGCGCTGAGCGGCCGGCGGGGGCAGGTGCTGGTGGGACGCCTCGGCGGCCGGTAGGGTGGCCGCAACCTCCCCAGCGACCGCGACTTCCTTGCTACAATCCCGCCCATGAACGAGCGCACCTACCGCATCCTGGTGGCCAAGCCGGGCCTCGACGGGCACGACCGGGGGGCCAAGGTGGTGGCGCGGGCCCTGCGGGACGCCGGTTTCGAGGTCATCTACACCGGCCTGCGGCAGACGCCGCAGCAGATCGTCGCCGCCGCCGTGCAGGAGGACGTCGACGGCATCGGCCTGTCGATCCTCTCCGGCGCCCACAACAAGCTGCTGCCCGAGGTGGTGCGGCTGCTCCGCGAGCAGGACGCCGGAGAGATCCTGGTGTTCGCCGGCGGTATCATCCCCGAGCAGGACATCCACCAGCTCAAGGGCGCCGGCATCGACGAGATCTTCCTGCCCGGCACCTCGACCCGTGACATCGTGCAGTACCTGCAGCGGCGGTTGGCAGCAGCTTGACCGCCTTTCCTTTGGAGCTTGGAGGGAGCATGCCGAAGACGATCCTGCTGGCCGACGACAGCGTGACCATCCAGAAGGTCATCGAGCTGACCTTCATGGACGAGGACTACGAGGTCGTGTCGGTCGGCAACGGCGACGAGGCCCTGGACCGCCTGGAGGAGGTCACCCCGGACGTGGTGATCGCCGACGTCCACATGCCGGGGGCGTCCGGCTACGACGTCGCCCGGCGCGCGCGGCAGCTCCACCCGCAGGCCCCCGTACTGCTGCTCGTCGGCACCTTCGAGCCGTTCGACGAGGCCGACTTCGAGGCCTCCGGAGCGAAGGGATACCTGAAGAAGCCGTTCGATTCCCAGGAGCTGCTGACCCGCGTGGCCCGGCTGATGGCGGACCGTCCCGCGGCCGCCGAGGCGGCACCCGCGTCTCCGCCGGCCGCCCCCTCCGTCGGCGCCGCGCCGCCCTGGGAGGAGGAGGCCGCCGTGCCGTCGGCGAGCACCGAGGAGCTGCCGCCGCCTGGCCCTTCTGCCGCCGCCGGTGCCTGGGCCACCGAGAGCTTCACGCCGGCGGACGAGGCCGACGAGACGGTGGACCGGGCCGCCTGGGACGACGAGAAGACCGACCCGTTCCGCCTCGCCCGGGAGGAGGCCACCGCCGGGGAGGCGGAGCCCATCGCCGCCGAGGCGCAGCGCGAGGCCGACACGCCGGACCCGACCGCCACCCGCGCCATCTCCGCCGTGCGCGAGCCGGAGCTCGACGTCTCCGGCTGGCAGGGATCGGCCTGGGACCTGGAGGCCGCCGAGTCCGGGACGGCCGGGAGCGGGGCGGCCGGGAGCGTGGCGGCCGGCGACTCGGTCCAGGAGCGGGCCGGCGAGGGCGCTGACGAGCAGCGTTCGCCCTGGACCGGCGGCTGGGAGCTCGAGGAGGAGCCGCCGCCCACGCAGGTGCGGCCGCCCGAGGAGACGGTCCTCGCGGGCTCCGGCCTCGGGAGCGCCCGGGAGGCGACGCCGCCGGCGGCCGCCCCCACGGCACCGGCGGCCGCGACCGCCCGCCCCGCGGTGGCGGAGCCGGAGCCGTTCCCGGAGCTGGCGGCGCCGCCCGCGGCATCCGCCCTCCCCGCACCGTCCGCCGCTCCGGTGGCCGCGGAGACCGCCTCGCCGGGCGTCGCCGCGCCGGCCGCTGCGGCGGCTGGCGATCCCGAGGGACGCCTGTCCGACGAGGACGT
>DATACC010000292.1:0-8643 GCA_036259255.1 Thermoanaerobaculia bacterium | reverse complement strand
GCCAGGGTGGTGGCGGCCAGCTCCGCTACCGCCCGGCCCTCGGCGGCGAGCGCGCCGCCGTCCACCTGCAGACGGCCGGTGACGTCGTCCGGCAGGCCCACCTTGCCGGCCGCCACCAGGGCGCCGCCCTCCAGGCCGTCGCCGTCGGCCCGCGGCACGAACACCGCCGCCGACCGGCTCTGCAGCGCCTGCTGCACGATGGCGGCGAAGCGCTCGGCGAGGCCCGGCAGGTCGGCCGCCGCCACCACCGCGCCGCGCAGCGCATCGAGGGCGGCACGACGGTCGGTCTCGTCGCGGGCGAACCGGCGGTCCACCAGCGCCTGGACGCGGCTGCGCACCGGGATGAAGAGCAGCGCGATGGCGAGCGTCGCCGCGATCGTCACCGCCTGGCTCTCGACCCCCGTGAGCGACACCACCAGCACGCCGAAGACCCCCACCAGAACCAGGTAGCCGGCCACCACGAAGCCGGTCATGCCGGCATAGAGGGCCGTCTTGCGCAGGATGAAGTCGATCTCCATCACCCGGTACTTGGCGATGCCGACGGCGAAGGAGACCGGCACCAGGACGTAGCAGAGCTTGGTCGCCATGCTCAGGGTGATGTTCACCCAGTTCTCGGCGAGCAGGTCCGGGGCGAGCAGCAGCACCGCGTAGGTGGCGGCGGTGCACAGCAGCGTGCCGAGCACCGCCGTCGCGATGCCCCACAGCGGCCAGCGGATCTGGCGCTGCTCCTCGACGCCGCTGCGCCGGTAGCTCGCCACCAGCGACACCAGCACCAGCACCCAGTAGCTGAAGGCGGCCAGCAGGCCGAGGACGAGGTAGGTCAGGAGGACGGTCAGCAGCAGGGCGCGGGAGCCGGTGAGCGACGCCGCACCGAGGACCGCGACGGCCGCGCCGGCGACCACCAGCAGGGTGGGCAGGAACCCGATGCGCGCCAGCTCGCGCCGGCCACGGCGCCGCAGGTGCCGCGCCACCAGCACCCCGCCGACCGCCAGCAGCACCGATCCCGCGGCGAGCATCGGCCCGGCGCGGTCGACCACCTCGAGCACTCCGAGCAGGAACCCGGTGGTGAAGGAGACGAAGGGCAGCGCGTAGATCCAGGGCACCAGCACGGGCACCCGCTCGATCAGCGGCTGGCGGCGCGGGAAGACCAGAACGAGGTGGAGCAGGGCGCTGTTGAGGACCTGGATCAGCAGCACGAACACGATCCACAGCACGGCCTGGCGGTCGAGACCCCGCATCATCGGCACCAGCCCTCGGCCGCTCTGCAAGTCGAGCACGCTCAGCGTCTGAACGAAGAAGAACACGGCGCCGACGGACGAAAAGAAGTAGAACACCCGCGCGGCGGCGGAGCGCGGCCGGGTCCAGGCGACCAAGAAGGCGAGCGACAGGAACACCAGCGCCACGGCCAGGTCCGTGGCGAGCTGCAGCAGCACCGCGGGGTTGGCGAAGGGACCGACGAGCCGCAGGCGCAGCGTGCGCTGGCCCGAGCGATCGCCGACCACGTAGGTCACCTCGTCGCCGCGGCGCAGGCCGGCGGCGAGCTCGTCGAAGCGCTCCGGCTCGGCGGTCAGGGGAACACCCTCGACGGAGACGACCACGTCGCCGGGACGCACCCCCGCGCGGGCGGCGGGTGAACCCGGCCCGACCTGGAGGACCTTGCCGCTGGCCGGGGCGAAGATGCTGAACGGCCCGGTGTCGGGGATCAGCCTCTCGTCCGCCTCGAGGGCGAAGTGGCCGTGGAAGCCCATGCCGATCCAGCCGCGCTGCTGCCAGCCCCAGGCCCACAGGACGAGGGCCACCACGGCGGCGGCCAGCAGCGCGCCGGTGACGAGCAGTACCAGCCGCCTGCGGCGGCGCTCGGCCGCCGCCTCGGCCGGTCCGCCTGGGCCGAGACCGGGATCGCCGCCGGCGGCGCCTTCCGGCGGATTCGCGTGCGCCGCGGCGGGGCTCGGCCCGGCGGGACTGGCAGCGGAGCCCGCGGGATGGTGGAGGGTCGGGTTCATCGGAGACGGGGATGCTATCGCTCCCGGCGACGGCATCCTCCTCCTCTTGCGTGCCGACAGCCGAAAGGTTGCACGGCCGTGACGGCCTTCGTCGCCGGCCCGTCACCTCCGCGTCACCGTTCCTGGTCGGGTTCGTCACAGCCCGGCGGTCTGATGGCCCCCGATGAGGCGCCACCCCGCGCCGTTTCGAATCGGCACGTTTCGAACTGGACTTCAGGAACCCAGGAGGAAGACATGGGCCATCCCCGCCCGACTCTGAAGGATTTCGTGCTCGCGCTGTGGCTCGCCGCCTCGATGGCGGCACCGGTCACGGCCCACGCCGCCGGCCGGCTGGCCGGCGCGGTGCTCAACGGGCTCACCGGCCAGCCGGTGCCCGGCGCCTCAGTGACGCTGGCCA
This sequence comes from Thermoanaerobaculia bacterium, assembly GCA_036259255.1. Taxonomy (GTDB): domain Bacteria; phylum Acidobacteriota; class Thermoanaerobaculia; order Multivoradales; family JBCCEF01; genus DATACC01. The sequence goes on along the minus strand of DATACC010000292.1, from coordinate 6,243 downwards.
CCGGGAGCGTCACGGAGACCACCACCACCGACCTGGACGGCCTGTTTCGCGTCGAGCTGCCCGCCGGCTCCTATCGGGCGACGGTGAGCAAGAAGGGCTTCGCCACCCAGGACGTCACGGGCGTCGAGATCGCCGACGGCGGGACCGGCGACCTCTCGCTGGTGCTCATGCCGCAGGCCGGCGCCGCCGGCACGGCCGACGCCGAGGCCGCCTTCGGCGACGAGATCACCGTCGCCGCGGAAGCCGGCGCCTCCACCCAGGCGGCGATCCTCGCCGAGCGCAAGCAGGCGGTGCAGATCAGCGACCTGATCGGCGCCGAGGAGATCGCCAAGAACACCGGCTCCGACGCCGCCGGCGTGCTCAAGCGGGTCACCGGCATCTCGCTCCAGGAGGACAAGTACGTCTACGTTCGGGGCCTCGGCGACCGCTACTCGAACACGCTGCTGAACGGTTCGAAGATTCCCTCCACGGAGCTCGAGAGGAAGGTGGTGCCCCTCGACCTGTTCCCCGCCGACCTGCTCGACAAGGTGCGGGTGTCGAAGTCCTACACGGCGGACAAGCCGGGCGACTTCGCCGCCGGTTTCGTGGAGCTCGAAACCCTCCAGTTCCCCACCGGCGCCACCGGCTCGCTATCGCTCGGCGCCGGCTCCAACAGCGAGACGACCGGCGAGAACCTGCTGGTCTACGGCGACGGTCTGTCGTTCTCCGGCGGCGGCGGCCAGCCGCTGCCGTCGGCGATTCCCGGCACCACCATCGTGCGCCGCAGCCCGTTCAGCGAGGACGGCTTCACGCCCGAGCAGCTCGAGGCTTTCGGCGACGCGCTGGTCGGCGACTGGGCACCGTCGAGCGACGACAGCGCCCCGCTGGCGCCCGAGCTCAGCCTCTCCTACGGCAACACCTTCGGCAAGCTCGGGGTGGTCGTCTCCGCCAGCCACGACGCCGGCTACCGGCGCCGCGTGGAGACCAACAGCATCTACCGGGTCGGTGCCGACGGCGGCGTGGTGGCCGACAACACCTTCGACATCGATTACGGCGAGGAGCAGGTGCGCCAGAGCGCGTTGGCGAACTTCGCCTACCGCCTGTCGCCCAACCACCACCTGCAGCTGCGCTCCCTCTACACCGACCTCGGCAGCGGCGAGGGGCGCGTCCAGGAGGGCTTCTACTCCGACCAGGACACCCAGATCCGCGACTTCCGCGTGAGCTACCAGGAGCAGGAGATCGTCAACCTCCAGCTCTCCGGCGACCACTACCTGCCCGGCGCGTTCGCCGACGGCAGCCTGCTCGAGTGGCGGGTGTCGGGCTCCCAGGCCGAGACGGCGGAGAACCGGCGCGAGGTGATCTACCAGCAGGCCCTCGAGAGCGGAGAGTTCCTGTTGACCGACAACGCCCAGAGCGGGTTCCTGTTCTTCAACGACCTGGCCGACGACCTGGTGGACTCGAGCGCCCACTGGACCACCTTCGTCTCCGGCAGCCGCCTGGCAGGCAGCGTCAAGGCGGGCCTCGCCTGGACCGACCGGGAGCGCGAGTTCGGCAGCCGCCGGCTGCGCTACTTCCACCGCAACACCCGTGGCCTCGACCTGACGCTCTCGCCCGAGGAGCTGTTCACCGAGGAGACCATCGGTCCCCATTTCGAGCTCCAGGAGATCACCCGCGCCACCGACAACTACCGGGGCCAGCACGGGGTGGGCGCCGCCTACGCCCAGGCCGATCTCGGCTGGGGCGCCTGGCGGCTGATCGGTGGCCTGCGCTACGAGCAGTCGGAGCTCGAGCTGTTCACCGTCGGCCGTGGCCTCGTGCCGGACGCGGTGACGACGGTGCTCGACGAGGACGACCTGCTGCCGGCGCTGTCGGTGGTCTACCAGCTCACGGCGCGCCAGAACCTGCGGGGCGCCTACAGCCGCACCGTCAACCGCCCCGACTTCCGCGAGCTGGCGCCGTTCAAGTTCACCCACATCGTGGGCGGCTACTCGGTGGTGGGCAACCCGGAGCTGGTGTCGGCGGACATCGACAGCTACGACCTGCGCTGGGAGTGGTTCCCGTCCAGCGAGGAGGTGGTGGCGGCGAGCCTCTTCTACAAGGACTTCGCCAATCCCATCGAGAACGTGGTGCTCGGCGCCGCCGAGCTGCTGGAGACCTACGAGAACGCCGACGGGGCCCGCAACTACGGTCTCGAGCTGGAGCTACGCCGTGACCTGGGGAGCCTCGCCCGGATGCTGCGCGAGGTGACGGCGATCGTCAACTACACCTGGGTCGACTCGGAGATCCGCATCGACCCCACCGCGACGATCCTCACCAACCCCACCCGGGCGCTGGTCGGTCAGCCGGACCAGGTGGCCAACCTGGTGCTCGAGTGGGCCCGGCCCGCCTGGGGCACCGGTCTACGGCTGCTCGTCAACCACACCGGCGAGAAGGTCGCCCAGGGCGGCGCCCTGGGGCTGCCCGACGTGCTGGAGGAAGCCCGCAGCACGCTCGATCTCGTCTACCGCCAGGACCTCGGCACGTGGTTCCGGGGCGCCGCTCCGGGCCTCACCTTCAAGCTCTCCGGCGCCAACCTCCTCGGTGAGGAGAAGCGCTGGACCCAGGGCGGCGAGACCTTCCGTGTCTACGAACCGGGCCGCGAGCTCGGGGTTTCGCTGAGCTACAGCCTCTTCTAGTCCCACGAACCACCACGGCCCCGAGCCATCAAGGCCACCAACAACCAGGAGGGTTGCTCCATGTCGAGAAGGAGGAGGGCGTCTGTCCTCATCACCGCGGCGGTGCTCGCCACCGCCGCCTTCGCAGGCGAGGCCAGGGCGGTCGGCGACGACGACCTGCCGAGCTACGTCACCGCGTCGGCGTTCACGCCGATCGCCTCGGGCATCGCCAACCGGCCGCAGATGCTGCTGGAGACCGACTACTACGTGTACGGCGCCGGGATCCTGCCGGCGGAGCCGGACCTGGTGGTGTCGATCGACCGCAACGGCTACGACCAGCCGGCCACGATGTACCTGTTCTGGGAGAACCGCAACAACGGCCAGCGGCAGTACTACAACGTGGGCCAGGGCCTCACCAACCAGGAGGTCGATCTGTTCGGCGCCGCCGGCAGCCCGGCGCAGGTGCTGGTGCCGTCGCTGTCCGACTTCCGGCTGTTCGGCCCGGACTCGGCCTTCGGCAGCCTGCCGGCGGGCGTTCCGCGGGGCAACGGGCTCTACCAGTTCGTCCTCGAGGTGCGCGACGCCGCCGGCACCCGGGTGATCGCCCGCAGCAACGCGATGTACAACTTCGTGGGCGACGTGGTCAACGTCTCCGGCAACCTCGCCGGCGGCAACTGGACCAACGACAAGGTCTACTACCTGGCCGGCCCGACGCGGGTGACGAGCGGCACGCTCAATATCCAGGCGGGCACGGTGATCCTCGGCTCGCAGGCGGGCCAGGGGGTGCTGATCGTGCGGCCCGGCGCCCGCATCCAGGCGGTGGGCGACGCCATGCGGCCGATCGTCTTCAGCTCCGAGAACGAGCGCGGCGACCGGGCTCCCGGCGACTGGGGCGGCCTTGCCATCAACGGCAACGCGCCGGTCAACATCCCCAACCCGGTGGGCGAGGGCGACAGCGGCACCTATGGCGGCAACGACCCGAACGACAGCTCGGGGCGCCTGTCCTACGTGCGGGTGGAGTTCGCCGGCATCCGCTTCAACGACCAGGACGAGCTCAACGGCATCGCGCTCCAGGGCGTCGGCGCCGGCACCCAGCTCGACCACCTGCAGATTCACTACAACCAGGATGACGGCATCGAGTTCTTCGGCGGCACGGCCAACGCCAAGTACGTGCTGGTGACCAACGCCGAGGACGACAGTCTGGACTGGACCTTCGGCTGGCAGGGCAACCTGCAGTTCTTCGTGGCGATCCAGACCACCACCGAGGCGGGGGAGGGCATCGAGGCCGACGGCCAGGAGCAGAACCCCAACGCCACGCCGCGCTCCAACCCCACCCTCTACAACGCCACGTTCGTCGGCAACCGGCCGCTGCCCGGCAGCGACAACGGGAGCTGCATGAACCTGCGCCGCGGCACCAGTGCGACGATCCGCAACTTCGTCTGCGAAGGCTTCTCGGGCCGGGGCGTCAACTTCAGCACCAGCAGCAGCCCGGCGGATGCGAGCCTGTCGATCTCCAACGGCATCGTCTTCGACGTCGCCGGTGGGCTGAGCGACGATCCGTCCCGCCTCGGCGGCACGATCCTCACCGCGGATCCGCGCCTGCCGGCTCCCTACGGCCTGACCCCGGACGTCGCGCCGCTGCCCGGTTCGCCGGCCCGCGGCAACGCCAACGTGGCGGCGCCGCCGGCGGGCTTCTTCGATGCCGTCAACTTCCTGGGCGGCGTCAACCCCAACGATCCGTGGATCCACGAAGGGTGGACCACGTTCTCCGACAACTGACCGCCCGACGAGAGACGAGGAAAACGATCATGAAGAGAGCTTTCTGCCTGGTACTGGCCCTGCTGCTCGCTCCGGCGATCGCCGCCGCGGACGACTACAGCGCCATGCTCGCGGGCGGCGGCGGAGCCCAGGGCTTCGCCAGCATCCGCACCGGCTCCGGCACGGTGAGTTACAGCTTGGTGACCAACGGCATCGGCAACATCACCGGTGCTTCCATCCGCCAGGGCGCCAACACGGTGGTGAACCTGGGCGCCGGCTCGTCGAGCGGGAGCGACGCGGGCTCGGTGGCCTCCGGCGCCGATCTCTCGGTGGGTGGCCTCACCGTGCAGGTCACCGGCACCACGGGGACTGTCGGAGGAGCGCTGGTGCTCGCGGCGGCCGGCGGCAATGGCGGCGGCGGGGACGACACTCCCGGCACGCTGGCGCTCGGGGACGACGAGTCCATCGCCCTCGAGCGGGACGGCAGTGTCGCGCTGGCGGTGACTCGCAGCGGCGGCACCGACGGCGCGGTGACGGTGGAGGTGGTGCTGGCGAGCGGTACCGCCACGGCCGGCACCGACTTCGCGGCCGCCACCCAGACGGTCTCCTTCGCCGACGGCGAGGGCGGCTCGAAGGCGGTGGTGATCGCGATCACCGACGACGCCGAGGCCGAGGACGCGGAGACCTTCACCGTGACCCTGGCCAACGCCACCGGCGGCGCCACCGTCGGCAACCCGGGGACGGCGACGGTGACCGTCTTCGACAACGACTCGCCGTGCATCGAGGACGGCCAGACGCTGTGCCTCAACGGCGACCGCTTCGAGGTGCGGGCCGAGTTCGACCCGCCGAACGACGCCGACACCGAGCTCGATCCGGCCAACGCCGTGGAGCTGACCGACGACACGGGCTACCTCTGGTTCTTCAACCAGCAGAACGTCGAGGCGGTGGTGAAGGTGCTCGATGCCTGCGGGGTGAACAACCACTACTGGGTGTTCGCCGGCGGTCTGACCAACGTCGAGGTGGAGATCACGGTGCGCGACACCCAGACCGGTTCGGTGGCGACCTACGCCAACCCGCAGCAGACGCCGTTCCAGCCGATCCAGGACACCAGCGCCTTCGCGACCTGTCCGTAGTCGCGTTCCGCAACAGACCTTCAGCGGTTCCCGGCGGGTGCCTCGGCGCCCGCCGGGCCCACCCTGAAGTCCCATCGCCCCGGCAAGTCTCCCCTCCGCCGGGGCTCTTTTTCTGCTTCGGTTGCGGGGTGCGCGGCCGCTCAGCAGTCGCAGCTCTGGCGCCGGAAGTCGACGGCGCGTCCTTCCTCGTCGAGCTCCACCTCGCAGCAGCGGCGCAGCGACTCGCCGAGCAGGGCCCGGGCGCGCTGCACGCGGCTCTTGGCACCGGACAGCGTGAGGCCCAGCTCGTCGGCCACCTCCTGCTGGGTGCGGCCGTCGAAATCGGCCATCAGCAGGGCTCGGGCGTACTTGTCCGGCAGCTCCTCGGCCATCGGGCGCAGCCAGGAGAGGACCTCCTCGTGGACGCCGTGGTCGCCCCCGAAGGCGGCGAAGCCGCGAGGCTCCGGGGCGGCCGGGTCGGGCAGATCGTCGACCTCCGGCGCCGGGCCGGGGGACAGGGGCGGGCGGCGGGCGCGGTAGTAGTCGGCGATGGTGCGGCGCGCGATGCCGTAGACCCAGGACTCGGCGCGGCCCGCGTCGCGCAGGCCGGCCGCGCCCTGGTGCAGGCGCACGAGGACGTCCTGGAGGACGTCCTCGGCATCCTGCGCCGGCACCCGGCGCGCCACGAAGCCGGCCAGGCCCCGGACGAACGGCTGCCAGGTGTCCGTCATCGCCGCCTC